>NZ_JAAFZA010000432.1 GCF_015356865.1 Catenulispora pinisilvae
GTGGGGGTGGGCTTCGGCACGGCGGCGGCGGCGCGGTCGGCTGCTGCCTTGGCTTCGGCTGCCGCCTGCTTCTCGACCGTCTTCTGGGCTGCGGCGATTTCCTTCGGGGGCTCTGCGTTCGCGGCGTGGGCCGGGGGCGGGGGGACCGTCCACATCCAGTCGCGGAGGCGGTCCTTTTCGTGGAGGAGGTCGACGATGTCGAATTCGGCGTACTCGAATTCCGGGGACCAGAAGAGGGCGTCGAAGGGGCAGGCCTCGATGCAGATGCCGCAGTACATGCACAGGCTGTAGTCGATCGCGAAGCGGTCGAGGACGTTGCGGGTGCGGTCGCGCTGGCCGGGTTCGGCGGCGGGGACGACTTCTTTGTGGGAGTCGATGTAGATGCACCAGTCCGGGCACTCGCGCGCGCAGAGCATGCAGGAGGTGCAGTTCTCCTCCAGGAGAGCGATGACGCCCCGGCTACGCGGGGGGAGTTCCGGCTTCACGTCCGGGTACTGCGCCGTGACGGAGCGGTGGGTCATCGTCTTCAGGGTCGTGGCCAGGCCCTTGGCCAAGCCGGCGCCGGGCAGGCCGCGCTTTTCGGCGCTCTTGTCCTCGGCCATCAGACCACCTTCAGGATTCCGGTCAGCGCGATCTGCGCCAACGCCAGGGGGATCAGCGTCGTCCACGCCAGTTTCTGGAGCTGGTCCTCGCGCAGCCGCGGGTAGCTCACCCGGAGCCAGATCACCAGGAAGGCCAGGACCAGGGTCTTGGCCATGGTCCAGAACCAGCCGAAGCCGGCGGCGCCGAGGCCGAAGTAGAACGGGCCCTTCCAGCCGCCGAGGAACAGCACCGCGGTCAGCAGGGACAGCAGGACGATGCCGGCGTACTCGGCCAGCAGGAACAGCGCGAAGCGGATGCCGGTGTACTCGGTGTAGGCACCGAAGATGATCTCGGAGTCGGCCACCGGCATGTCGAACGGTGGACGCTGGAGTTCGGCCAGGCCCGAGACGAAGAACACGAACAGGCCCGCGGCCTGCCAGGGGAGCCAGTACCAGTGCCAGGACTCGGCGATACCGGTCAGCGACAGCGTGCCGGCGGCCATCGCCACCGAGGACGCGGCCAGGATCATCGGCAGCTCGTACGCCATCAGCTGCGCCGCGCTGCGGATGCCGCCGAGCAGCGAGTACTTGTTCGCGCTGGCCCAGCCGGCCATCAGCGAGCCCAGCACGCCGACGCCCATCACCGCCAGCACGAAGAACAGCCCGGCGTCCAGGTTCCGCCCGACCTGCGTGCCCGGCCCGACCGGGATCGTGACCAGCGCCACCAGGTACGGGATCAGCGCGACGGCCGGCGCCAGCTGGAACACGCGGCGGTCAGCGGCGGCCGGGACCACGTCCTCCTTCTGCGCGAACTTCACGCCGTCGGCGACGAGCTGCGCCCAGCCGTGGAAGGCCCCGGCGTACATCGGCCCCACACGGGACTGCATGTGCGCCATCGCCTTGTGCTCCATCTGACCGACGACCAGCGGCACGATGAGGAAGAACCCCATGATGATGGCCAGGCGGACGACGGCGTCCGTGACGCTCATGCTCCGCCTTCCTGTCCATCGCCGGTCTTAGCCGGCTCGTCCTCGGGTAGAGGCTTCAGCCAGCCGTCCGGAACGCCGGGAGGAACCATACGACGGCGCGTCGCCCGCCCGGCCGGAGCGGCGTGCGAAGGCCCGCCCTCCCCCGGCTCCTTGACGCCCGGCCACTCCTTGGCGACCCGCGCGGCCAACACGAAGTCCTTACGCAGCGGATGGCCGTCGAAGCCGTCCGGCAGCAGCAGCGGGATCAGGTTCGGGTGCCGGGTGAACGTGATGCCGAACATCTCGAACGTCTCGCGCTCGTGCCAGTTCGCGCCCCGGTAGATCGGCACGGCCGAGGGCAGCTCGGGCTTGTCCTTGGGAATGCGGGTCCTGATCAGCAGGCGGGTGGCCTTCTGCGCGCCCTCGATCTTGGCGACGTGTGCGAAGACGTCGAACCCGGCGTCCTCCTCGTCGACGGCGGACAGCCAGTCGAAGAACGTGTAGCCGAGTCCGTGGGCCCGTTCCAGCGTGGCCAGCCAGTCGTCGGAGGGGACGGTGACGGTCCGCTCGCCGAAGGTCTCCTGGACGTCGTCCCAGGTCTCAGGCTCGATCTCGATCTGGGACTCGATCTCGGGCTCGATCTGAGGCTCGACCTCGCGCTCGCTCTCGGGCTCAGTCATCGTCGGGGTCCGGCTTCTGGTTGAGGATGTTGAGACCGATGTCACGGGACCGCCGCAGTTCCTTCGGGTAGCGGCGGTAGAAGAGCTTCGGCGGCTTCGGCTTCTCCACAACTGGGAGGAGGACCGTCGGGGCGTCCTCACGCGGCGGGAGGAGGGAGACCGGGGCCTGCGCCTGGGCCGTCGCGAGGATGTCCGCGATGGTCTTCGTGTCGGCGACGGCTTGGGACGTCGCTCCGCCATCGCCGGTAGAGGCTCTAGAGAGATGCTTAGGAGCGCGGCGCATAAAGGGGAGCCGCGGAGCGTTGCGCGGATCACGTCCGCTATAGCGCGCGGCGAGGTCTTCGGCCGCGATCTTTTCTTGGAGCTTAATGATTCCTTGAAGCAGAGCTTCAGGACGGGGCGGGCAGCCCGGTACGTAGACGTCCACCGGGATGACTTGGTCGACTCCCTTGGTGACGCAGTAGGAGTCCCAGTAGGGCCCTCCGCAGTTGCTGCAGGAGCCGAAGGAGATCACGTACTTGGGCTCGGGCATCTGGTCGTACAACCGCTTCACGGCCGGCGCCATCTTGTCCGAGACCGTGCCGGAGACGACCATCAGGTCGGCCTGGCGAGGTCCCGGAGCGAAGGGGATGACGCCCAGGCGGATGAAGTCGTGGCGGGCCATGGAGGTGGCGATGAACTCGATCGCGCAGCAGGCCAGGCCGAAGTTGAAGACCCAGAGGGAGTAGCGGCGTCCCCAGTTGAGGACGACGCGCATCGGTTGGGGGGCGGCGCTGTTGAGGAGCCCTAATGCGGCTCCCGTACCTGTTCCCGTGCCTGGTCCCTCTGTAGAGGACTGCCCGGGGGCGCCCACGCGGGGGATGGGGAGGTCTACAGCCATGCCAGCACACCCTTCTTGTAGGCGTACAGCAAGCCGACCGCCAAGAAGCCGAGGAAGACGAACATTTCCACGAGCGTGGTGCCCTTGAAGCCGGGTGCCGCGAAGATGGTCGCCCAGGGGAACAGATATACGGCGTCTACGGCGAAGATGGCGTAGAGGAACGCATATACGTAATAGCGGACCTGAGTATGGGCCCACCCCTCGCCGACCGGGTCCACGCCGCATTCGTAGGTGAGCAGCTTCTCGGGGCTGGGCGCGTGAGGACTCAACAAGCGGTTGGCCCCGAAGGCGGTCGCCACGAACGCCACACCCAGGAGCAGGAGGATCCCGACCACGGAGTAGGTACTGAAGTACGTACCGTTACTCCCTGTGGCCGCTGTGTTTCCGACCGCTGCGACGGCCGGTCCATGCCCTGTCATAAGTGACAGGTTAGTGGTCCGACCGGGCCGCGTTGAGCACTGAACCGTCCAGTGGACGGGTGGAACCGGGTCCGGGCGCGGCGGGGGTCAGGCGTTCGCCGCTTCCAGGAGCCAGTGCGTGTCCTGCCAGACCACGGTGAAGCTGCGGGTGGTGCCGCCGCCGGCCGGGGGCGGGTCGTTCACGGTGACGGTCATCGTGGACTGGGCCGCGCCCGGCTTGACGTCGGTCACCTGGCGGCTGCGCAGGTAGTCGGCGCTGATGGTCGACCAGTTGGTCTGGAAGTACTTCTCGCACAGCGGCATGGGGTCGCCCTGGCCGTTCCAGCCGGCGCCCTTGGCCGCACCCTTCTGCGCATCGACGGTCTGCGAGGCGCAGACCGTCTGGAAGTCGCGGTCCGCGGCGGCTACGTAGAGACCGCGCAGGACGACGTCACTCGCGCCCGGCGCACCCTGCTGCGCGCCGATCGGACCGGCCGCCGCGGCGGTGGTCGGGGCCGAGGCCTTGGAGGAGGCGCCGGAGTTGGGGACGCTGGCGGGCGCGCTGGTCGTGGTCCCGGACGCGCTCTTCTTGGAGTTGCCGCCGGAGAGGGCGAGGATCGCGGCCACCGCGGCGCCGATGACGACGATGCCGATCACCGCTATGACGATGATGCGCTTGTTGCGGGACCAGGCGGACCAGCCCTTGCCGGTGCTGGTGTCGACCAGGGTGGGCGTGGGGCCGCCCAGGTG
>NZ_JAAFZA010000433.1 GCF_015356865.1 Catenulispora pinisilvae
CACTCCACAAGGCCGGATGGGCCAACATCGCCGCCGGACGCCGAGCCCACCTCGACCCCACAGCCGTTCTCACGCTCCACGGCATCCCGTGATCAACCGGACATCCGGGGAACACTCCGGGGCCCTGGGGCCGCGACAGCCCCGAGGGCATCAACCAGACCGACGCGCGCTGCGCATTCGGCTAGCGCAACCTGGTCACCAATGACTTGATGCCACGGTCAAGCTCGATGAGCCGGGAAGAGCTAGTTAGCCCAGACTCCCGCCACGGCAATAATAATAGTGATGGGAAGATGTGAACCGCTAATAGCGAACTGCATGGCCATGGGCGAGTTGGCAGACGTCTAACTACCAGGCTGCGGAACGCGCCACGACAGATCAGGACTCTTACGGTCAACCTCGACTGCTTGGTTGGTGGCACCTGCGGGGATATCAAACATGATCAGGCCGCTGATGCATTCACCGACGGTGAGCGGCTTGTTGTTCCCATCGGGATAGAGCGGGACGACTAGATCACTCTGTGACGGCTGTTTGGCTGGTGTGGCCGTGGTCCCGTCCGCCAGGATGACGTACCAGGGTGCCCAGGAAAGGCTCACCCTGGTGCTGGCCAGGCCTTTGTCCAAGCACATCTCGACCTGGACGGTGGCTGTGTGGTCTGGGTGAACGGCGTAGTGGCTGACAGTGAAACGATAAGAGAGATTGCCATCGGTTGTTACAGTCTGTGCCTCGCCCAGCAAGCCCTCTTGCTGAGGCAGTGCTTCGGGCTGCTGCGTTGATGTGAGGGACAGGATCCAGTTGTCGGTGTCATTTATAGCGGCGGCGGCATCGTAGGTATCATCGTAGGCGGCAAGGAACGGCACGGTTACGTCGCCGGACGACTTCGCTATCGTGTGACAAGCGGCCACAGCTATGTCCATGCGGCCTACCGCCTTCGCCCACAGTGCTTGGCCAGCTGCGACCGGTACGGGAAAGTAGGTATGCGACTTCCGGTCGGCTTCAAATACCGCGGCGCAGGCCGGAGGTACGGTCTTGTCCCAGACGGCCTGAGTGCTGGCATCGGTGGCGGCAGCTAAGTCCCGGGCAGCATCGCCGAAGGCTTGGTATGCGCTGATGTACGAGTTGGTCAGATCGTTCCCCGCGTACTTGAACCAAGCAATCGCTTGAAGGATTTGAGTCCGGGGCGACGGAGTTGACTGGGCAGCCAACAGCGCGGCCACCGAGGGGGCAGACGCCGAATTGGCTGGTCGCTCCGACTCGTAGATGGTGTCTGCAATCAGGGATCCCATTGCGACGAAAGCGGCGATCCCGATAGCTGCACGCCGCCTGGTTGGGTGCGCAACAACTGGCCTTTGTTCCGTTGATGTTGTCGTGGGGGTGTGCCAGCGCAACGTCACTGCCTGAACCGTTGCGGCCACCAATAGCGCGACCAACAGGCCGGAGCCGAGAATGTATCCGAGGGTCGGCTCGAACGTCCGGACGGGGGAAGGCTGGCTCGAATCTGCACTGCCGCTCGTTGCCAGTGTTGAACGGCCCCAGGCAGCCGTCGGCGGCGTTCTGCAACCAGACGACGACCAGACCGAGTACGCCGGTGATCCCTGCCGCGAGCAACCCTTGGATGAGTGGATAGCGCCCTCGCGCCATCCCCGTGGCGAATGCCGAGGTTACAGCCATGGCTGTAAGCAACACCAAGATGATCCAGACCGTCTCTGCGGCGAGCACGACGTAGCCGCCGTACGTCCGGACCGGCCTCAAGTACCAGTGCGTTGCCATCAGGGCGCCAACGATCAGTACACAGCCGATGGTGCCGATGCTGAGCGGCCGGGCAAGCTGCGGCCGCTCAGCATCGGCGAGTTCGGTACTGGGTGGTGCCTCCTGAGCAAGCCGTGGTGCCGGAGCGGCCGGGACACGCCTGCTCCATTGCGCAAGTGGTATGAGCCACAGCAGCGGCAAACCCCAGACGAAGTATTTGAACGTCATTTCCAGGCCGGGCATGGCGGTGATGAACGGCAGCGGCGCAACCTGCCAAGGCGGGTGTGATGGCAGCTGCAGCGCCGTCAGCACTTGGCCGTTGTCGAAGAGCCATCCGTGGAGAAGGAACGCGGAGTCCCACCACACCAAGATCACAGCTAGAGTCAAGCCTGGCGCGACCAGGCCTATGACCATAGCGAGTCTTAGGTTGGCGCGTGGGAAGGCTTTGATCCACAGCTCAGCGTATTGCGCCGTCCACGCGGTGATGGCTGAGGTTGCCGCGACGAGCACCAGGACGGCTTCGGGATGCTCCGGAACCCATCGACCGCCATCGTCGGCGTTGCGCAGCAGTTCCGCGGCGGCAAGCCCGAGGCCCGGCCATAGGCCGATGAGCCAACCAGATGGCGGTGCGGACCGGCTGACTGTGGCGGCCACGACCGCGCGCCACACCGCAATGCCGCCAATACCGACGACCAGTGCGGCAATGAATGCCTGGGGCAAGCTGCCCCAGTTGTCCGATTCAGGGATGAGGGCGTGTGCCGCGATATCGGCGGCGAAAGCGGTGATGAAGAGGACTGAGAACCGTGGCCGGAACAGAATGGAAGGATCGCGCAGCGCTGCGTGCCGTGCCGTCCATGATGGATGGGTCCGCCACAGCTGTGCGAAATTTGCTGAGGCTCTGCGCCACGCGCTGAGTCTGACGGCCTCCGCCGGGCCTTCGCGGTCCAGCATTGCGTTGTTCGACTGCGCGGTGCGGTCGGCATAGATCTCACGGGTACGCAGGATGTCGGCTCGGGTCAGGTACGCCAACACCACGATCAGGACTTCCAGCAGCAGCCCCGACTTGTCGGCTGTTGTCTCACCCCATGCGGCGGGAGTGTGCTCGGTGAGCAGCGAGATTACATCGTCCACCGCGCCGGGGAGCAGGGCTGCGATCAGAAACACTCGCCACACCGCGACGGTCGCATACGTGATGCCGACGTCACGGTTGGCGATATGGGCGAGTTCGTGAAGCATGACGGCGTTGAACCGGTCGGGATTCTTCTCGCGGATGCGGAGCAAGCCCAGGTTCAGCCGGATTCTCGGGTGACGCCGTGTTCCGAAGACGACCGCGCTGGCCGACGCCGCGCCAAGATCGACGTAGCAGTCGTCGAGGTTGAGCGTGACCGGCAGTTTTGAGTGGCGAACTAGCCCGGCGATGACAGTCGTCAGATCCCCTGCGGCATCAAAGCGTGCCAGCGGAACGTAGCGCGATCGGCGGGCCTTCCAGACCGGCAGCAGGCGATAGAGGACGGCGGCCGCAATGATCATCGTGCCGGTCACGACGAACTGCGCCCAGGACGTGTCGGGGACGTATCGGTGCAGGCAGGCCTCGTAGGCAGCGTAGTCACCCATCGCCGGCACGGTCCCGAGCATCGACCCAAGGTCCGGATTGCCACCGGCCGCGAGCAAACAACCGACGGCGTCGTTGCGGCTGCCATCGGCGAGGTGCGTGGCAACGTCACCGGTGATGCTGTAGGTCTCGGCGACAAACAAGAACAACAGCAGGACGAAGCGGAGCGTTGTTCCTGCAGCGAGGATTCGCTCGTCAGTGACGACTGGCCTGTCCGCGGCAGCGCTGCCAGTCGCGGCTGACACAGTCAGGCACCGTCGGTCAGGGCTATGGGACGGTTTGTGGCCTGCCGGAGTTGGTAACACACGCTGTCTGCGAAGGCCGATGCCTGGACTACACCGTTTTGCTGAAGGATGGCGAGAACCTTCTCATGCACGAGGGTCAACTCAGCCTCGCTGAGCTCCGGAACCGGAGCGGGCTTCTCACGCCGCAGTTTCTTACGGAGCGCGGTGCCAAGCCGCTTCAGTAGGAGGCTAAAGCCCTTCTTGGCGGCGTTCCCTGCCTGCTCTTTGGCCGCGGCCTTGATCGCCACCCACAGTGTCGGCGCCAGTAGTGCGACGGCCTCACTGACACCGAAACCAAGTGGGTCGTCGCGTTGTCCGGAACGGAGCAAGCGGCGTTCGATCATTTTCAAGTTCGAGCCGCGCAGTCCGGCGAACAGCCTCTGCTCATCGGGAGCTAGCTCGGAAAGGACAGCGTCTACCAGCTCGAAGACAACTGTGTCTGGCATGGCATCAGGCTTGGCGGTACCCACGAGACCCCCGAGGTGACTGAAGATCCACCATCCTGAAGTGGCTGGTCAGTGTGCTGGCATGGCATGGTTTGTGGGCGCTTGTGCTGGTCGTGCGGGGCTGTCTGTGGTCTCGATCGTTTGACGTTCCGCCGTTTCGTGGTCGTG
>NZ_JAAFZA010000434.1 GCF_015356865.1 Catenulispora pinisilvae
GTGCTGGTCCGGAGTCGCTGGTGGCGGTGGCGTTGCCGCGTTCGGTGGAGCTGGTTGTGGCGTTGTTGGCGATTCTGAAGTCTGGTGCTGCCTATCTGCCGGTGGATCCGGAGTATCCGGCTGACCGCATCGAGTTCATGCTGGCCGATGCCGCCCCGGTGTGTGTGATCACCGACCGGGCGGTCCTGACCGGCCTGCCGCCGAGCCCTGACGAGTCTGCGTATCTCGTACTGAACGACCCGCAAACGCTGGCCGAGGTGGCTCGGCACTCCGATGTCGATCTGTCCGAGCCGGACCTGCCGAACGCGATTAGTTCGTCGTCCCCCGCTTACGTGATCTACACCTCCGGCTCCACCGGTCGTCCCAAGGGCGTTGTGGTGGAGCATCGCTCGGCGGTCAACTTCGTGCTGTGGGCCGACCGGGAATTCGCTTTCGAACAGTATTCCCGGGTCGTGTGGTCGACCTCCCTTAACTTCGACGTCTCCATCTTCGAGTTGTTCGGGCCGCTGGTGTCGGGCGCCCGGGTCGAGATCGTCCAGAACCTGCTGTCCTTGATCGGACTCGATCCGGAGCTGACGCGCGGAAGCCTGATCAGCGGTGTCCCTTCGGTGTTCTCCCACATCCTCGGCACCGACGCGGCCGCTCTCGCCGAGCCTCGCACCGTGGCCTTCGCCGGGGAGGCACTGCCCGGCCATGTCGTGCGCGACGTCAAGACGGGGGCCCCGGAGGCGTGGATCGCGAACGGTTACGGCCCCACGGAGACGACGGTCTTCTCGGCGTCGTGGCAGACCGCCGGGGATATCGGCGGCCAGCCGCCGATCGGCCGGCCGATCACGAACACGCAGATGTACGTACTCGACTCCGCCCTGGTCCCGGCACCGACGGGAGTAGCCGGGGACCTCTACATAGCCGGCCACGGGATCGCCCGGGGGTATCTCGGACGTCTGGGCTTGACGTCGGAGCGGTTCGTCGCCAATCCGTTCGGTGCGGCCGGGTCGCGGATGTATCGGACCGGGGACCTGGCGCGGTGGCGGTCGGATGGTGTTCTGGAGTATCTGGGACGCAGCGATGATCAGGTGAAGGTTCGGGGCTTCCGGATCGAGTTGGGTGAGATCGAAGCAGTTCTGGCCGGGCACGATGCGGTGTCTCAGGTTGCTGTGGTGGCGCGGGAGGACCGGCCCGGCGATAAGAGGCTGGTCGCCTACCTTGTCGCTGCCGATGGCTTTGCTGCCTTGGACACCGAGGCGCTGCGCGAGCATCTCGGTGCCGCGTTGCCGGAGTACATGGTGCCGTCGGCTTTTGTGGTGTTGGATGCGCTGCCGTTGACGGCCAACGGGAAGTTGGACCGCCGTGCCCTGCCGGCACCGGAGTTCGGATCCGATCCTGCCGGTCGTGCTCCGCGGACGATGCAGGAGGAGATTCTCTGCTCTTTGTTCGCTGAGGTTCTGGGTGTCGAGTCGGTGTCGGTCGATGACAGTTTCTTCGATCTTGGTGGTCATTCGCTGCTGGCTACGCGTCTGGTGAGCCGGGTGCGCTCGGTGTTGGGCGTGGAGTTGGGGCTGCGAGTTCTGTTCGAGGCGCCGACGGTGGCAGGGATTGCGGCACGTCTGGACGCGGGTTCTGATACGCGTCGTGTGGCGTTGCGGCCGGTGGTGCGTCCTGAGCGGGTGCCGTTGTCGTTTGCGCAGCGTCGGTTGTGGTTCTTGAGTCGGTTGGAGGGTCCGTCGGCGACGTACAACCTTCCGTTGGTGGTGCGTCTGTCCGGTGATCTGGATCAGGGGGCTTTGAAGGCTGCTCTTCTCGATGTCCTGGCCCGGCATGAGAGTTTGCGGACTGTCTTTCCGCAGGTCGATGGTGAGCCGTTCCAACAGGTGCTGCCGGTCGATGAGCTTGGCGCGGTGGCGGATCTGGTGGTGCGGGACTCCTCGCCGGAGACGATCGCCGCTGACATCGCCCTGACGGCGGGTTCGACGTTCGATCTGGAGTCGCAGATTCCGGTGCGGGCTTCTCTGCTGCATGTCGGTCAGCAGGAGTTTGTGTTGGTGGCGGTGGTGCATCACGTCGCTGGTGATGGCTGGTCGCTGGGCCCGTTGGCGCGGGATCTGGCTGCTGCTTATACGGCTCGTGTCGGTGGTGCTGTGCCGGTGTGGGAGCCGCTGCCGGTGCAGTACGCGGACTACACCCTGTGGCAGCGTGACCTGCTCGGTGATGAGGATGACGCTGCCAGCGTCTACGCCCGGCAGGTCGGGTTCTGGCAGCAGGCGCTGTCCGGCATTCCGGATCAGCTGGAGCTGCCATTCGACCGCCCGCGCCCGGCGGTGTCGTCTTACCGTGGGGACCGGCTGGATGTGCTGGTTCCGTCGGAAGTGCATCGCGGTCTGGCCGACTTGGCGCGTTCGCGTGGTGTGAGTGTGTTCATGGTGGTGCAGGCTGCGGTGGCGGCGTGGCTGTCGCGGATGGGTGCGGGCACCGACATTCCCATCGGCACTGCTGTCGCCGGCCGCCTGGATGAGGCGCTGGATGACCTGGTCGGGTTCTTCGTGAACACGCTGGTCCTGCGCACCGATGTGTCTGGGGATCCGACGTTCGCAGAGCTCGTTGATCGTGTTCGTGATTCTGATCTGTCGGCGTTCGGGCATCAGGATGTGCCCTTCGAGCGCCTGGTCGAGGTGCTGAACCCGGCCCGTTCGATGGCGCGGCATCCGCTGTTCCAGGTGATGCTGGCCTTCCAGAACGCATCGGCCGCGGACCTGGCCATGCCCGGATTGACCGTGCAGGCGGAGCCGGTGCAGGTTGGCGCGGCGAAGTTCGACTTGCTGTTCGACCTGTCTGAGTCCTTCACCGCTGATGGCTCGCCGAATGGGATCGTCGGATCTCTGGACTTCGCGACAGATCTGTTCGATGTCGCGACGGTTGAGCGGATGCTGGGTTGGCTGCAGCGTCTTGTAGAGGAAGTTGTCGCTGACCCCAGTGTGCCGCTGCACTCGATCTCGATCCTGAATCGGGATGAGGTCCGGCAGTTGCTGGTCGACAACAACGACACTGCTCATGCGGTGCCGGATGCGACTCTTGTCGGTTTGTTTGAGGAGCAGGTGCGTCGTTCGCCGGATGCGGTGGCGGTGGTGTTCGAGGGTGAGCAGGTTTCGTATGCGGAGTTGAATGTTCGGGCGAATCGTTTGGCGCGGGCGCTTGTGGTGCGGGGTGCTGGTCCGGAGTCGCTGGTGGCGGTGGCGTTGCCGCGTTCGGTGGAGCTGGTTGTGGCTTTGCTGGCGATTCTGAAGTCTGGTGCGGCGTATATGCCGGTGGATCCGGAGTATCCGGCTGACCGTATCGGGTTCATGCTGGCTGATGCCGCCCCGGTGTGTGTGATCACTACCTCCGATGTGGTCTCGACTCTGCCGCAGACGGTTGATGCGTTTGTGGTGGTGGATGACCCGCAGTTTGCGGGTGAGGTGTCGGCGTATTCCGGTGTGGATCTGCACGTCGGCTTTGGTTCGGAGTGTCCGGCGTATGTGATCTTTACTTCTGGTTCTACGGGTCGTCCGAAGGGTGTTGTCGTCTCGCATGCGGGGATTGTGAACCGTCTGTTGTGGATGCAGGACCGGTTCGGTCTGGACAGCGACGATCGTGTGTTGCAGAAGACGCCGTCCGGTTTCGACGTCTCGGTGTGGGAGTTCTTCTGGCCGTTGGTGGTGGGTGCGGGTCTGGTGGTGGCGCGGCCTGGTGGTCATCGTGATCCGGCGTATGTGGCGGGCCTGATTGCCTCGGCTGGTGTGACGACGGTGCATTTTGTGCCGTCGATGCTGGCGGCGTTTGTGGCGGAGCCGTTGGCTGCCGGCTGTGTGGGGTTGCGTCGGGTGGTGTGTTCGGGTGAGGCGCTGCCGGCGGAGGTGGTGCAGCGGTTCTTCACTGTGTTGGACGGGGTCGGGCTGTTCAACCTGTACGGCCCGACTGAGGCGTCGGTGGATGTGTCGTGGTGGGAATGTGTCCCGGACGCAGTCTCGGTGCCGATCGGCCGTCCGGTGTGGAACACCCAGCTGTACGTTCTGGACTCTGCGCTGTCTCCGGTTCCTGCGGGGGTGGCTGGGGAGTTGT
>NZ_JAAFZA010000435.1 GCF_015356865.1 Catenulispora pinisilvae
CCCCCGGCCCCGTCCCCGGTCGGCGCCGGTATGAACGGCGGCGGCATGGGCTCCACCGGCTCCTTCCAGAGCGCGGGCTCCGGCTCCTACCAGAGCGCGGGCAACAACGGCACCAACGCCGCGGCCCTGACGCAGACCATGGCCCCGATCCGGCCGCAGATGCCGGCCCCGCAGCAGATGGGCGGCGGGCAGCAGCCCCCGTTCATGGGCGGCGGCAACGGCATGGGCCAGCCCTCGGTCCCGTCCCAGCCCTCCCCGATGCGCGGCTTCCTCATCGACGAGGACCCCGACGCCTGACGGCGGCGGCACGACCCGGCCGTAGAGCCGGCGCACCACCCGCACTCACACAATGACGTGGCGTCACGGGCCCCGCCTTCCTCTTGGGAGGCGGGGTTTGGCGTTTACCGGGAATTCTTAATGCGTTCGTAGGGGGTTTCCCCTAGGAGTGGGTCGTGCTGAGGGCGCTGCCGCACGCTGCCTCAGTCCAGCCCGAGCGAGAACGCCGCCTCCAGGTCCAGGGCGCTGTAAGTCCGGAACGACACATGGGTGACCGTGTGGCTGACCCCGGCCACCTTGTTCACCCCGCCCGGGATCACATCGGCGAGCTGGTCGTGCTCCCGCACCCGCACCATGGCGATCAGGTCGTACTCGCCGGTCACGGAGTAGACCTCACTCACCCCGGCCAACCGGGAGATCTTCTCGGCGACCTCGGGGATGGCATCCACGTCGGTTTTGATCAGGACGATGGCGGTGATCACGGCGGCTCCTTCGCGCGGGACTGCGGGACTGCGGGTCCGCGGGACTGCGGTCTGCGGATCTGCGGGACTGTCTAGCGATGGTATTGGCCGTACGGGTCCTCCGGATCGGCGGACCGGTAGTCCGGCGTCAACGGCGGCGGCGTCGGCGGGGTCTCGGCGGCCGGTGCCCGCGCCGGTCCGCTGGGCCCTCGCCCGATGACCAGCGCCGCGTAGAGAAGTCCTAATACGAATCCCGACACATGTGCGTAGTACGCGACGTCCGTGGACCCGGCCACCCCGAGCGTCTGCTGGAACTGCGGCAGCTGAAGGACGAACCAGCCGCCGAGCACCAGCCACGCCGGGACCCGCATCGGGATGAACCACAGGAACGGCACCAGCATCGTCACCTTGGCGTACGGGAACAGGTACACGTACGCGCCCAGCACCGTCGCGATCGCCCCCGAGGCCCCGACCAGCGGGCCGGTGGCGGTCGGATCGGACCAGGCGAAGGCGTAGGTGCTGGCCGCGCCGCCGATGATGTAGAACGCCAGGTAGTGCAGCCGCCCGAGCACGTCCTCGACGTTGTCGCCGAAGATGTACAGGAACAGCATGTTCCCCAGCAGGTGGATCCACCCGGCGTGGACGAACATCGCGGTGAATACCGGCCAGACCGGGTTCCCGTGCCCGTTCCCCAGCAGCTGCGCCGGGATGGCGCCGTAGTGGTACAGGTACGCGTTCTCCTTGGCCTTGCGCGCGGCGTCGGGGTCTATCCCGGCGAAGGCGATCGGCCCGGAAAGGAACACCACGACGTTCGCGATGATCAGACCGTAGGTGACGAAGGATCTCCGGGTGGCCGGGTTCTTGTCGTGAATGGGGATCACCACAGTTGCATCATGGCGTATCACCGTGCGCGCGGGAGATCCGAAACGCGGCGCGGAGGGCCTACCTTTAGATGAGAGCTTGGTGCGGGCACAAGCGCGGCCGATAAGGTCGGCGGATCAGCGCCGCTAAAGTCGGCGGATCAGCAACGATGCCCGGAGGATTCCGGCGAGGCGAGGGAGTGGGACGAGGTGAGCTCAGCGGAGGGTGAACGTCTCACCATCACGCTGCCGGACTCCGTGCGCCAGCGGGTCGTGGAGATCGCCTCCGACGCCCTGGGCAAGCTCCCGGCGGGCGAGGTCCCGGCCCCGCTGCGGCCGTTCGCCAAGTTCGCCCCCGGCAAACGCGCCAAAGCCGCGGCGATCCCGATGGCGGCCGCTCTGGAGAGCGACGGGGCGTTCCGCACACGGGTCGCCGAACGCGTGCGCGAAAGCGCCCCGGATCTGTCCGACTCCCTGTACGCGGGAGTGGTACCGGCCGCCGCGGACCCGCACGAGGTCGCGGCGGTCGCTTATGTGCTGCGTCCGCAGGGCTGGACCGGGATGGTCAAGGACGCCCTGGAAGCGGTGTCGCAGGGGGCTCGGGCGGCGGCCGGCGAGGCCGCGGAGAACGAGGTCGCGCGGCTCACCGCCGAGAGCGTCGAGCTGCGGGAGGCGGCGCGGCAGGCCACGGACGAGCTGCGGACCGTGCAGGAGGAGGCACGCCGCGAGGGCGACCAGTTACGTCGCAAGGTGCGGCAGCTGGAGGCCGATATGCGGCGGGCTCAGGCGGCCGCGCGCACGACCGAGACGGCTCTGGAGACCGAGCGCGCCTCGGCGGCCGCCGCCGCGTCAGCGTCAGAGGCCGAACTACGGCGCCTGCGGACGCGCCTGGCGGCCGCGGAGTCGGCGTTGGACACGGCGCGGCGTTCGGCCCGCTCCGGGCGCTCTGAAGGGGACATGCGGCTGCGTTTGTTACTGGACACGGTGACCGGCGCGGTGAAGGGCATCGAGCGTGAGTTGGCGCTGCCGCCGACGGAGACGAGGCCGGCGGACACGGTCGGGGCGGCGTCTCCAGACTCTGTCGCTCCCTCTGACATGTCTGTGCAGGGGCGCGCTAAAGATGATCCCGCGCTATTGGATCAGTACCTAGCGCTCCCCATGGTCCACCTAGTAGTGGATGGCTATAACGTCACCAAGACCGGCTACCCGACCCTGTCCCTGGCCGAGCAGCGGGTACGGCTGGTCGGCGGGCTGGCGGCGCTGGCCGCGCGGACCGGGGCCGAGGTGACGTGTGTCTTCGACGGGGCCGCGCTGGACGGCCCGGTGCGGCTGACCCAGCCCAGGGGAGTGCGGGTGCTGTTCTCCGCGCCCGGGGAGATCGCCGACGAGCTGATCCGGCGCCTGGTGGCCGCCGAGCCGGCCGGGCGGCCGGTGGTCGTGGTGTCCTCGGACCGCGAGGTGGCCGAGGGGGTGCGCCGGTCGGGGGCGCGTCCGGTTCCGGCGTCGATGCTGCTCAACCGGCTGGCCCGATCCTGATTCCGATTTGTCGGAGTTGTTCTATCTGCCAGCCGATCACCTATTTGAGTGGATGATCCTTGCTTGCCGGTGTCCGCTGGGTCTAGGTTCGTGCGCTGTTCTACCGGTATCAGCCAGCGTGCCCTTATGCGGAGGTCATCACAGAATGGCGCCTCACAGTACGAAGCGATTATCGCGGCGCCGCGCGTCGGATCGGGCCTCGGCCCGGGCGTCGGCGCTGCCCGCCCGGGGCCGCACCGTGGCCGCCGCGGCGCTGACCGCCATGGCCGCCGCCGCGGGCGTGGTCACCACCGCCGCCGCGGCCCCGGCCGCCGGCCCCGGCTCCGGAGACGGTGACCAGGCTTCGGTGAAGACCCAGATCGCCGCGCTGTACCGCCAGGCCGACCAGCTGACGCAGACCTATGACGCGGCCCAGGAGCAGGCCGGCAAGCTGGGCCTGGCGGTGCAGCGTTCGCAGACCGCCCTCCAGGCCATGCAGGCCGACTACCAGCGCCAGCGCACCACCCTCGGCGCCTTCGCGGCCGACCAGTACCGCGCTGGGGGCGTGGACGACCGCCTGGCCCTGATGCTCGCCGACCACCCCGACACCTTCCTGGGCAACGAGGCCATGGCCGCCCGCCTCTCCGACGAGCAGCGCCGCAAGATCGCCGAGGTGGTCGAGGAACGCCGGCGGATCGACCAACTCCAGCACGCCGCCGCCGACCAACTCTCGGCCCTGGACCAGACCCGCGACGCCGCGGCCCAGTCCCGCACGCAGGTAGCGGGGCAGCTCCGCAAGGCGCAGGCCCTCCTGGCCACCCTGTCCGCCCCGCAACGCGCCGCCGCCGTCCAGGCCGACCTCGGCACCGACCCCGGCTCGGACTTCACCGGCCAGCAGGCGGACCC
>NZ_JAAFZA010000436.1 GCF_015356865.1 Catenulispora pinisilvae
CAGGCGCGCCAGGCCCGCCCGCCGCGCCGCCGCCACCCCCCACCGCCCACGCGGTGCCCACTGCCAGCGGCTCAGCCACGGGGCCGGGCGATCTCGACGTTCTCCAGCACGCCGAGCGCGTCCGGCACCAGGACCGCCGCCGAGTAGTACGCGCTGACCAGATAGTTGGTGATGGCCTTTTCGTCGACCCCCATGAACCGCACAGACAGCCCCGGCTGGTACTCGTCCGGGATCCCGGTCTGGTGCAGCCCGATCACCCCCTGCTCCGCCTCGCCGACCCGCAGCGCCAGGATCGAGGTGGTGTGCCCGTCCAGGATCGGGATCTTCGGCACCGGCAGCAGCGGCACGCCGCGCCACGACGGCACCTGGCTGCCCAACAGATCGATCGTCCCGGGATAGATGCCGCGCTTGGTGCACTCCCGGCCGAACGCGGCGATCGCCTTCGGATGCGCCAGCAGGTAGCTGGTGTCACGGCGCAACGACAGCAACTCGTCGAGGTCGTCCGGCGTCGGCGGGCCGGAGTGGGTGTGCACGCGCTGCTCGAAGTCGGCGTTGTGCAGCAGGCCGAAGGCGCGGTTGTTGACCAGCTCGTCCTCCTGCCGCTCCCGCACCGCCTCGATCGTCAGCCGCAGCTGCTGGTCCAGCTGGCTCATCGGCTTGTTGTAGAGGTCTGCGACCCGGGTGTGGATCCGCAGTACGGTCTGAGCTACAGACAGCTCGTATTCGCGAGGCTTCAGCTCATAATCGGCGAACGTGCCCGGCAACGCGGCCTCGCCCTCGTGCCCGGCGGACAGCGCGATCTCGGCCTCGCCGTGGGCGTTCTGCGCCTTGTCGCGGGTGGTGCGGTGCGCGGCCAAGTGCTGCTGCAAGCCCGCCGAACGCTCGATCAGGGCCCTGATCTCAGAGGTCGGCACCGACAGCGCGATCACCGGCGTCACGGCGCGGGCCGTGGTCCGCCACTTCGGAGCGTGGCCGTTGCTCGCCGCGCCATCGCGGGCACCGCTGTGGAACACCTCGTCGCCGAGGTGGTCGCCGTCGGCGAGGTGCCCGTGCACGGCGTGGTCGCCGTACTTGCCGCGCCCGGCCAGGTCCACCTTGCCGTGCGCGATCAGCCACAGGGTGTCCACCGGCGTCCCGGCCTCGGCCAGCGTCTCGCCGGCCCGGAACTCCCGGACGGTGAAGCGCGAGCCCAACTCGGTCAGCAGCGCCTCGTCGGCGAAGCCGCGCAGCGGCGGCAGCTCGGTCAGGGTCGGGGCCACGACGCTCACGTCGTCGTCGCCGGCCTGGCTGAACGCGACCCGGCCGCGGCCCACGGCGTGGTTGAGCCGGCGGTTCACCCGGTAGGCGCCACCGGCGGCCTGCACCCACGGCAGGACCCGCAGCAGCCACCGCGAGGTGATGCCCTGCATCTGCGGCGCAGTCTTGGTAGTGGTGGCCAGGTTCCGCGCCGCCGCGGTGTCCAGGCTGAGCTGATTGCCCTCGGCCGCGGTCTCCGGTGCCGCCGCGCTCTGCTCGACCGTCATCGTTCCCCCTCCAAAGCTGTGGGTGCTTGGCCCTCTCATCGTGGGTGCGGAATGGGGGCAGGTCTATTACCGCAAAGGGTGACAAAGAACAGACGATTCACGAATGGTTGCGGTATGGCCGACCGCTGGCGGCTAGCCGCAGCATGTGACATAGTACTGGCGTGAGCGCAGCCGTGAAGGGACCCCGCACCGGGCCGCCCGCCGGGTCCCGGACGACGTCCGACGTCGTCGTGATCGGCGCCGGGATGATCGGCGCGGCATGCGCGTACTACGCGGCGCGCGCCGGGTTCTCGGTGACGGTCGTCGACCGTGGGCCGGTGGCCGGCGGCACGTCCGGCGCGGGGGAGGGGAACCTGCTGGTCTCGGACAAGGAGCCGGGGCCGGAACTGGCGCTCGCGCTGCGGTCGCAGGAGCTGTGGCGGTCGCTGGCCGAGGAGGCTGCGGATTCCTCTGCTCGCGACTCTCCTGCCCCTGACTCTCGTGACTCCGCCTCCCGTGACTCCGCCTCTCCTGACCTCGCCTCTCCTTACTCCGGCTCTCTTGACTCCGCCTCGGGGCCGGGTTTCGAGTACGAAGCCAAGGGCGGCCTGGTCGTCGCGTTTTCGTCCGCCGATTTTGAGGCGCTGCAACGGTTTGCGGCCACGCAGGTACCTCTAGGCGTCGTCGCCGAGGAAGTCCCCGGAGACCGGCTGGCCGAATTCGAGCCCTTAATCGCCCCCGGCCTCGTCGGCGGATTCTGGTATCCGCAGGACGCACAGGTGATGCCCGCGCTGGCCACCGCCCGACTGCTCCGGGCCTCGGGCGCGACGCTGCGGTTAGGAAACGCGGTCACCGGCCTCGTGACGTCCGGCGGCGCCGTACGCGGGGTGCGTACGACGCAGGGCGAGATCTCGGCGCGGTTCGTCGTGAACGCCGCCGGTTTCGGTGCCGCCGCTATCGCCGCACTGGCCGGTTCCGCACTCCCGGTGCAGCCTCGGCGCGGGTTCGTGCTGGTGACCGAGCCGCTGCCGAATATGGTGCGGCACAAGGTGTACTCGGCGGCGTATGTAGCTGACGTCTCAAGCTCTGATGCCGCGCTCCAGTCCTCCGCGGTCGTCGAGGGGACGCCGTCGGGCCCGGTGCTGATCGGTGCGAGCCGGGAGCGCGTCGGGCTGGACCGGACGCCTTCCTATGACGCGCTCGGACGACTGGCGGCTCAGGGCGCTGAGTTGTTCCCGTTCTTGGCGGACGTGATGGTGCAGCGGTACTACTGCGGCTTCCGGCCGTATCTCCCGGACCACCTGCCCGCGATCGGCCCGGACGCCACCATCTCAGGACTCTTTCACGCCTGCGGACACGAGGGCGCCGGGATCGGCCTGGCCCCCGCCACCGGGGAGCTGATCGCCGCGATGATGGCCGGGACGGAGCCGATGATCGCGCCGGAGCCGTTCGGCCCGGCCCGGTTCGCGTCCTGTGACGAGCAGAAAGAGGCCGCCGGATGAGCGTGGAGTTCAGCTTCGACGGCCGGCCGATGACGGCCCAGGCGGGCCAGACCGTCGGCGCGGCGTTGTTGGCCGAGGGCATCAAGTCCTGGCGCACGACCCGCTTCGGCGGTCGGCCGCGCGGGTTGTTCTGCGGTATCGGCGTGTGCTTCGACTGCTTGGTGATGGTGAACGGGGAGCCGAACGTGCGGGCCTGCCTCGCGGTCGTCACGCCCGGGGATGTGGTGCGGACTCAGGTCGGGGATGGGCGGAGTGATGAGCGTGACTGACCCCGGATTCGTCCCTGGTGCCCCCGAGATTCCCGACGTCCCTGGCACCCCCGACGCCCCTGATGCGCTCGACGCAGCCACCGGGCGCGCCGCGCTCGACACCGCCGACACGGCCGACACCACCGACACCGCCGACACCTTCGGCGACACCGCGCACCTCGGCGCGTTCGACGTGGCGGTCATCGGCGCCGGCCCCGCGGGCATGGCCGCCGCGGCCACCGCCGCCGAACACGGCCTGCGTGTCGCCCTCCTGGACGCCGGCCGCCAACTCGGCGGCCAGTACTACCGCCACCCGGCCCCCGGCCTGACCGCACCCTGGCTGCCGAAGCTCTACCACGGCTGGCAGCAGTTCGAGCACCTGCTGACCCGCGTGGAGACCGCGAGCGGCATCGAGGTCCTGTTCGGCCACCAGGTCTGGGCGATCGAACCCGGATTCAGAGTCCTGACAGACCGAGGCCCGATCCACGCCCCGAACGTCATCCTCGCCACCGGCGCCTACGAGCGCGTCATCCCCTTCCCCGGCTGGGACCTCCCCGGCGTCTTCACCGCAGGCGGCGCCCAGGCCCTGCTCAAAGGCAACCTGGTCCTGCCCGGCCACCGCGTCGTCGTCGCCGGCACCGGCCCCCTCCTACTCCCCGTGGCCGCGGGCCTGGCCACCGCCGGCGCCCAAGTCCTCGGCCTCTACGAGGCCAACCACATCCGCGGCTACGCCACCCGCCCCCTGCCCCTGCTGAC
>NZ_JAAFZA010000437.1 GCF_015356865.1 Catenulispora pinisilvae
ACCCATCCCACCCACATCAACGGAGGCTGAGTTGAAGGCGCGAATTCCGATCGTCGTGGCGGCGCTGACCGCCGCGGGCATAGTCCCGGCCGCGGCGTCCGCCGCCGGACCGCCGTCCGGACCCCAGTCCGGACCCCAGTCCCGAGCCGGTGCGGCCGGTTCCTGGCAGCCGGAGGCGGCGACCTACGGAGTGAGTCAGCCCGTGGACATCTCCGTGAAGATGGACGACGGGGTGGTGATCTCCACTGAGGTCGTGTACCCGACCGACCCGGCGACCGGAGCCCGGGCGGCCGGCGACTTCCCGGTGCTGCTCACCCAGAACCCTTACGGCACCGGACACTCAGACCCGACCACGGCCGGGGACTACTTCGTCCAACGCGGATACATCTACGTCGCATCCGCGGTGCGCGGTACCGGGGCCTCGGGCGGGCAGGTCTCCTGGTTCGGTCAGCGCCAGGGCCGGGACGGCGCGGAACTGGTGAACTGGGCCGCGCGTTCGCTGGCCGGATCGAACGGCGAGGTCGGGCTGGACGGCTGCTCCTACCTCGGGGTCGACCAGTGGTACACCGCGGCGGCCGTCGGGCGGGACTCGGCGCTCAAGGCGATCACCCCGTTCTGCACCGACTCGAACTTCTACGACGACCTGACCGCGAACGGCGGGATCCCGACGCCCTTCGTCGCCGGAATCGCCCAGGCCGAGCCGCGCGGACCGCAGGACAACCCGGCCACCGATCCGCAATCGGTCACCATCGCGCAGCAAGCCACCGGCGGATCGCGCTCGTACGACGACGCGTACTGGCAGTCCCTTGACGCCCAGCGCCTGATGCCGCAGATCGTCGCCAACCGGATCCCCGCGTTGAGCGAAGCCGGCTGGAACGACCTGTTCCCCGGTGGTGATCTCGGCGACTACACGACCGCGCAGAACGCCTACTTCCACCGCCCGCTCACCGCCCCGATCACCGCCGGCGAACCGGTCACCGGCCGGTACCAGGCGATCGTCGGTCCCTGGACGCACGGGGAGAACGTGGACGGGACCACGCTGGAGAACATCCGCCTGGAGTGGTTCGACACCTGGCTCAAGGGCGAGCGCACCGGGATGGCCGACACCTCGACCCCGCTTCACCTGTTCGAGAACACCGCGAAGCAGTGGGTTGACACCGCCGCGTGGCCGCCGTCCCCGTCCGCGCAGAGGTATTGCCTGGCGGGCTCAGGCACGCTGGCGAAGTCGCAGTCGAAGTCGGCTTCGGCCGGCAGCGGGACGCTCGATTGGGCCGCGGCCAGCACCGCCAACTCCCTGACATACACGACAGCGCCGCTCACCGGCTCCGCCGTGCTCGACGGGCCCTCGGATCTCACGGTGTACGCGGCCTCGACGACGACCGACGTCGAACTCAGCGCCACGCTGAACGTCGTGGCGCCGGACGGCACCGTGGTCAAGCAGGCGGACGGCGTCCTGCTCGGCAGTCAGCGCGCCGTCGATCCCGCGCAGAGTCTGTACGGCACCGGCGGCGTGCTGCTCGATCCGTCGCATCCGTTCACCCAATGGAGCCGGCAGCCGGTCGTTCCGGGGGGTACTACGCGGTACGACATCTCGCTGCTGGCGAACTTCACCTTGATCCCCGCGGGTGACCGCATCCAGGTGGTGGTCACCAGCCAGCCGCCGGCCAATTTCCACTTCCCGCTGATGCCGACCCCGCAAGATCAGGCCAACCTGGCCGGCGGCACCTACACCGTTCAGTTCGGCGGGTCCACGCCGTCCGTGCTGGATGTGCCGCTCGCCTCGCCGGAGCAGTTCACGGCCAGCCCGACCGACTGGGGACCGTCGTCCTGACTGTTCTGCCGGCTCTGCCCGCTCTGCCCGCTCTACCGGCTCTACCGGCTCTACCCGCTCTGCCCGCCGGACTTGGAATCGCGCCCCGGACGCCTGCCGCCCTGGGCACCACGAGCCGATTCGGTGTCGGCCCTGGTCCCCCGGACGGAGCGGGCGCTGCTCGCGGCGAGCGCCTCCTGCATGGCGTCGTCGGAGGCCTGCAACTCAGGCATCTGGACATTCTCCGGCCGCGCCCGCAGACCGTCGACCAGCAGGACGAGGTAGCGGCGCCACAGCTCCGGCTGGCCGGTGTGGTCGCTGACCGCGCCCAGCATCAGCTGCACGACCGCGAAGTCGGGCGGCACGACGTCCGCTCGGAGCGTGCCCTGTTCCTGGGCGCGGGCCACCAGGGCATCGACCGAGGGGGCGACGCGGTCCCGCATCTGCCGCTGGCGCTGCGGGCCGCGTCCGGTGCCGAGCATGACCTCGCGCAGGCCGCGGTCGAAGGCCTGGACTTCGCAGGTCTGCTCCAGCGCGCGGGTCAGCCCGAGCCAGGCGTCCGGCTCCTGGAGTGCCTCGCGCAGGTAGCCGTCGACGGTCTCGACCATGTCGTCGAACAGCGCGTCGATCAGCTCCTCCTTGTCGGAGAAGTGCCGGTAGACCGTGCCGACCCCGATCCCGACGTGGTGCGCGATGTCGTTGAGCGTGGCGGCGACGCCGTGGTCGCGGAACACCTCGCGCGCGCCGGTGAGGATCCGCCGCCGGTTGCGCTCGGCGTCGACACGCCGCCGGCGCGGCTCGGTCGGTTCAACGGGCATACAACAGATCCTCGTCGCTTCCGCTGGGGCTGGCCTGTCCGCGCCATGCTAGCGCCCATGTCAGCGCCTTGGTGGTCATCACCGGCCCGGATCCTCCGGCGCCATGGCCGGTGCCATCGCCCGCGACACCGCCGCCACGCCGTCCTCGTCGGTGGCCCCCAGAGCCCGAACAGCTGCGACGTACGCCTGCGCCGCCTGGTCGAGCGCGGCGGCGCGATCGGCCGCGGAGGTCGGTCGGGCCGAGTCTGCGATGTGCGTGCCGGTTCGGCGCCGGGTGACCACCACGCCCGCGCCTTCCAGCTCCTTGTAAGCGCGGGCGACGGTTCCAGGCGCGAGGTCCAGATCGGCTGCGAGCTGTCGCACCGGCGGCAACCGGTCCCCGGGCCGGAGGGCACCGCTCCCGACGAGGGCGTTGATCTGGGCCCTGATCTGCTCGTACGGCGGCGTCGGCGAGGAGGTGTCGACGGCGAGTGCCGGAACCGCGTGCACGGTCACGACGCCACTGCCTTCCCATCGCCGGAGGCACCCGCGCTCTGGGCGCCGTCGGACTTGCGCGCCGCCCGGGCCGTGGCCGGATAGCCGATGGCCACCACCAGCGCGAGCACGAGCAGCACGTTCGCGACGTCGAGCAGGTACCGCCCGGGGAAGGAGTCCTGCGTCGGGTTGCAGGCGTGGAGCAGGCTCGCGCCCATGGTGCGCAGCACCAGGCCCAGCGGGACCAGGAGCAGGGCCCCGCAGGCCCCGACGAGTCGTCGTGCTGATTCGGTGCGGAACCTGTCGTCCAGGGCCACCGCCGCCGGCTCCTGGGAGAACCTCGGCCGGCTGACGACCCGGCCGAGCGTGAACCAGGCCAGCGCCAGCCCGGCCGCCCACACCACCAGCAGCGGCACGATGACGAGAATCCCGGGCCAGTCGACGACCTCGCGCAGGTGCCAGCGCCCGGCGGCCAGAATGGCCCATCCCCTGGAGTGGGCGCCGAGCCACCCACCGCCGCCCCAGCTCTGTTTGATCCACACCGGAAGATGGCTCGCATCCGGGTCCGCCGTCGCCGCGGAGCAATCGAAGACCCGGCTCCGGCCGTCAGCGGCACTCATGCTCGCGGCCACCGCGGCCGTCGCGAGCACACCCACCCCGGCGGCGGCCAGGGCCCACCACGCGGCACGGTCGACGTAGTCGGACGGCCGCCGCGCCCGGAGCCCGGAGTTCCGCACAACGGCGGCCGCCGGGCCCGGCATGAGCCCCTCCCCGATCAGCACGCCGGCAACGTATCCGACAGCCAGCAGTGACGGCCCGACGAGCATCGAGTCGCCGCTCACCGTGACCGAGTAGCCGATCCACAGCC
>NZ_JAAFZA010000438.1 GCF_015356865.1 Catenulispora pinisilvae
TGGCTGGGGATTTGGCGGGTGTGAGGGTTTTGGTTGGTGGTGAGGCGTTGGCTGTTGATTTGGCGCGTGATTTGGTGGGTGTGGCGGGGTCGGTGACGAATTTGTATGGCCCGACGGAGTCGACGATCTATTCGACGGCGGCCTGGGTGGATGCCGGGGCGGTGTCGATTGGTCGGCCGATCGCGAATACCCAGGTGTTTGTTCTGGATGGGATGTTGCAGCCGGTTCCGGCTGGTGTTGTCGGCGAGCTCTACATCGCTGGCGCCGGTCTGGCTCGGGGGTATTTGGGGCGCTCGGGGTTGACCTCGGAGCGGTTTGTGGCGGATCCGTTTGGTCCGGCGGGGTCGCGGATGTATCGCACCGGGGATCTGGCGCGTTGGAGCGTCGATGGCGTGGTGGAGTATCTGGGCCGCACCGATGACCAGGTGAAACTCCGTGGTTTCCGGATCGAGTTGGGTGAGATCGAGGCGGTTCTGGCCGGGCATGAGCTGGTGGCCGGGGCCGCGGTGTTGGTGCGGGAAGATCGGCCTGGGGACAAGCGTCTGGTCGCCTATGTCGTGCCGGTCGATGGTTCGACTGCCCTGGATGCTGGGGTGCTGCGTGAGCAGGTGGCCGGATCGGTGCCGGATTATATGGTGCCCTCGGCGTTCGTGGTGCTGGATGCGCTGCCGTTGACCCCGAACGGCAAGCTGAACCGCCGCGCCCTGCCGGCGCCGGAGTTCAGCGCGGTTACGGATGGTCGTGCTCCGCGGACGATGCCGGAGGAGATTCTCTGTTCTCTCTTCGCCGAGGTCCTGGGCCTGGAATCAGTGTCCATCGACGACAACTTCTTCGCACTCGGCGGCCACTCGCTGCTGGCTACGCGTCTGGTGAGCCGGGTGCGCTCGGTGTTGGGCGTGGAGTTGGGCCTGCGGGTTCTGTTCGAGGCGCCGACGGTGGCAGGGATCGCGGCACGTCTGGACGCGGGTTCTGATACGCGTCGTGTGGCGTTGCGGCCGGTGGTGCGTCCGGAGCGGGTGCCGTTGTCGTTTGCGCAGCGTCGGTTGTGGTTCTTGAGCCGACTGGAGGGTCCGTCGGCGACCTACAACATCCCGCTGGTCGTGCGGCTGTCCGGTGATCTGGATCAGGGGGCTTTGAAGGCTGCTCTTCTCGATGTTCTTGCCCGGCATGAGAGTTTGCGGACTGTCTTCCCGCAGGTCGATGGTGAGCCGTTCCAGCAGGTGCTGCCAGTTGAACAGCTCGCGACCCTGGCGGATCTGGTGGTGCAGGACTCCTCGCCGGAGACGATCGCCGCTGACATTGCCGTGACGGTGGGTTCGACGTTCGATCTGGAGTCGCAGATTCCGGTGCGGGCGCATCTGCTGGTGCCTGCTCCGCACGAGTTCGTGTTGGTCGCGGTGGTGCATCACGTTGCTGGTGATGGTTGGTCGCTGGGGCCGTTGGCGCGGGATCTGGCTGCTGCCTATACGGCTCGTGTCGGTGGCGCGGCACCGGTGTGGGAGCCGTTGCCGGTGCAGTACGCGGATTACACCTTGTGGCAGCGGGAACTGCTCGGCGACGAAGACGACCCCGAGAGCGTCTTCGCCGAGCAGGTCGGCTTCTGGCAGCAGGCGCTGTCCGGCATTCCGGATCAGCTGGAGCTGCCGTTCGACCGCCCGCGCCCGGCAGTCGCCAGCCATCGCGGACACAGTGTCGCTTTCGAGATCCCTGCCGACCTCTACCAGCATCTGACCCGGATCACCCGGGCCGGCGGCGTGACCCTCTTCATGGTGCTGCAGGCCTCACTCGCCGTCCTGCTCTCGCGGCTGGGCGCGGGCACCGACATCCCCATCGGCGCGGCGATCGCCGGCCGCACGGATGCCGGACTGGACGACCAGGTCGGCTTCTTCGTCAACTCGCTCGTGATGCGCACCGACGTGTCGGGCGACCCGACGTTCGCAGAGCTCGTCGATCGGGTCCGCGACGCCGACCTGTCGGCCTTCGGGCATCAGGACATCCCGTTCGACCGCCTGGTCGAGGTCCTCGCCCCGGCCCGGTCGCTGGCGCGGCATCCGCTGTTCCAAGTCATGCTCACCGTCCAGAACAATGCCGCCGCGGCGTTGGACATGCCGGGTCTGCAGGTGGATTTGCACGCGCTGGACCGCACCGCGGCCCAGTTCGACCTTGAGGTCAACGTCGCGGAGTTCCTCGATGAGACGGGCCGCCCCGCGGGCCTGCGCGGCTTCGTGACCGGCGCCACCGACCTGTTCGACGTGGTCTCGATCGAGAGGATCACGCACCGTTTCCTGCGGGTGCTGGCCGCGGTGACGGAGAACCCGGAGATCCGAGTCCGGGAGGTCGAACTCCTGGACGAGTCCGAATCCCGCCTGGTCCTTGAGACGTGGAACGACACAGCGGCCGAGGTGTCCTCCTCGACACTGCCCCAGCTGTTCGCGATGCAGGCAGCGCGGACGCCTGACGCGGCGGCGCTGGTCTTCGGCGACGAGCAGCTGACGTATCAGGAGCTGGATGCTCGGTCGAACCGGCTGGCCCGCTTCTTGACCGACCGCGGCGTGCGGGCCGAATCAGTGGTCGGACTCTGTCTGCCGCGCGGCATCGACATCGTGGTGGCCATCCTCGCCGTCTGGAAGGCCGGCGGCGCGTACGTGCCCCTGGACCCGGACCTCCCGGTGGACCGGATCGCCTTCATGGTTCAGGACGCCTCCCCGGTGTGCCTGCTCACGGACTCCGCTGTCGCCCCGTCGCTGGGCCCGATCGCTGGGATCCCGTTGCTGGCGCTGGACGATCCGGCGGTGGCCGAAGCCGTCGCGGCCCAGTCGCCGGCGAGCCCGGACAACGGGGCCGACGGTGATCGACTGGCCTACGTGATCTACACGTCCGGCTCGACCGGCGTCCCGAAGGGCGTGCAGGTATGCCATGGCAGCGTGGTGAACCTGCTGTCGGTGTTCGTGCCGGCCTTGGGCGTGGGTCCCGGCATACCGGTGCTGCAGTTCGTCTCGTTCAGCTTCGACGCCTCGGTGTTCGACCTGGTGGTCGTGCTCTCCAGTGGCGGAACCCTCGTGGTGGCCTCGGCCCGGGAGCGTGCCGAACCGGAGCTGTTGACCGGTCTGGTGCGTCAGGCCGGCGTGACGGCCGCCAGCCTGGTGCCGTCGCTGCTGGCCGTGCTGGATCCGGCGGAGGCGGCGGCGATCAGCAGCATGGTGGTCGGCTCCGAGCCGGTGTCCGAGCTGCTGGGCCGGGTCTGGGGCGAAGGCCGGAAGCTGATGGTCGCCTACGGCCCGACCGAGGCCACGGTGATGGTCACCTATGGGCAGGTGGACCCGGGATCAGGGCGGACTCCGTCGATCGGGTCGCCGATCGCGAATACGCGGACTTATGTCCTCGACGGATTCCTGAACCCGATGCCCCTCGGGGTGGCCGGGGAGCTGTATGTCGCCGGAACCCAGTTGGCGCGGGGATACCTGGGCCGGGCCGGTCTGACGTCGGAGCGGTTCGTGGCGGATCCTTTCGGTCCGGCGGGGTCGCGGATGTATCGGACGGGTGACCTGGCTCGGTGGGCATCGGACGGCTCCGGAGTTCTGGAGTTCGCCGGACGCTCGGACGACCAGGTGAAGGTTCGGGGTTTCCGGATCGAGCTGGGTGAAGTCGAAGCGGTTCTGGCCGGGCACGATGCCGTGTCCCAGGTCGCGGTTGTCGTTCGCGAGGACCGTCTTGGTGACAAGCGCCTGGTGGCGTATCTCGTTGCGGAGAGCGTAGACGGCGTGGATGTGTCGGTGTTGCGGGAGCGTGCGGCCCGGTTGTTGCCGGATTACATGGTGCCGTCGGCGTTTGTGGTGCTGGACGCGCTGCCGCTGACTGTGAACGGGAAGTTGGATCGTCGTGCTCTGCCGGTGCCGGAGTTCGGTGGTGCTGTGGATGGTCGTGGGCCGCGGACTGTTCGTGAGCGGTTGTTGTGTGAGGCTTTTGCTG
>NZ_JAAFZA010000439.1 GCF_015356865.1 Catenulispora pinisilvae
CCGCCGCCCTGCTCCGGCGTCGACTGCCCCGCCGAACCACCGGCCAGGTCAGCCCCGGACGGCGCGCCACCGTTCCCGATCTGCGAACCCTGACGCGACGAGCCCGAAGCCGCCGCATGCGACCCGCCGCCCACCGCGAGCACCCCGACGACCACAGCCACGGCCAGCACGGCGGCACCGCCGCCGATCACCATCGCGCGCCGCCGCCGATCAGCGTCCCCCGCAGCCGCCGCAGCAGCGGCGACATCCACCAGCCCCAGCGGAACAGCGACCGTCTCAGCCTCCGGCGAAGGCTCCGAAGGCAGCGGCAGCGCCCCGCCACCGACGCCACCGATCTCATGCTTATCCGCACCCTTGTCCGCACCCACGCGAACCCCCCGAATATTCAGATCATCGAACGCCGACAGACGAGCGACTGATCGTATCCGTACAGTCCTCGCCTGCAAACCGGGAAGCCGACCGCCGTCCCCGGAGCGTCCGTTCGACCGGACAGACCCTAGTCCCCCGCCTCCGCCAGCAACCGCCCATGCAGCGCGACCAGCGCGTCATAAACCCCCACCACATCCGCCAGATCCCCCGGCTCCGGCACCGACTGCTCCGCCGCCCGCTTGATCATCTCGGCCTGCTGCATCAGCACCGCGTACTGCGCCGGGCGCGGCGCCTGCGCCATGATCTCCTTCAGCGCCTGCAACTCCCGGATCATCACCGACGGCATCCCGCGGCTGGTCTGGCGCACCTTCTCGAATCCGCGCCGCACCAGCCGATCGTAGGGGGCCTGGGTCCGGATCAGCCGCACATAGCCGGCCCGGTCGCGGTGCACCACCTGCGGGTGCCAGCGCAGCGCCACCTGCCGCAGGCTGTCGCCGATCCAATCGATGCAGGTCAGCGCGGTGAACGGGTCGTTCACCGCGGGTGAGAGGGCGCGGACCGCGATCTCCACCAGCTGGTCGATGCCGAACGAGATGTCCTGGCTCAGCGAGCGGTAGGGCCCGGTCAGGTGCGCGCGCCGCAGCGCCGCCTTGACCCGCGGGGCGGCCTGCGGCGGCGTCACCATCGCCAGCAGCCGGCCGGCGACGATGAAGTGCCCCGGCCGGTACAGCAGGTGGATCACCGCGTCGTTCTCGGTGGCGATGCGTACCAGCTTGGCGTGCGAGACGTACTGCAGGTAGCCGCTCTCCGAGGAGGTGACCACGCCGTGCTCGGCGTCCATCGCGGCCAGGATCTCCTGGGGCGAGGGCCCCAGCCACTCGCTGCCCGGGGGCGGGGCGGCCTCCTCGTCGATGGCCTGCACCACGTCGGCGGCGATGGAGGCGATGACGGAGGGGAGCTGGATCTGCACCGCGATGTGGTGGATGAAGTAGATCAGGACCGCGACGTCCAGCAGCGACAGGAACAGCACGGCGCTGATCGAGGCGTGCGGGACGAAGTCGCCGTGCTTGCCGGGCCCGATCGAGATCAGCACCAGGATGGCGAAGGTGAAGGTGCCGACGAAGGTGCCCAGCGTCCACTGCGTCCCGCGGTCCCGCATGAAGTTGCGCAGCATCCGCGGCCCGAGCTGGTTGGCGGCCAGCGTCAGGGCGACCAGGATCACCGAGAACACCACGCCGATCACGGTGATGATGGCGGCGGCCAGCGCGGCCAGGATCTGCCGGGAGGCGTCGGCGGTGCCGCTGATCACCCAGGACGGCAGCTTGATCGAGCCGTTGTAGGCGGCGCGGTCCAGGACGTTGCCGCCCCAGAACAGCAGGAGCGCCGCCCCGACCTCCAGCGTCGGCACCCACCACAGGCTGGTGCGCAGCGCCTCCCGGCGCCAGCCGGGCCGCAGCTCGACATGCGTCAACGCGGCCCCCTGTCCTGGAAGTCCTGAAGTGAGCGCCAGTACCCGCGGGATCGGCGCGATGCGGATCCCGAGACGTGATGTGGTTCCCGAGACGTGGATCGGCGCGATGCGGATCTCCATGTGGATCTCCCGGAGCGCGGATCTGACGCCCCGAATGGGCCATCCGGGGTAGCCGACCGCCCACTGTGGGAGCAGGGTGGTCGCCGTGAAGTCCTCAGAAGGCACCGCCGAGGTCCCGGACCCGCCCCTGGAGCCGTCAGTCGGCTCGGTCCCGGACGCGCCGCCGAGCTCGCACCCGTACCGCCACCCGGCCGCCGGCTGGGGCGCCGCGAAGAGCGTCACGCACGTGCTGCTGGAGCAGGGCGAACTACGCGAGGGCACGCGCGCGATCCTGAAGATGAACCACGAGAACGGCGGCTTCGACTGCCCCGGCTGCGCCTGGCCGGACTCGCTCAAGGGCCTGCACCTGGACATCTGCGAGAACGGCATCAAGCACGTCACCTGGGAGATGACCCGCAAGCGCGCGGGCCGGGAGTTCTTCGCCGCGCACACCGTGGCCGAGCTGGAGCAGTGGACTGACTTCGCGCTGGAGGACCAGGGCCGGCTCACCGAGCCGATGGTCTACGACCCCGAGACCGACCACTACGTCCCGATCGGCTGGAAGGACGCCTTCGAGCTGATCGGCGGCACCCTGCGCGGGCTCGACGACCCGGACCAGGCCGCCTTCTACACCTCCGGCCGCCTGGGCAACGAGGCCACGTTCCTGTACCAGCTGCTCGCCCGCGAGCTGGGCACCAACAACCTGCCGGACTGCTCCAACATGTGCCACGAGGCCAGCGGCCGGGCCCTGACCGCGGCCCTGGGCACCGGCAAGGGCACCTGCGACCTCAAGGACTGGGAGAGCACCGACGCGCTGTTCGTGCTGGGCGTCAACGCCGCCTCCAACGCCCCGCGGATGCTCACCTCGCTGGCCCAGGCCTACCGCCGCGGGGCGCAGATCGTGCACATCAACCCGCTGGTCGAGGCCGGGGCCACGCGCACGATCGTGCCGCACGAGTTCGTGCAGATGGCGCTGAACAAGGCCACGAAGACCAGCACCCTGAACATCCAGCCGCGCATCGGCGGCGACATGGCCCTGATCCGCGGGATGGCCAAGGCCGTGCTGGAGTGGTCGGCCGGGGACCCCAAGGCGCTGGACCGGGAGTTCATCGACCGCCACACCCAGGGCTTCGAGGACTACCGCGCGCTGGTCGAGGCCACGACCTGGGACGAGATCGAGCAGCAGGCGGCGGTCCCCCGCCAGGACATCCGCAAGGCCGCGCAGGTCTACCGCGAAGCCGACCGCAGCGTCATCAGCTGGTGCCTGGGCATCACCCAGCACGAACACGGCGTCGACACCATCCGCGAGATCGTCAATCTGCTGCTGCTGCGCGGCAACATCGGCCGCGAGGGCGCCGGCCCCTCCCCCGTGCGCGGCCACAGCAACGTGCAGGGCAACCGCACCTGCGGCATCGACCACCGACCCAAGCCGGCGTTCCTGGACCGACTGGCCGAGGTCTGCCAGATCGACCCGCCCCGCGCGTTCGGCCGGGACACCGTCAGCACCGTCGAGGGGATGCACCGCGGCGAGGTGAAGGTGTTCTGCGGCATGGGCGGCAACTTCGCCCTGGCCGCCCCCGACACCGCCTACACCTACGAGGCGCTGCGCAACTGCGAGCTGACCTTCCACGTCAGCACCAAGCTCAACCGCAGCCACCTGGTCCACGGCAGGAAGGCGCTGATCCTGCCCTGCCTGGGCCGCACCGAGAAGGACCACCAGCGCGGCGGCGTGCAGCAGCTGTCGGTCGAGGACTCGATGAGCATGGTGCACCTCTCGGTCGGGATGAAGAAGCCCGCCTCGCCCTACCTGCTGTCCGAACCCGCGATCATCGCCGGCATCGCCAAGGCCGCGCTCCCGGACACGAAGACCCGCTGGGACTGGTACGTCGAGGACTACGACCACATCCGCGACACCATGGCCAAGGTCCTGGACGGCTTCGAGGACTTCAACCGCCGCGTCCGCCTGCCCCTCGGCTTCCGCATCAAGCAGCCGGCGCGCGAACTCGTGTTCCTCACCCCCTCCGGC
>NZ_JAAFZA010000044.1 GCF_015356865.1 Catenulispora pinisilvae
CGGGGAGGTGGAGGTGCCGGCGGATCCGGAGGGTGAATCAGAGGACGAGGATGAGACGGAGGTGGGTCCCGGGGCGGCGATGCCTGGGTGGTTTTTGCCGCCGTGGCTGAAGTCTGCGCCGAGGATGCTCGCGAAGATGATGACGAGGGCCAGCGCTACCAGTACTACGGCGGGCAGGCGGCGGCGGTTTGAGTTTGTGGCCGGCCGGCGATTGGTGCTCGGCGGCATCGCAGGAGGTTGCGATTGTTCGCCGGCTGCCGCTGCGGCGGGTGCGGGCTCGGCTTCAGCCTTGCTCGCCGATTCATCACCGGCGGCCTCATCAGCTGTCGGCTCGGTCACCACCGGTACCGACGGCAGGCTCGTGATCGCCGGTGCCTTCGCTTCGGCGCCGGCCGCCATCGGCAGCGTCGCTCGTGCCTCAACGAGGTCGGCCAGTCCGGCCAGTTCGGCCAGTCCCGCGCCCGCTTCGGCGCGCGGTGCCGGGACCTCCGGCGGGATCCGCCGCGTAGCCAGGTTCCCGACTTGCTCCTGCAGATCCGGCGCGGTCGGCCGGTCCTCGGGCTCCTTGGCGAGGCAGGCCACGATCAGCTTCCTGATCAGCGCGTCCTCGACGCCGTCGAGATCCGGCTCCTCGTGCGTGATCCGGTACGAGAGCGCGGTCGCGTTGCCCTCGCCGAAGGGGTGCCGGCCGGTGACGGCGAAGGTGAGTACGCCGCCCAGCGCGAAGATGTCGGCGGGCGGTCCGACCTCGCGCTGCCCACGGATCTGCTCCGGGGCCATGTAGGGCGGGGTGCCGACCACGGTGCCGGTGCGGGTGATGGTGCTGGCCGTGAAGTCGCGGGCGATGCCGAAGTCGATCAGATGCGGGATCAGCTGTCCGTCCCGCTCGGCGAGCAGGACGTTGGCCGGCTTCACATCGCGGTGCACGACGCCGGCCGCGTGGATGGTGCTCAGCGCCTCGGCCAGGCCCGCCGCCATCTGTTGGGCGTCGGCGGGGGCCAGTGGGGAGCGTTTGACCCAGTCGCTCAGCGAGGTGCCCTCGATGTACTCGGTGGCCAGCCAGGGGTGCGCGCCGTCGAGGTTCGCCGCGACGATCCCGGCGATGAAGCGGCCGTCGACCTTGGCGGTGGCGGTCGCCTCGCGGATGAAGCGCTTGCGGAACTCCTCGTCGCGCAGCAGTTCGGCGTTGACCACTTTGACCGCGGCCCAGTTCTTGCTCTTGTCGACGCCCAAGTAGACGCGCCCCATGCCGCCGGCGCCCAGCAGCCCGCGGATCCGGTACGGGCCGATCTTCTTGGGATCCGTACCCTGTACAGGTTCCATCCCCGCGTCCCCTTGAGTGCTTGCCCTGTCACTCCAAGCGGTCGCACTTTAACAGACGGCTGCGTTCGTAAAGGGGCACTACCGGGCAGTTCGCCACGGTGTTCGAGCCCTGATGGCCATGCGGTAGCCCAAGCGTGCGAATCGGGCGATTCCTCGACATCTCCGTGGCGGTGCGGGTTATGCTCCGTCGTGTCGGATTAAGGACGCTGAGAGGCGTGGGCACGCGTTGGGTGGTCCTTTGACACGATGGCTCCGGGCGGGCGGCGTGGGCACGCGCCGGCCGGCCGATAATGGTCGTGCCCTCTTCTTACTGGTGCTGCCCGGGATCTGGGTCGCGGTGGTGCTGGTCCTGCAGGTGCTGCTCCCGGCCCGGATCCAGCTCGCCCCGCTGCTCGCCGCCGCGCCCGCGATCGCCTGTGCCGGGACCGGCCGCCGGCAGTGCGTGACGATGGCCGGGCTGTGCGCCTTCGTCGCGCTGCTGCCGTGGGGGCCGCAGGCCCGCTCCGGCGGCGAGGTGCTGCGGCTCGGCACGTTCGGCGCGATCCTGGTGGTGGTGGCGGCCAGCTACGTGATCTCGGTGCGGCGCCAGCGGATGCTCGGCGAGCTCAGTCAGGTGCGGGCGGTCGCCGAGGTGGCGCAGCGGGTGCTGCTGCGCCCGCCCCGGCCCGCCGTCGGCGACGTACTGGTCGCCGCGCGCAGCGCCTCGGCCTCGGCCGGCGCCTCGGTCGGCGGCGACTTCTACGACATCGTGGACACGCCCTACGGGGTGCGCGCGGTCATCGGGGACGTGCGGGGGAGCGGGCTCGGCGCGGTCGAGGTGGCCGCGGTGCTGCTCGGGTCGTTCCGCGAGGCCGCCTATGACGAGCCGGACCTGCGTGACCTGGTGCGCCGGCTGGAAGTGAGCCTGCGGCGGTTCCTCGGGGACGCGGACGCCGCCGCCGCGCACGTGCCGCTCGCGGACGGCGCCCGGTTGTGGGAGACCTCGAACTCGCTCGCGGTGGCCCCGCCGCGCACCACCGTGGACGTGCGCGAGGAGTTCGCGAGCGTGGCCGTGGTGTCGATCCGGCCCGACGGCCGGCTGGAGCACGTGAGCTGCGGCCACGCGCCGCCGCTGCTGGTGCGCTGTGGCGCGGTGTCGACAGTCCAGGGCCAGTCGGTCGGGCTGCCGCTGGGGCTCAGCGCCCTGGCGCCCGGCGCGGACGACCGGGCCCGGCTGGTGGTGACGCCGTTCGACAGCGGCGACTCGCTACTCCTCTATACAGACGGCGTGACGGACTCCGGCGGACCCGATGTGGAGCCGCTGCCGCTGGCGCAGATCCTGGAGGACTTGGCGGACGCCGGGCCGGAGTATGTGCTGTCGGCGATCGAGGGTGAGGTGACGGTGCGGGCGCGTGGGGCCCGGGCGCGGGATCTGGCGATGCTGTTGGTGCATCGGCCTTGAGGGTGGATCGGCCCTGAGGGTGGATCGGCCCTGGGCTTTGCGGGGGCGTGGTCTTGAAATGCGTCGGCTTTGAGGCGCGTCGGCCCTGAGGGTGGATCTGGCCGCCCGAGGCGATGTTCCGACGCGATGTTCAGTCGTTCAATCCTCGACCGGCAGCGCCGTGTACCCCGGCGCCCGCAGCCCGTCCAGGAACAGCTGGAGATAGCGCCGCGAGCCGCGCCGCACCGTCACCAGATCCGGCAGCGGCCGGGTGAGCTGGGCGACGCCCACGAAGATGTCGTCGCGGTCGATGCCCGGACGCAGCACGCCGGCCCGGCGGGCCCGGGCCAGCATCGTGTCGAGCAGTCCGTTCAGCCGCTCTTCCAGGACCTTGACCTCCGGGTCGCCGGGGTCGTAGGCGCCGTCGAGCATCACGCACGTCGCGCCGATCTGCTCGTCGGCGGCGGCCAGGACGAAGCGGCTCAGCGCCTCGAACGGGGCCTCGGCCTGGGCCATCGCGGCCTCGGCGCGGTCGGCGGCCCGTTTCAGCACGCTGTGGACGACGGCCAGCACCAGCGCGTCGCGGTCGGGGAAGTGGCGGTAGACGGTGGCGTTGCCGATGCCGGCGCGGCGGGCCACCTCGTCGATCGGGGCCTGCCGGCCGACTTCGGTGAACAGGTCGCGGGCCGCGGCGACGATGCGTTCGCGGTTGCGTTGGGCGTCTACTCGGGGGGCTCGGGCGTGCGGCGTGCGGCGTGGGGTGGCCACGACGTCCACGGGTTCCTCCTGGGCGGTGGGGGCGGGACGGGAGCCGGACCATCGTAACCTTTGGAAATGCCCTGATTTGCGATGCGCGGCGGCTTTTCCGGCGAATGGGGAAGACCGCCGCGCACGAGACACGGAGGGGGTGCGTACTCGGGCGCGGCGGCCGCTTTCCAAGGATCGACCTGCGGAGGGATCCTCGTCGGGGACCAGGTCCCCGTGTGCAGGGTAACGCATCTTCCGGGGAAATGTTCCCCGGAAAATAACGATACTTAGCGTTGCTTATTATATCCCCGCCTCGGCCACTGTGGGCGGTTCGTCGGCGGCTGCCGGAAATACCCCGGACAGATCCGGGGTGCGATCGCGATGCTGGAGTCCGGGCGGGACTGCTCGGAGATCGTCACTCAGCTGGCCGCGGTGTCCCGGGCGCTGGACCGGGCCGGGTTCAAGGTGATCGCCGGCGGGCTCTGGCAGTGCCTGGGTTCTGAGGATGCTGAGGAACGCTCGGCCAAGGTGGCGCAGATGGAGAAGTTGTTCCTGTCGCTGGCGTGATGCCTGGATCCGGGCCGCGGGTAATCCCCACTGGACCGATTCTCCCCCCGGATGACCATCGCGCCCGGCCGCCGATCCCCGTAGGCTTCTGGGGTGACCGAGCCAGGACGGGTGATCGGGGGACGCTACCGACTGGTGGATCGGTTGGGTTCCGGGGCGTTCGGACAGGTCTGGCGCGCCTACGACATGCACCTCGAGGTGGATGTCGCGGTGAAGCAGATCCTGCTGCCGATGGAGGGCAACGGGCCGCAGGCCGCCGAGCGGGTGGCCAGGGGCGCCCGGGAGGCGCGCAACACGGCGCGGCTGCGGGACTGCCCGAACATCGTGACCGTGCACGACGTGCACATCGAGAACGGCGCACCGTGGATCGTCATGCAGCTGGTCAAGGGCGAGAGCCTGGCCGAGCGGCTGGCGCACACCGGGCCGCTGACCGAGAACAACGCGGTGGCGCTGGCCCGCGACCTGCTGCGGGCGCTGGCCGCCGCGCACGCCGCCGGGATCGTGCACCGCGACGTGAAGCCGGGCAACGTCCTGCTGGCCGCCGACGGCACCGGGCTGCTCGCCGACTTCGGGATCGCCGTCCGTTTCGACGACCAGCGCGTCACCCGCACCGGGACCTTCATCGGCTCGCCGGGCTACGTCGCGCCCGAGCGGGTGATCTCCCAGGACGCCGGCGCGGTCGGTGACCTGTTCTCCCTCGGGGCGACGCTTTACGAGGCGGTGGAAGGGATTCCCGCCTTCCGAGCCGACGTCATCGGCTCGGTGGTGGCCGGGCAGCCGGCGCCGATGCGCCGGGGCGGGCGGCTGACCGCCCTGATCACCCGGCTGCTGGACAAGGACCCCGCGACCCGGCCGGACGTGGCCGCCGCCTTCGCGCTGGTCGGCAACTGGACTCCGCCGCCGACGATCGAGGCGCCGGGGTCGGTGCGGGCGCTGGGCCAGGACGTGCAGCTCGGCGTGGAGTGGGTCGAACACTTCGCGTTCGTCAACGAGCGGCTGCGCAACGACGACAGCGCGGCCAGCCGTGGCGCGCGCACGGCCAACGCGCCCGAGGCGATCCGCAGCATCCGGACCGCGATCGAGGTCAACCAGAACGAGTACCTGGCGGCCGGCGGTCGCGAGGTGCACGCCGTCGTCACGGTCAGCACCGTGGACTCCGGGAGCGGGCCGCCCCGGCACGGCGCCGCGGCGGCCGCGGCGTTACGGGCCGACCGTACTTACGGCGCCAAGCCCGGGCCGATAGCCAGCGCCGACGGGCCGCCGTCGGTGGTCTTCATCGCCGACTGCTCGCGGTCGCTGGCCGAACCGGGCCGGCTGGCCGGGGTCAAGGCCGCGTTACACGCTGGGATCGAGGCACTGCCGGACGGCGCGCGGTTCGCGGTGATCGCCGGGCGCGCCGACAGCCAGCCCGTCTACCCCGAGGACGGCGGCACCGAACCGGTGACGGCGGCCTCGCGCGCGGCGGCCAAGTCGGCGGTGGACCGGCTGACCGCGTACGGCGGCCGCGAGATCGGCCTGTGGCTCAGCCGCGCGGCCCGGATGTTCGCGCTCGGGTCCGGGCCGGTGCGGCACGCGATCCTCATCGTCAACGGCAAGGACGAGGGACTGCACCCCTCACGACTGGCGCTGACCGCGCGGGCCTGCGCCGGGCTGTTCACGGCCGACTGCCTGGGGCTCGGTGAGGACTGGGAGGTGCACGAGATGCGCCTGCTCTCCGACCAGTTGTCCGGGACGATGGGGTTCGTGCCCGACCCCGAAGCACTGCCGGAGGCGGTGCGCGAGGCGACGGCCGGGGCCGTGACCAAGCGGGTCGCAGACGTCGAACTCAGTCTGTGGACGCCGAGCGGCGCGGTGATCCGCTATGTGAAGCAAGTCAGTCCCCTGTTACGCGACCTGACCGACAACCGGATCCCGGGCGACGCGGTGCGCACCGTCGGCTTCCCGACCGGGGCGTGGGGCGAGGAGCGCCGCGAGTTCCACATCTGCGTCGAGGTGGCGCCGGGCGAACTCGGACAGGAGAAACTGGCCGCCCGGGTGCAGCTCACCGCACGCGGGCCGGAAGCCATGGAAGTACTCGGCGAGGGCAAGATCCGCGCGGTGTGGACCGACGACGAGACCATGGTGATGCGGGTCGTGTCGAAGGTCGGCCCCTACACCGCGGCGGCCGAGCCCGACGTGTGGGTGGACCCCGAGATCGCCGATCTGGAACGCGAACTCGCCGGGCTCGCCGACGAGCTGTCGCAGGCCGAAGCCGAACTCGCCGAGGTGCGCAATCTGCTGACGGTGTTCGGGCGCGCGCACGCGCGCATGTTCGCGCCGCTGCTGGCCGAGCTCGACGAGATCGAGGCCCGCATCGCCGAGGTGCACGCGGCGCGCAGCGGTCGCGAGGACGACCAGCGCGACGCCGAGACGGCGCGCGAGCGGGCCCAGCAGTCGGCCCGGCAGGCGGACGAGGAGAAGGTACGCGCCACCCGCGCCGACCCGCCGCGCCCGGCGCCGACCGGCGAAGCCAAGCGCATGTACCGCAAACTGGCCCGCCGCTGCCACCCGGACCTGGCCGACGACGAGGCCGACCGGCAGCGCCGCGAGGTCTTCATGGCGCGCGTCAACGACGCCTACACCCGCGGCGACATCGGCCTGCTGGCCCAGCTCTCGCAGGAGTGGGACGCCGAGGGCGGCGCGGACAGCACCACCGCGCCGCCGCCGAAGGACCCGGGCGCGCGCCGCAAGCTGAAGGAGCACCTGCGCCAGGCGCTGTCCTCGGTCCACACCCGTCTGGACCGCATCCGCGACGAGCTGACCGCCGCGCGCGATTCGGAACTCGGCCGCATCGTGTTCGCGCCCGGGCAGGAGGCCGGGATGCCGGCGGCGATGCGCCGGTTGGACACGATGGCGGACAAGCTGAAGACGCTGGTCGACGAGCGGCGGCGGGTGCTGGACGGGTTGTTGGACGCCGCTGCCGCCGCCGCTGCCGCCGCCGCTGCCGCCGCCGCTGCCGCTGCTGCTGCCTCTGCCGGTGCTGGCGCCGGTGCTGCCGCTGGTGCCGCGGGACCGGCCGGTGCCGGTGTGGGGGACGAGAGCAGGCGGTGAGGATCGGTGTGCTGACAATGCGGTGGTGAGCATGGCAGGTGACGCGGTCGACGCCGAAGCGAGTGACGCGGCTGGCGCCGAGGCAAGCAACGCGGTCGGTGCCGAGCCGGGTGGCGCCGCTGGTGCTGAGGAACCGGAGCGCGCTGCCACGGGTTCCGAGGTCGAGCTGGTCGGCCGGGCGGATCTGGCGGCCGTCGGCGCGTCCGTGCTCGCCCGGCGGATGTCAGAGCTCGGTCTCACCGACGAGCCGCGAGTGGTGTGGCGTCGACCGATCGAAGAATGCTTAAGTGTCGAGGCGCGTGAGGACGGCGCGCTCGTATTGCACAGAGTCGGGCATGACGGGGTCCGCATTGCGCCAGTGGGCTGGGTGGATGTCGCAACCGGTGCGAATGTGACTCCGCACGGGCCGTACATCGCGGCGGATCTTCTCCTCGGAGAGGCGAGCGTGATGCGTGTCGACCCGCGCAGTGGCTATCTCATCTTCACCGATGAGGATCACCCTGGACGTGCCAACACCGTCGCGATCGATCGATCGAGTTCTGAGGTCGCGTGGGGGATCACGGCCGATCGCAGGACGGCGACGCTGGGCTACGGCTGGCCGCTCTGGGCCCACGACGACCATCCGGACGCCGAGGTCCTGATCCCCTACACGACCCAGTTCACTGAGGACATCCAGTGGCAGCTCACCGATCCGTTCAGCGGCCGGGCAGTCTGGATCGCCGACTGGATGCAGGAGGGCGAGCCGGACCTGGCAGCCGTGCAGGATCCCCGCCAAGTCGTGCTCGCCTTGTTGCCCGGCGGCGGAGCGCACGAGTTCGACGGCCTGCTCGGTCTGCGTGCCGAGGACGGCGCGCGGTTGTGGCACATCAACTACTGGCCGCTGGGTAGGCGGTATCGGCCGCGGAAGCACCCGGTCTACGCCGGCCGATCAGAGAGCTGTGTCGTCCTGGTCGAGCTGGTCCACACGCCGGTGTGCCGCTGCGGCGAGATCGTGCCGCCGAGTCCGCTGGCCGAACGGTTCTGTGAGAACTGCGGCCGGCCCTTCGACTTCCGGGCGTCGGTGCAAGTCCACAGCCGCGCGACCGGCGAGCTCCTGTTCGCCCGTTCCTGGCCGGACCTCAACGCCCCGGTTACGGAAGTCGCCGACGTCGTCGACATCCGCTCCGAGGTCCTGCTGACCCGCGAGGGCTCCTTCGTCCGCGGTCATTCGCTCCCCGAGGGCCGGCAACTCTGGTCCCTCACCCCGCCGAGCGCGACTACTTTCCACGACAGCGGCCGCCATCCGAACAGCCGCTGGGCTTGGCTCAGAGACACCGTCGAGGAGTCGGCGAGCCTGTTCGTCCACGCCGCCACCGGCCGCACCCTCACCCTGCCCGGCGCGGTCCATCACACTCCCGATGACCGCGTAGTCACCCACGTCGACGGCGAACTGGTCTGCTGGGCGCTGCCCGGAGGCGGAGGCGATTAGCGATCGCTGTTATCAGGAAGCAGAGTTCGTGGGTATGATCCGCGCCAAGCGATCAACACCGGGATGGGCCGGGATGGGGAGGCGACATGTCCGAGGCGGACTGGACTGTGCCGGGAGTGGACACCGAGGTCGCCACGCCGGCCCGGATGTACGACTACTACCTCGGTGGCAAGGACAACTTCGCCGCGGACCGCGATGCCGCCGAGAAGGTCCTGAAGAACATGCCGAAGGTGCGGGCCTTCGCCCGGGCGAACCGTGCGTTCCTGGGCCGCGCGGTGCGGGCGATGGCGGCCGAGGGGATTTCGCAGTTCCTTGACATCGGTATCGGGTTGCCCGGTCCCGGCGGGACAGTGGCCAGTGCGCTGGCGGCCCGGCCGGACGCGCATGTGGTGGGCGTCGACAACGACCCGATCGTGCTGGCGCACGCCCGGGCCCGTCCGGTGGACGCCGGGGCCGGGGCCGCGACGATCGTCGCCGGGGATCTTCGGGATCCGGCCGCGGTGCTGGCTGATCTGCGGATGCGCGGAGTGCTCGACTTCGAGCGGCCGATCGGCGTGATGCTGATCGCGGTGCTGCACTTCGTCGGCGACGACGAGGACCCGTACGGCATCGTCAATACCCTGATGGACGCGGTCGCGCCCGGCAGCTTCCTGGCGCTGACCCACGTCACCGGGGATTTCGACCAGGAGCGGCTTGCCGTGTCGGCGCAGGCCTACGAGAAGTCGACGGCGAAGCTCACGGTGCGCAGCGCCAAGGAGACCGCCGCGTTCTTCGACGGCCGGGAGCTGCTGGAGCCCGGTGTGGTGTTGCTGCCGCGCTGGCGTCCGGACGGCGCGGTACCGGCCGACGCCGACGACATCTGGATGTATGGGGCGCTCGGCCGCAAGAGCTGACCGAATCGGCTGACTGAAGTCGCGGCAGCGGCTGCCGGCCGAAGTTACTGAGGAGTTGCCTCCACACGTCGCCCCGACCAAGGTGGGGGACATCCACCTCGGAACGGAGTCCGCATGACCCAGCCCGCCGCGCCGGCCGCCGCCACACGCCCGAACCCGGCCGACCTCCTACGCGGGCTGGAAGCAGTCCTTCCCGGCCTCCGAGACCTCTACAAGGACCTCCACGCCCACCCCGAACTCTCCTTCCATGAGGTCCGCACCGCGGGCATCGTCGCGCAGCACCTGCGCGCGGCGGGCTGGGAAGTCACCGAAGGCCTGGGCGGCACCGGAGACCTCCCCGGCACCGGTGTCGTGGGCGTGCTGCGCGGTGGCCTGAACGGCGCAGCCGCCGGGCCCGTGATCCTCGTGCGAGCCGACATGGACGCGCTCCCGGTCGCCGAGGAGACCGGCCTTCCTTACGCCTCGACCGTCACCGCCGCCGACCGCGACGGCACCGAAGTCCCGGTGATGCACGCCTGCGGTCACGACGTCCACGTCGCCTGTCTGCTCGGCGTGAGCGACCTGCTGGCTGCGAACCGTGCGGCGTGGGGCGGCACCGTGGTCGCCGTCTTCCAGCCGGCCGAGGAGGTCGGCGGTGCGCCGAAGATGATCGAGGACGGGTTCCTGGACCGTTTCCCGCGTCCCGAGGTCTGCCTCGGCCAGCACGTCGCCCCCGCGCCGGCCGGGCTGGTCGGCACCCGGCCGGGTCCGGTGATGAGCGCCTGCGACACCCTCCGGGTCAAGGTGTTCGGGCGCGGCGGGCACGGTTCGATGCCGGAGTCGACCGTGGATCCGGTGGTGATCGCGGCCGCGATCGTCATGCGGTTGCAGACGATCGTGACCCGGGAGATCGCCGCGAGCCAGCAGGCCGTGGTGACGGTCGGATCGCTGCGGGCCGGGACCCGGGCCAATGTCATCCCGGACGAGGCCGAGCTCGGCATCACCGTCCGCACCGCGTCGCCGACCACCCGGACCAAGGTGCTGGCCGCGATCGAGCGGATCGTCAACGCCGAGGCCGCCGCGTCCGGCGCCGAGCGGCTGCCGGAGATCACGACCGAGGACGAGTTGCCGCTGCTGGTGAACGACCCGGCGGCGACCGAGGTGGTCCTGGCGGCGTTCCGCGGGCTGCTCGGCCCGGGCTCGGTGTTCGTGCTGCCCAGCCCGCTGACCGGCAGCGAGGACTTCGGGCACTTCGGCACCGCGCTGGGCGTGCCGACCGTGTTCTGGCACTTCGGCGGCCTGGACCTCGCCGACTTCACCGAGGCGGACATCCACTCCCTGCTGGAGAACGGCATCCCGGCCACGCTCCCGACCAACCACTCGCCGAAGTTCGCCCCGGCGGTCGACCCGACGCTGGAGTTCGGGGTGCGGTTGATGATCGCCGCCGCCGGTGCGTGGCTGGCGGGCGCGTCGGCCTGAGAACCGGTGGATCCGGTGGATCCGGTGGATCCGGCGGGCGCGTCGGCTTGAGAACGGCGGATCCGGCGGGCACGTCGGCGGGAGAATAGGCGTTGGGACATTCGGAAGGGAGCGCGGGATGGGTGTGGGTGGCTGGCTGCGCAAGGGCACCGATCGGTTCCTGAGCCGTTTTGAGGATCCGCTGGAGCAGTTCGAACTGGCCCGGCGGCGGCAGTTGGACCTGCTCGGCGACCTGGAGCACCGGATGCTGCTGGTGCAGCCCGGCTCGAAGGAAGAGGCGAACCTGCTGAAGGCCAAGGCTGATCTGGAGAGCCGCATCAGCGAGTTCCAGGGCATCATCGTGCGGTTGAAGGCCTCGAAGTCAGCCGGCGCCTCGGCCTCGGCGGCGGACCGGCTGGAGGAGGAGATGCAGCGGTTGGCCGAAGACGCCCGGCGGTGGAGTTGAACATCCCCTCCCGCGGCCATGAGTGTTAAGTTGCCGAATATGCAGGCATCCGCACAGATCGGCGTGACCGGACTGGCCGTCATGGGCCGCAACCTGGCCCGCAACTTCGCCCGTCACGGCTACACCGTGGCCCTCCACAACCGCACCGCCGCACGGACCCGGGCCCTCGTCGAGGAGTTCGGGGACGAAGGCTCTTTCGTTCCCACCGAGACCGCCGAGGACTTCGTCGCGGCGCTCGAGAAACCCCGGCGCCTGATGATCATGGTCAAGGCCGGGGACGCCACCGACGCGGTGATCGAGGAGTTCGCCCCGCTGCTGGAGCCCGGCGACATGATCATCGACGGTGGCAACGCGCACTTCCTGGACACCCGCCGGCGCGAGAAGGCGCTGCGCGAGCGCGGCATCCACTTCGTCGGCTCCGGGGTGTCCGGCGGCGAGGAGGGCGCGCTGCACGGCCCGGCCGTCATGCCCGGCGGCTCCGCCGAGTCCTACGCGGTGCTCGGCCCGATGCTGGAGGCGATCAGCGCCAAGGTGGACGGCGAGCCGTGCTGCACGCACATCGGCACCGACGGCGCCGGGCACTTCGTGAAGATGGTGCACAACGGCATCGAGTACGCCGACATGCAGCTCATCGCCGAGGCCTACGACCTGCTGCGGCACGTGGCCGGGTACGCCCCGGCGCAGATCGCCGACGTGTTCCGGGTCTGGAACAAGGGCCGGCTGAACTCCTACCTGATCGAGATCACCGCCGAGATCCTGGCGCACACCGACGCCGGGAGCGACAAGCCGTTCGTCGACATCGTCCGCGACGCCGCCGAGCAGAAGGGCACCGGCCGCTGGACCGTGCAGACCGCCCTGGACCTCGGCTCCCCGGTGACCGCGATCGCCCAGGCGACGTTCGCCCGAGTGGCCTCCTCCCGCACCGCACTGCGCGACGCCTACCGGCCGCTGCCCGGCGGTACGGAGCACCCGCTGCGGCCGCACGAGGCCGAGCGCTACGTCGCCACGGTCGAGCACGCGCTCTACGCGTCCAAGGTCATCGCCTACGACCAGGGCTGGACGATGATCCGGGACGCCGCCGAGGAGTACGGCTGGGACATCGACCTGGGCAACGTCGCGGCGATCTGGCGCGGCGGCTGCATCATCCGGGCGGCGTTCCTGGACCGCATCCGCGCCGCCTACAACACCGACGCGACGCTGCCCAGCCTGCTGTCCGAACCGGAGTTCGCCGACGAGATCACCAAGGCCCAGGTGCCGTGGCGCGAGGTGATCGCGGCCGCCACCCGCCGCGGGATCCCGGTGCCGGCCTTCTCCTCGGCGCTGGCCTACTACGACACACTGCGGGCCGAGCGGCTGCCGGCGGCGCTGATCCAGGGCCAGCGGGACTTCTTCGGTGCGCACACCTACCGCCGGACGGACCGGGAGGGGACGTTCCACACGCTGTGGGCGGAGCCGGGGCAGCCTGAGGTCGAGGCCTGATTCGGTGCTGACGCGGGGCTGAGTCAGTTCCCGTAGTTAGTCCTCGCGCGGGGCTGATTCGCTGACGTGCGGCGGGTTTCAGCGGAGGTGTGGACCTGGACCCAGGTCTTCGCTTCGGCCGAAGCCCGCCGCGTTCGTCGTTACGCCGCCGGCCAGTTCCGCAGCGCCACGTCCAACGCCTCGATGGCAGCGTTCCAGGAGTCGTCGGCGGGCCGTGGGTTGTGCTGATACGAACCTCCGGCCTCCAACGTGACGAAGCCCAGGATCGTCGCGCCGAGCAGCCGCACCGCGTCGGTCTCGGCGGGTTCGCCGAGGGCGTAGCCGCGCAGCAGGGCGCGGTTGAGGTCCGAGTTCCGGCGCGCGGCGTCGGCGGCGGGGGAGTCGAGCGGGAAGGGCATCCGGGCGGCGGCGAAGCGGCCCGGGTGGGACTTGGCATAGTCGCGGTAGGCGGCGGCGAAGGCCAGCAGCGCCTCGCGCCCCGCGCGGCCGGCCAGCGCCTCGGCGACCCGGTCCGCGAGCTCGCCCAGGGCCCGCGCCGCGACCCGGACCCGCAGGTCGTTGGCGTTGCGGATGTGCGAGTACAGGCTGGGTTCCTTCACCCCGAACCGCCGCGCCACCATCCCGATCGTGAGGTTCTCGAACCCGATCTCGTCGGCCAGTTCGGCGGCCGCGGTCACGACCAGCTCGGGGGACAGCCCGGCGCGCGCCATCCGACTCCTTCGTGAGTTAACGATTTGCCTAAGTGACTTAGGCAACCTTACCGTACCCACCATGGAACCGATCACCGAGCGCGAGATCCGCACCAGCTTCGTCAACTGCTCCAAGGGTGAGGCCCAGCGACTCGGCCTGCCGGCGGACCTGGCTGAGAAGTCCTGGTCCGACCTGGACTTCCTGGGCTGGCGCGACCCCGGGGCGCCTGACCGCGCCTACCTGGTCGCCCCGTACGAAGGCCGCCTGGTCGGGGTCTCCCTGCGCGCCTCCGGCGGCGGCGCCCGAGGCTTCGGCGCCCGCAGCATGTGCTCCGTCTGCCTCACCACCCGCACCGGCGGCGGCGTGGCCCTGATGACCGCCCGCCGCACCGGCGAAGCGGGCCGGCAGGGCAACTCGATCGGGCAGTATCTGTGTACTGACTTGCAGTGCTCGCTGTTCGTGCGCGGCATCAAGACCTCGGCGGTCGGGCACGACCTGGACGAGTCGATCGATCCGGCGGGACGGATCGCGCGGGCGAATACGAATCTGCACGCGTTCTTGAAGCGGCTTTTCGCTTAGCGGTCAATCCATTGCTTCAACCAGCCGTCGGCTCACCAGCAGAACGCTGGTCAGCCCCGCCTCGGCCGTAGTCCCCGCATTCTCGTGCAGCACGACTCCCAGCACGAAGTGGTCCTCCCCGTTCAGGGTCCGGTGCGCGGCCCACATCAGTGCCCCGCCGGCCGGGGTGCTGGAGCCGGTCTTGCCGCCGACTACGCCGTCGGCGCCCAGGAGGGTGTCGGTGTTCGCCAGCACGGTCGGGTCGTCGGGGACCTCGGTGTCCGGGACGCCGGTCAGCGCGAGCAGGGTGGGGTCGGTGAGGGCGGATTCGGCCAGCAGCAGTTGGTCGGTGGCGGTGCTGCGGGTGGCCGCGTCCAGGCCGCTGGGGTCGGTGTAGGTGGTGTGGGTCATGCCCAACGCGGCCGCCGCGGCGTTCATCTCGGCCACGAAGGCGTCCTCGGTCCCGGCGTCCCAGCGGGCCAGCAGCCGGGCGACGTTGTTGGCGGACGGGACCAGCATCAGCTCCAGCATCGCGCGCTCGCTGAGCCGCTGCCCGGCCCGTACCGGCGCCGAGCTCTCGTCGCGGTCGTAGGACTCGTCCTCGGCCTGCCGGTCGACGGTGATGTCCGGCCCGTTCTGCCCGTCGGCCAGCGGGTGGTCCTTGAGCAGGACGTAAGCCGTCATCACCTTGGCGACACTGGCGATCGGCACCGGTGTCTGGTCTCCGCAGGTGCCGAGGCTGCCGATTCCCTGGGCCCACAGCGCCGTCTCGCCGTCGTTCGGCCACGGCAGCGACCCGGCCATGTCCCGGTACGCCGGCGCGACCAGTTTCAGGTCTGGCTCGGCCGGGCTGTCGAAACCGTGCGCGGCCAGCACCGCCACGGTTCCCCCGCCGCCGACCACCAGGATGGCGCCGACAAGGGTCGCGGCGGCGGCGAGCCGGGAACGGCGCCGGCGTTTGCCGGCCCGTGTCGCGGCCCGCGCCGCGGATTCAGATGCCGCAGCTCCGAGTGCCGCAGCTGGCGCAACTGCTTCGGGCACCGAGGTCTCAGGCCCGGAAGCCGAGATCTCAGGGGGCTCCGATGCCGTCTCTTCCAGTTCTGGATTGGGCACCCATCGAAGCTAGCGGAGCCCCGGTGTCGAACGCGATCTCTAACGCCGCGTTGTGACAGAACTGCGTAACGGCCGTCAGGTCCCGACCGTGTACTCGATCAGGACCGACAGCACCGCCAGCGCGGCGAACGCGATCGCCATCGTCCGATGCCCGGTCCCGGCCAGCGCGAGCGCCGCGACCAGGAACACGGCCAGCTTCAGCGCCGCCTCCGGCACTGTCGGCAGGTTCACCGGATGTCCGCCGGCGGCCAGGAACGTGGCCCAGATCGCGATGGCCGCCGCGGGCGCCCCCACGGCGAGCGCGGCCTTGGCGAGCCCGTTCCCGCCAGTGTGGATGCCCCAGTAGACGAGAACCGCGAGCATCGCCATCTCCAGCGCGAACGCCAAGCCGGCGTTGGTGATGGTGACGGCGCTTTTCACGGGTTCCTCCTGGGCCGACATGCGGGGATCGCGCGGATGTGCCCACTCTCAGGCAAGGAACGCTGCCAGAGTCGTTGCCGCGGCCCGCAGTTCAGCCGCCTTCTCCGCGTGCCCCGACCCCTCGTAGACCTCCGCCGCCCGCTCCTGCTCGGCGATCTCCGCGCGCACGATCGCGGCGACGTCCGCCTCACTGAGCTCGCGGCGTGCGGCCTCGGCCACCCCGATCCCCACCGCGCTGGCCTCGATCGCGCCGGCCCGGGCCGGACCCGCGTCCACGGCTTCGGCGTTCTCGATCGCGGCCAGCGTGGCGCGCAGCGTGGAAGTGGTGGCACGGTCGCGTGCCTTCAGGGCGGTCGGCAGGGCGGCACGCAGGCGGTCGCGCAACAGGACAGGAGGTTCGGTCATGCGTTGACGGTAGGTCCGGCGGCGCCGGTGATCAAACCGTTAAGAGCGACCGAGGATTGGTGGCCGGTCTGGCGAGGCGGCGCAGCCGCCGCAGCGCACGGAAAACTCGGCGGGGCTCGTGTCTTTGGCGGCTTCGCCGCTGGTGGCTGGGCGTGCCGGACGGACGCCCTCGACCCGGCCCGCGCCTGCGCGCAAATTGGCACGAGCGTCGTGGGCGGTCGGCTTGCAAGCGCAGCGCCGCAAGGCACCGGTGCGGCCAGGCTCGGAGCTCCGACGCTGGTTTCCCAATGTCGCTCAGCCCGCCCGGCCACCAATCCTCGGTCGCTCTCAGCCGAACCAATCCGCCAACGTGGCGACGGTTCGCGCGGAGTCCGTGTGATGCAGCCCTCTGATACCGAGCCGCTCGGCGCCCCGCAGATTGTGTTCCAGATCGTCGATCATCACGCACTCGGCGGCCTCGACCCCCAACCGGCCGCACGCGATCTCGTAGATCGCCCGTGATGGTTTGCGTACCCCGACCTCGCCGGAGATCACCCAGGTGTCGGCGAGCGCGGCGAGATCGTACCCGCGATAAGCGTCGTCGCCGAGCGAGTTGGAGACGATCGCGACCGGGACACCGGCCGCACGCAACGCCTCCACGGCCGCGATCATCGCCTCGTCCGGCTTCAGCAACGCCTGGAACGAGTCGACGAACCCCGGCGCCGGCACCTCGACACCGCGCGGCGCCAACAGTTCCGCGATGCCGCGTTCGAACCCCGCCTGATCGATGCGCCCGCACTCGTGCTCCACCAACAGGGCACCGGCCGCGGGCTCGGTCCGGAACAGTGTCCCGAACAAGGCCGGATCGCCTGACACCGACAGCGAATACGTTTCGAAGGCCTCGAAGATGCTCGTCGTCAGCACGCCGCCGAAATCGGTCAGCACGGCCCGGGGCGCGTCGCTCATGCCGACTCCAAAGGCTCGAACTGTGGGGGACGGCGCTCCAGGTAGCTGTGCACGCCTTCTGCCGAATCGGGATGCCGGAACGACTCGTGCATCAGCTTCGTCGACAAAGCGACAGCGGTCGGCAGATCTGAGTCCAGCGCCTGGAACACCTGCTGCTTGATCAACGCCATCGACCGCGGCGAGCAGTTCTCGGCGAGATCGGCCGCGTAGGCCAGGGCGTCGGCGAGCAAGGATTCGGCGGGCCGGACCCGGTCGACCAGACCCAGCGCCAGGGCCTCCTCGCCGAGCACCACCCGCGCGGACATCAGCAGGTCCAGCGCCCGGCTGGGCCCCACCAGGCGCGGCAGCAACCAGGCGATCCCGTACTCGGCGATCAGGCCGCGGCGGGCGAAGGCCGTCGTGAACTTGGCCTGCGGCGTGGTGAACCGCAGATCGCAGTACAGCGCCTGGACCAGCCCGAGCCCGGCCACCGGGCCGTTGATCGCGGCGATCAGGGGTTTGCGAAAGGACAGCGGACGCTCCCGGGGCCGGCCCGGGAGCCGCCCGATCGTGTCGGGATCGACGGTGCCCAGCTGCGACAGGTCCGCCATGTCGGCCCCGGCGCAGAACCCGCGTCCGGCGCCGGTGACCACTACGACCCGTACTCCGGGATCGGCTTCGGCTTCGTCGAGCAGGGCGAAATACCGCTCCTGGAGCGGGATGTTCCACGCGTTCAGCCGCTCCGGCCGGTTGAGCGTGAGCAGCAGGACCGCGCCGTGCCGCTCGGCCAGGACCAGCTCGGATGTCTCAGTGCTTTGCGTCATGTTGGTCTGCGTCATGCCGCCCTCCGCTTCCTGGAACGAGCGATCAGTCCTTCGGGCCGCCGGCCGCGTAGATCACCTGGCCGGACACGAACCCGGACTCCTCGCGGACCAGGAACGCCGCGACCGCCGCGATGTCCTCGGGCTTGCCGGAGCGCCCGACCGGGATCTGGCTGATCGCCACCTGCCGGAACACGTCGAAGTCCACGCCCATCCGCTCGGCGGTGGCCCGGGTCATGTCGGTCTCGATGAAGCCCGGCGCGATCGCGTTGGCCGTGACGCCGAACTTGCCGAGCTCGATCGCCAGCGTCTTGGTGAAGCCCTGCATCCCGGCCTTCGCCGCGGCGTAGTTCGCCTGGCCCCGGTTGCCCAGCGCCGAGGTGCTGGACAGGTTCACGATCCGGCCGAACCCGGCGTCCACCATGTGCTTCTGCGCCGCCCGGGACATCAGGAACGCGCCGCGCAGGTGGACGTTCAGCACCGCGTCCCAGTCCCCGACGGTCATCTTGAACAGCAGGTTGTCCCGCAGGATCCCGGCGTTGTTGACCAGGATGGTCGGCGCGCCGAGTTCGGCGACGATCCGGGTCACCGCCGCGGCCACCTGCTCCTCGTCGGAGACGTCGGCGCCCACGGCCAGCGCCTTGCCGCCGGCCTTGGTGATCGCCGCGACGGTGTCCGCGCACGCGGTCTCGTCCAGGTCGAGGACGGCGACCGCGTGCCCGTCGGCGGCCAGCCGGAGCGCGACGGCCGCGCCGATCCCGCGCGCGGCGCCGGTGACGATCGCGGTGCGCGGGGTGTCGCGCGTCGTTCCGGAGGCGGTTCCGGCGGCGTTCTGGCCGGTCTGCTCGGTCATGTCAGTGTCCTTAGTGCTTTGGCGATGAGGGAGTCGATCTGGTCGATGGTCGGCGCGAACGCCGCGGCGCGGTTGCGCGGCTCGTCCTGGACGCGGCGCAGCACGCCTTCGGCGATGATGGCGATCTTCCACAGCCCCAGCGCGTGCCAGAAGCCCAGGGCGGAACCGTCGCGGCCACTGGCTTGGAGGTAGGCCGCGGCCATCTCGTCGCGGTCCGGGAAGCCCGGCATCGCCGAGTTGCTGAGCAGGCCCTGGCCCGCCTCGCCGGCCGCCGGCCAGTACGCCAGCAGCGTGCCGACATCGGCCAGCGGGTCGCCGAGCGTGCACAGCTCCCAGTCCAGGACCGAGCGGACCGAGCCGTCCTCGGGGGAGACGATCACGTTGCGCATGTGGAAGTCGCCGTGCACGAGCGTGAGCTCCCGCTGCTCCGGGATCGCCGCCGCCAGCCTGGCGGTCAGCGTGTCCAGGTCCGCCGACTCGCGGGTCTTCGAGTTCTGCCACTGTGTCGTCCAGCGCTTCAGCTGGCGTTGGGCATACGGCTTGTGGCTGGCCAGGTCGACCAGTTCGGTCCGGGCCAGATCCACGGCGTGCACCGGCGCCAGCGCGCGGGCGATGGCCAGGCCCACGGCGTGCCGGGTCGGCTCCGAGACCGCGTCGAGGACCTCCCGCCGGTCCAGCACCAGGCCGTCGACGAACTCCATCAGCACCATCGGCACCTCGTCCGTCTTCCACACGCCGAACACGTGCGGTACCGGGACGTCAGAGTCCTGCAACGCGGTCAGGATGCGGGCCTCGCGGGCCACGTCGTGCGCCGAGGCCAGCAGGTGCCCCAGTGGGGGACGCCGCATGATCCAGCGTCGGTCCGGCCGGCCGCCGGCGTCGGTGACCGCGTAGGTCAGGTTCGACTGGCCGACTCCGACCCGGGTCAGGGTCAACGGCGGCTCGTGCTCGATCCCTGACTCGCCGAGCCAGCCCGAGACCAGTCCCGGCAGCTCGGCGACGATATCAGAGCCCGCGGTGCCAGAGCCGACGATGTCAGAGCCCTCAGACACCGGCCTGCCCCAGCAGCGCGCCGCCGTCGATGACCAGCGTCTCGCCGGTGATCCAGGCCGCGGCGTCGGAGGCCAGGAACGCCACCGCCGAGGCGACGTCGTCCGGCTCGCCGAGCCGGCCCAGCGGGTAGGCGCCGGCGACCTCGGCCTCGTGGTCGGCGAACAGGCTCTCGGCCAGCCTGGTCCGCACCACCGCCGGCGCGACGCCGTTCACCCGCACCTTCGGCGCCAGCTCCAGCGCCAACTGCTTGGTGACGTGGATCAGCGCGGCCTTGCTGGCGTTGTAGACGCCCAGGTTCTGCGCGACGTGGATGCCGCCGATCGAGGCGGTGTTCACCACCGACCCGCCGTGCTCGCCCATCCACGCCTTCACCGCCAGCGAGGTCCACAGGATCGGGCCCCATAGGTTGGTGTCCAGGGTCTTGGCGAACCGGCTCTTCTCGATGTCGATCAGCGGGCCGTAGGCGGGGTTGGTGCCGGCGTTGTTGACCAGGATGTCCAGGGCGCCGAAGCGCTCGATCGCGAACGCCACGCAGGCCCGGGCCGCCTCCTCGTCGGTGGCGTGCGCCTGGTAGCCGATCGCGGTGCCGGGGCCTTCGACCAGCTTGGCCGCCTCCTCCGCGTTCTCCCGCGTGCGTGAGGTGAGGACGACGTTCGCGCCGCCGGCGGCCAGGGTCTGGGCGATCGCCAGGCCGATGCCGCGCGAGGCGCCGGTGACGATGGCCGTGCGGCCGGACAGGGAGGGGATGAGGGGAATGGTCATGAGCTTCGGGGGTCTCCTGCTCGGCGGCGGTTACGTCAGTGCTTGTCAGTGCTTGTCAGTGCTGGTATTTGGCCAGCTCGATCTTCGCGATGGACCGCTTGTGGACCTCGTCCGGCCCGTCGGCCAGCCGCAGCGTCCGCAGGTGGGCCCAGGCCCAGGCCAGTGGGAAGTCGTCGGTCACGCCGGCGCCGCCGTGCACCTGGATCGCGCGGTCGATGACGCGCAGCGCCATCTCCGGCGCCGCCACCTTGATCGCGGCGATCTCGGTCCGGGCGGCCTTGTTGCCGACGGTGTCCATCATCCACGCGGCCTTCAGCGTCAGCAGCCGGGTCTGCTCGATGTCGATCCGGGACTCGGCGATCCAGTCCTGGATGTTCGCCCGGTCGGCCAGCGGCCGGCCGAAGGCCACGCGCTCGGCGGCCCGCCGGCACATCAGCTCCAGTGCCCGCTCGGCCATGCCGACGGTGCGCATGCAGTGGTGGATCCGGCCCGGGCCCAGCCGCGCCTGGCTGATCGCGAAGCCCTCGCCCTCGCCCTTGAGCAGGTCCTCGGCCGGTACGAACACGTCCTCGAAGGTGATCTCGGCGTGTCCCTCACGGTCCTGGTAGCCGAACACCGGCAGCGAGCGCACGATCGTGACGCCCGGCGCGTCCAGCGGCACGACCATCATCGACTGCTGACGGTGCGGCACCGCTTCCGGATCGGTCTTGCCCATCACGATCAGCACCCGGCAGTTCTGGTGCATCGCGTTGGACGTGAACCACTTGCGGCCGTTGAGGACGTAACCGCCGCGGGCGTCGTCCCGGACCATGCGCATCTCGATGTTCGTGGCGTCCGAGGACGCCACCGCCGGCTCGGTCATCGCGAAGCCGGAGCGGATCTCGCCGTCCAGCAACGGCTTGAGCCACTTCTCCTTGTGCGCGTCCGAGCCGAAGAGCGTCAGCACCTCCATGTTGCCGGTGTCCGGCGCGGCGCAGTTGGTGGCCTCCGGGGCCAGGTGGCTGCGGCCCATGATCTCGGCCAGCGGCGCGTACTCGAAGTTGGTCAGCCCCGGACCCCACTCGGCGTAGGGGTGGAAGAGGTTCCACAGCCCCCGCTTCTTGGCCTCGGTCTTCAGCTCCTCGATGACCGCCGGCTGGTGGTGGGGGTCTCCCGAGGCGCGCATCTGCTCCTCGTAGACCGATTCGGCGGGATAGACCTGCTCGTCCATGAACGCGAGCAGGTCGTCCTGGTAACGCTGGGCGCGATCAGAGACAGTGAACATGATTCCGGTATAGTTGAGGTCGGCGTCAAGTTCAAGTAGGGAGACCGCGTTTCGCCATGGCGAAGTCTGAGGTGCGCGTCACACCGCGCAGTGCCCGGGGCATCCGCACCCGCAACGCGCTGGTCGCGGCGGCGCGCGTGGTCTTCGAGCGCGACGGCTACCTGGAGGCCCGGCTGGCGGACATCTCCGCCGAGGCCGGCGTCGCCTCCGGCTCGCTCTACACCTACTTCGAGGGCAAAGAGGAGATCTTCCAGGCGGTCGCCGAGCAGGTGACCGAGGAGATGGTCCACCCGCACCTGCGGGCCCGCACCGGCGTCACCGACCCGCGTGAACTGATCAACCTGGCCAACCGCGAATACCTGCGTGCGTACAAGAAGAACGCCGCGCTGATGGGCCTGTTCGAGCAGGTGTCGCAGATCGACGAGGGCTTCCGGGCGATCCGGATCGAGCGGGCGAACGCGTTCGTGCGGCGCAACGCGAAGATGATCCGGACGTTGCAGGACGCGGGTGTCGCCGACGCGGACCTGGATCCGCTGCTGACGGCGCACGCGCTGTCCGGGATGGTGTCGCGGATGGCGTACGTGGCGTTTGTGCAGAAGGCGCCGATGCCGTTCGAGAAGTTGGTGGAGACGCTGAACCGGATCTGGGCCAAGGCGTTGGGGCTGGACCCGAGCGCGGTCCAGGAGTAGCGCGAAGGCCAGGGCCAGGGCCAGGGCTCACCCCTTTCGGTGAGCCCTGACACGGGACCTCAACTCGCAGGCAGATCCACCAACTCCGCGAGCCGCCGTCGATGCCGAGCCGGACTCCCCAGCGCGATCGACGCGCTCTTGGCCCGCTTCAAATACAGATGCGCGGGGTGCTCCCAGGTGAAGCCGATCCCGCCGTGCATCTGAACGCACTCCTCGGCGGCCTGCACCGCGACCGCCGAACAATGTGCCTGGGCGACGGCGACCGCGATCACCTGCTCGTCGCCGCTGGACGAGACCGCGTACCGGGCGACGGCGCGAGCCTGGGCGATCTGTACCCACAGCTGTGCCAGTCGGTGCTTGAGTCCTTGGTAGGAACCGACCGCGCGGCCGAACTGGTGCCTCGTCTTCACGTACTCGACCGTCGTCTTCAGGCACTGTTCCGCCAGGCCGAGCTGTTCGGACGCGAGCACCGCCGCCGCGCTCAGCAAGGCCTGCGCGAGCGGTGCGTACCCGATCGCCAGTATCTGGCCGGGGGCGTCGTCGAACTCGATGTCACACAGCACCTGCGTCATGTCCAGGGTGGTGACCGGTGTGCGCTGCGCGTCCGCGGCCCGCACCACGTAGATCGACCCGTCCGCCGGGACCAGCAGCACGTCGGCCGGCAGGGCGTCCGCGACGCTGGTGACCCGGCCGGTGAGCCGGGCTTCGTGCGGATCCTCGCGCGGCGGCCACGGGGTGACGGAGACCCGGCCCCGGTAGGTCGTGTCCGGCGAGCGCGAGAACGGGATCGCGACCGCCGCGGTCTGCTCGCCGGCGGCGATCCGGCGCAGCAGGTCGTCGGCCAGGGCCGCGGTCCCGTTGCCGGATTCGCGGGCCGCCAGCAGCAGCGCCGTGGCGGTCAGGCTGCCGAGGAACGGTACCGGCGCGACCGCCTTGCCCAACTCCTCGGCGACCACCGCGGCCTCGCGCAGCGAGGCACCGGCCCCGCCGAGTTCTTCGGGCACCAGCAGTCCGGCGACGCCGATGCCGCCGCCGAGGGTCTTCCACAACTCGGTGTCGTAGGGCTCCGCGGATTCCGTGCGGGCCAGAACCGAGGCCCACGCGGCGCGGTCGGCGAGGAGGTCGGCGACCGCGGCGCGCAGTTCCTCTTCGGGCTCTGAGTAGAGGAGCGCTTCGCTCACCGGGGCAGGTCCTTCCACGCGACGTCCTTGTCCACCCGGATCTCGCCGGGCAGGCCCAGGACGCGTTCGGCGATGATGTTCAGCAGGATCTCCGAGGTGCCGCCCTCGATCGAGTTCCCCTTGGCGCGCAGGTAGCGGTAGCCGGGGGAGCGGCCGACGAAGCTGACGGTCTCCGGCCGGCGCATCGTCCAGTCGTCGTAGCGCAGGCCCTGCTCGCCCAGCAGTTCCAGTTCCAGGCTGGAGATCTGCTGGTTGAGCGAGGCGAACGCGTACTTCGCCGCCGAGCCCTCGGGCCCGGGCTGGCCGGCGGCCAGTTGCGCGGACAGCCGCATCGCGGTCAGCCGCGCGGCCTCGGCCGCCACCCACAGCGTCAGCAGCCGGTCGTGCAGCGCGGGATCGCGCACCTCCGGCTGCTCGCGCCAGGCCGAGGCCAGCACCCCGATCATCCCGGACTCACGCGGCGCGGCCCCGCCGCCGATCGCGACCCGCTCGTTCATCAGCGTGGTCTGCGCGACCTTCCAGCCCTCGCCGACGGCGCCGAGCCGCTGGCTGTCGGGCACCCGCACGTCGGTCAGGAAGACCTCGTTGAACTCGGCCTCGCCGGTGAGCTGGCGCAGCGGCCGCACCTCGACGCCGGGCGCGGACATGTCCAGCACGAAGTAGGTCAGGCCCTGGTGCTTGGGGACGTCCGGATCGGTGCGGGCGACCAGGATCGCCCAGCGCGCCTCGTGCGCCATGGACGTCCAGACCTTCTGCCCGTTGACGACCCAGTCCTCGCCGTCGCGCACTGCCCGGGTGGCCAGCGCGGCGAGGTCGGATCCGGCGCCGGGCTCGGAGAACAGCTGGCACCACACCTGCTCGCCGCACCACAGGGGCCGCAGCCAGCGCTGCTTCTGCTCGTCGCTGCCGAAGCCGAGGATGGTCGGGGCGGCCATGCCCAGGCCGATGCCGATCCGCTGCGGTTCGTTGTCCGGCGCGCCGGCCGCGGCGAACGCCTTCTCGGCGGCCGGTTGCAGGCCGCGCGGCAGGCCCAGGCCGCCCAGGCCCGGCGGGTAGTGCAGCCAGGCCAGGCCCGCGTCGAAGCGGGCGTGAAGGAAGTCCAGTCGGCTCGTGGTGCCCGGATCGTGGGCGGCGAGCAGATCTTGGATGCGGTTCTCGAGGTCGTGCTGGGTGATCAATGGCGGCACCCTTGCTTTCCAACCGGTCGGTAACTGTCCGCTCAGTATTCTCCCGGCGTCGGTGGTGTCAACAGGGGTGATCGAATTCTTTCCGCCCGCCGATCAGCTGCCCTTGGGCAGTTCGACCGTTCCGATCAGGCTGGCCGACCAGAGCATGTGGCTGGAGATCTCCGAGATCAGCGCGGTGTCGTCGAGCCCGGTGCCGGGGACGCTGGCCGTGTCCAGCGCGTAGATCCGGAACACGTAGTGGTGCCGCTGGCCGGTCGGCGGCGGGCAGGGGCCGGCGAAGCCGGTGGTGACGCCGTCGTAGTCGGTGGCGCCTTCGCTGTAGGGGTTCGAGCCGTGCCCGGCCAGGCTCGTGACGTCGCCGGGGATGTTGTAGACGATCCAGTGGGTGAAGCCCGGCGACTGCGGGGTGTCCACGTCGTTCACCACGACCGCGAAGCCCTTCGTGCCGGCCGGCGGATTGGTCCAGCGCAGGGCCGGGGCCAGGTCCTTGCCCGGGCACGCGGGATCCTTGCCCCACAGCGTCCACGACGGCAGCCGGCCGCCGTCGCGGAAGTCCGGGCTGGTCAGCGTCATCGGGGTCAGGCCCGGCTTGGAGGCGGTGGTCGCCAGCGCGGTGGCGGTCCCGGCCGTGGCCAAGGCGACGGCGGCGGCCAGCGCGATCGTCACGCGGCGCCGCGGGCGCCGGATCTTCCAGGTCATAGGATCTTCCAGGTCATGGGGTCCTCCAACGGGCTGTCGGTCGGTTCGGGTGATCAGGGAATCGGCACTCGAGAATCAGTACTCGTGCTCGCCGAACACATACTCGTGTCAATACTCGTGCCCGCAGACCGAATCAGCACTCGTGCTCGGCCCACCAGGACTTCGCGGCCGCCAGCAGGTGCCGCCGGACCAGCGCCACGTGCGGGTTGGCCGAACCGCCGGGGCGGCGGACCAGGAACGAGGTGTTCAGCGGCGCCTCGCCGGGCTGATGGAGCAGAGTCAGGGTACTGCTGTCCAGCTCGGCGCGGCAGAGGTACTTCGGCAGCACGGTCCAGCCGGCCCCGGCGAGCACCGCGGTGCGGATGGCGCGCAGGTCGGGGATGGTGGTGAGCTGCGGCGGGGCGGTCAGGCGGGTGTTGAAGACGTAGCGCCAGTAGCGGCGGACGATCGGCAGCTCGGCGTCGTAGGCGATGAGCGGGACGTCGGCCAATCCGGCCGGAAGCTCCGCGCCCTTCAGCCTTTCGGCCCAAACCGGCGCGGCCACCAGGACGAACTCCTCGTCGGCGAAGGGCTCTGAGATCAGGCCGCTGGTTGTCGGACGCCGGGTGGAGACGACCAGGTCGTGGCGGCCGGCCCGGAGCTCGTCCAGCAGGCCGTCGGTCAGGCCGGTGGCGACGCGGAGCTGCACGCCCTCGGCGATCAGCGGCGCGAGCAGCCCCATGCCCACCGCGCCGAGGAATTCCGCCGGGCCGGCCAGGTGCACGGGCTCGGCGGCCGGGGCGGCGCCGTCGTCGGCCAGCCCGGACAGCCGGTCCAGCGGCGCCGAGACCTGCGCCGCGAGCTCGTCGGCGTAGGGGAGCGGGGCCACGCCGCGGGCCCGCCGCTCGAACAGTTCGCGGCCCAGCCGGGTCTCCAGCGCGCGGATCTGGGCGGTGACCGTCGACTGGGACAGGCCGAGCAGGTGCGCCGCGGCGGTGAAGGAGCCCGAGCGGTGGACCGCGAGGAAGGTGCGCAACTGGTTGAGGTCCAGGGGATCGGCCATCCGGCGAGACTACGCCAGCCATCGGAAAATCGATACTCGGTATCGGAGCGCCCATTGGCGCCGATAAGTTCATGAGGTTTAGCGTTTACCGCATGGCGAAGATCCTGATGGTTCTGACCGGTGCCGACTCCTGGACTCTGAAGGACGGCACGAAGCATCCCACCGGCTTCTGGGCTGAGGAGGCCGTGGTGCCCTACCAGGCGCTCAAGGCGGCCGGGCACGAGGTGACGGTCGCGACGCCCGGCGGCGTCGTGCCGACTCCGGACGCCGGCAGTCTGTCCGCGCAGTTCGCCGGCGGCGAGGACGGCGCGCGGCAGCTGGCCGACGCGGTGGCGGCGATGGCCGAGCTGCGCAGCCCGGTCGCGGTCGCCGACGTCGCGCTCGACGACTACGACGCCGTCTTCTACCCCGGCGGCCACGGCCCGATGGAGGACCTGTCCGAGGACGCCGACTCCGGCCGGCTGCTGACCGCGGCGCTGGCCTCCGGCAAGCCGCTCGCGGTGGTCTGCCATGGCCCGGCGGCCCTGCTCGCGGCCCGCGAGGCGGACGGCACGTCCTCGTTCGCCGGCTACCGGATCGCCGCGTTCACCAACGACGAGGAGATCCAGGGCGGCCTGGCCGACAAGGCGAAGTGGCTGCTGGAGGACCGGCTGGCGGCCGACGGCGTGGTGGTCGACAAGGCCGCGCCGTGGACGCCGCACGTGATCGTCGACCGGAACCTGATCACCGGGCAGAACCCGATGTCGTCCGCGCCGCTGGCGGCCGAGCTGATCAAGGCGCTCGGCTGAGCCGGGTGCCGATGAGCGGCAGCTGAGTGGCAGCGCCGCCGGGCCTCGGTGACGATGAGAAGGCCGAGCCCAACCCCCACCCCTCACTCTCTTGGAGTAACCGTGTCCGTCGCCAGTCGTGAATGGCAGCTGATAGCACGTCCGGTCGGCGAGCCGAAGCCGACCGACTTCCGCCTCCTGCGCGCCGAGGTCGCCGATCCGGGGCCGGGCCAGATCCTGGTCCGGAACACCTGGCTGTCCGTGGACCCCTACATGCGGGGCCGGATGAACGACGTCCCGTCCTACATCCCGCCGTTCCAGCTGGACGAGGCGATGACCGGCGGCGCGGTCGGCGTCGTGGTCGCGGCCGGGGACGGCTCGGCGATCCCGGTCGGCGCGACGGTCTCGCACTTCGAGGGCTGGCGCGAGTACGCGCTGCTGGACGCCGCGAAGACCCAGGTGCTGGACACGTCGAAGGTGCCGGCGCAGGCCTTTCTCGGGGTGCTCGGCATCACCGGGCTGACCGCGTACGTCGGCCTCACTGAGATCGCGCCGGTCAAGGAGGGCGACGTCGTCTTCGTCTCCGGCGCGGCCGGCGCGGTCGGCTCGGTGGCCGGACAGATCGCCAAGAAGCTCGGGGCGTCGAAGGTCATCGGTTCGGCCGGCGGGCCGCAGAAGGTGCGGCGGCTCACCGAGCACTACGGCTTCGACGCCGCGATCGACTACCGGGAGGGCGAGCTGCGCACGCAGCTGAAGCAGGCCGCTCCCGACGGCATCGACGTGTACTTCGACAACGTCGGTGGCGACACCCTGGACGCGGCGCTGACCCGCATGAACCTGTTCGGGCGCATCGCCTTGTGCGGCGCGATCTCGGTCTACAACGAGGAGTCCATGCCGGCCGGGCCGCCGCATCTGACGCTGGCCATCGGCAAGAGCCTGACGCTGCGCGGGTTCACGATCGGGCACCACATGAAGGCGTTCCCCGAGTACATAGGCAAGGCTTCGGGGTGGCTGGCCGAGGGGTCGCTGCGGACCGATGAGACGGTCGTGGACGGGATCGAGGAAGCGCTCAACGCCTTCTTCGGGGTGATGAGCGGTGCGAACACCGGCAAGATGCTGGTTCGGCTGCCGGCGGCCTGAGCAGCCCACGGAGGCTTGAGGCCTGAGGTCTGAGCAGCCCATGGAGGCCTGAGGCCTGAGCAGCTCCGACGGCTTCGGCCGGGCAGCTCCGATCCGGGGCTGCCTGGTCCGAACGGTCGCCTCGACCTCCCGTCGCGAGCTCGGGTGGGATAGGGAGGACGCATGCGTATCGTGATTGCGGGCGGCCATGGACAGATCGCCCTGTTGTTGGAAGCACGGCTGAGCGCCGACGGACACACCGTGCAGGGGCTGCTGCGGCGTCCCGACGGCGCCGCCGATCTGGTGGCCGCCGGCGCCGAGCCGGTGGTGTTCGACCTGGAGAGTGCCACCAAGGAGTCGCTGGCCGAGGTGATCCGCGGCGCCGACGCCGTGGTGTTCGCGGCCGGGGCCGGCGGCGGGAGCAGCGCGGAGCGGAAGTACACCGTGGATCTCGGCGGTTCGGTGCTGCTGGCCGACGCCGCCGAGGCGGCCGGGGTGCGGCGGTTCGTGCAGATCTCGTCGATGGGTGCCGGGGCGCCGGCCTCCCCGGGCTCGGACCAGACCTGGGTGGCGTACCTGGACGCCAAGACCAAGGCCGAGGACGACCTGCGGCCCCGGGATCTGGACTGGACCATCATCCGGCCCGGCGGCCTGCTGAACACGCCGGGTCTGGGGCTGGTGCGGCTGGCTCCGAGCACCGGGCGCGGGACCATTCCCCGGGCCGACGTGGCGGACGTTCTGGCGGACGTCATCGAAAAGCGCGCGGCGGTCCGGCAGACCCTCGAACTGGTGTCCGGCGACACCCCGATTTCTCAAGCGGTCGAAGCCTGGAAGGGATGAGGAAATGCAATACATCACTTTGAATGACGGCGTCCGGATCCCGCAGTTGGGTTTCGGTGTCTGGCAGGTCCCGGACGCCGGGGCGTACACCGCGGTCACGACCGCGTTCGAGGTCGGCTACCGGCATATCGACACCGCGGCCGCCTACGAGAACGAGACCGGCGTCGGCCGGGCCATCCGCGATTCCGGGCTGAACCGCGAGGACGTCTTCCTCACCACCAAGCTGTGGAACACCGACCACGGCTACGACGCCACCCTGCGAGCCTTCGACCAGAGCCTGGAGCGGCTCGGCACCGACTACGTGGACCTGTATTTGATTCACTGGCCGGTGCCGGAACGCGATTTGTATATCGAGAGCTGGCGGGCCATGGAGAAGATCAACTCCGATGGCCGGGCCCGGTCCGTCGGGGTCGCGAACTTCCCCGCCGACGCACTGGAACGCCTGGTGGAGGAGTCGTCCAAGGTCCCGGCGATCAACCAGATCGAGCTCCACCCCTACTTCCCGCAGCCGGCGATGCGGCAATTGAATGAGAAGCTGGGCGTCACCACCGAGGACTGGAGTCCGCTCGGCCAAGGCGGCGACCTGCTCAAGGAGCCGGTCCTGGCGCGGATCGGCCAGGCGCACGGCAAGACCCCGGCCCAGGTGGTGCTCCGCTGGCACCTGCAACTCGGCGACGTCGTCATCCCGAAGTCGGTGACCCCCTCGCGCATCAAGGAGAACTTCGAGGTCTTCGACTTCGAACTCACCCGCGACGAGATGGACCAGGTCTCGCGGCTGAGCCGGGACGACGGCCGGATCGGGCCGGACCCGTCGCACTTCAACTACGTGGGGTAGACCGGATGTCCAGCACTCGCACCGGCCGACTATCGGCCGGTGCGAGTGTTTCGCCCCGGGCGCCCGTGGTTGTTCTCAGTCGTCGTCCTCAGTCGTCGTCCTCAGTCTCGTCGTCGGTGAAGGCGGCGAGTGCCTCGGGGGAGCGCGCCTTGACGAAGAGGAAGCCGCCGGGGACGTAGACCAGCACGTCGTCGCCGACGTACCACGCGGCCTCGGACCACTTGGGCTGGATCTTCGGCAGTGCGGTGAGGGCGGGGTCCTGTCCGGGGTCGTAGTCGTCGAGTTCCCAGGCGTCGGCCTGGTCTTCGACCTCTGCGATGACCGTCTCGGCCAGCAGGGCGTCGATGATCGCCAGGGACAGGCGGTCGGTCCAGCGGTCCCACTTCTGCTCGGCTTTGTCGGCGAGGTCGGGGCAGTAGTAGGTCGGCGGGTCGTCCTGGTCCAGGTCTTCGAGCAGGACTCCCCACCAGCAGACGCCCTGGTTCTCGTTGCGGAAGATGAGCGCGCCCTCGAAGATCTCCAGCTCGTCCGGCCGGGCGAGCGGGTCCTGGCTGCGGGTGAGGTCGTCGCGGTGGCCGAAGAGCTTCAGCGCCTCGCGCAGCGCCGCCGGGAGGGGGTGGCCGAGGGCGGCCGCGGCGGCGTCGAGGTCGGCGTCGGTGTAGCGGTCGGCGTCAGTGGCGGTGCCAGTGCCAGTGTCGGCGGCGGTGCCAGTGCCGGCGTCGACGGCGTCGAGCGGGCGCGCGGACCAGTCGGCGGCGAGGAGTTCGGCGACGCGCCAGGCGGCGGCCCGGTCGTCGGTGGCCACGGCGGCCTGGAGCGCGGCGGCTATGCGGGCGGCCGCGGTGTCGGCCGGGGCTTGTGCGTCGGTCATGGCCCCACACCGTAGCGGCGCGAACCGACAATATGAGCGACCATGGCGGGTATGGACAGTGACGGGCTCGCGGTCGCCGTGATCGGGCTGGGCGGCATCGCCCGCCAGGCGTACCTGCCGGTGCTGGGGACGCGGGCCGACCTGCGGCTGCGGTTGGTGACGCGGGACCGCGGACGGCTGGACGCGCTGGGCGAGGCGTACCGGGTTCCGGCGTCGTGCCGGTTCACGGAGTTGGCGGCGCTGCTCGGCGAGGCCCCGCCGGCGGCGGCCTTCGTGCACGTCGCGACGGTCGCGCACGCGGAGGTCGTCACCCGGCTGCTGGACGCCGGGGTGCCGACGTATGTCGACAAACCGCTGGCCGACACCTTCGCGGAGTCCCGCGCCCTGGTCGGCCACGCCGAGCACACCGGCACACCGCTGATGGTCGGCTTCAACCGCCGGCACGCCCCGGCCTACGTCGCGGCCGCCCGGGCCCCGCGCGAGACCGTGATCCTGCAGAAGAACGAGACGGACGCGCCGGGAGTACTGCGCGATGTCGTGTTCGATGACTTCATCCATGTGGCGGACACCCTGCGCTTCCTGGCGCCGGGGGAGGTGTCGGACGTGACGGTGTCCGGGCGGGTCGAGGACGGGATGCTGGAGCACGTGGCGCTGACCTTGTCCGGACCGGGGTTCACCTGCTTCGGAGCGATGAATCGGCGCGCGGGGGCGAAGGCCGAGCGGTTGCAGCTGATCGGGGACGGGCACCGCCGCGACATCCATGACCTGGCCGACGGCCCGACGGGCTGGGATCCGGTCGGGCGGGTGAAGGGGATCGAGCAGATCTGCGAGCACTTCCTGGCCGCGGTGCGCGGGGAGACGCAGTACCCGGACCTCCAGGACGCGTTGGCCACCCACGAGCTCTGCGAGCAGGTGGTCGAGCGGCTGGACGGGTGACGTCGGCCGCGTCGCGGGGGCTCGACGTGGGAAAGCAAGTACCTGATGAAGAGCGAGGGCGAGGGCGAGCGGGAGCCGGAGGAGCGGGGCGGTGATGGCGGCCGCGCCGGTGCTGCTGCTCGCGATGACGCTGGTGGGACCGCGAATCCCGGCGGCGGTGCGGCCGGCGGCGATCACGGCGGGCGCGCCGGTGCTGCTGCTCGCGATGACGCTGGTGGGACCGCGAACCCTGGCGGCGGTGCGGCCGGCGGCGATCACGGCGATCAGGGCGGTCACGGCGACCACGGCGACCACGGCGACCACGGCGGTCTTGCCGGGGATGCCGGTCGTGCCTGGGACGCCGGTCGTGCCGGGCAGCCGAACCCCCGTGATGCCCGCGCTGCCCAGGCTCGGGATGGTAGCCACCGTGGCCGCATCCCCGCCCTGGCCCGCCTCGCCGTCGCAGCCCTGGGCCCGGTCCTGCTCACCGTCGCCTACTTCACGCTCCCGTTCAGCGTGATCGGGCCGAGGCACCGGGTGCTCGCCTGGGTGATCCCGGTCGGGCTCCTCGCCGTGCTCGCCGTCGCGATGACGGTGACCACCGACCGCGCGCTGACCGATCGGACCGGCCGGTACCGCCATCCGGGTCTGGGCATCCTGCTCCTGTCCTGGGCCGCGGTCCTGGTCTTCGCCGCGAGCTACTGGGCCATGGCTGCCCGCCACAACCAGTTCGTCGGGCTCCAGACCCGCTTGGACGCGCTCTACTTCACCGGCGTCACCATGGCGACCGTCGGCTACGGCGACATCCATCCCAGCGGCCAGTTGGCCCGCGGGGTCGTGCTGGTGCAGCTCGTCTACACCTTCGCGTTCCTGGTCGGCGGGATCGCCGCGCTGCGGACCCGGACGCGGGCCGTGATCGCGCACGGGATCGGTGGCTGACCTCATGCTCAACTGGCTCAGCAACCTCCCGCCGGCGCTCGTCTACGTCGTCGTCGGCGTGCTGGTCTTCGCCGAGGACGCGCTGTTCGTCGGCTTCGTCCTGCCCGGCGAGACCGCGGCGGTGATCGGCGGGGTGCTGGCGAACCGGGGCACCGTGTCGGTCTGGGGCCTGGCGATCGTGGTGGTGTTCGCGGCGATCGCGGGGGACAGCGTCGGGTTCGAGGTGGGGCGGCACTTCGGGGAGCGGTTGCTGAACACCCGGCCGTTGCGGCGGCACCGGGTGAAGCTGGACAAGGCCCGGGAGCTGATTCGGCGGCGGGGGCCCGAGGCGGTGTTCCTGGGACGGTTCGTGTCCTTCTTCCGGGCCCTGATGCCGCTGCTGGCCGCCATCTCGCGTATTCCGTATCGGAAGTTCCTGCTCTTCAACGCCCTCGGCGGGTTGGTGTGGGGCGTCGGGTTCACTCTGTTGGGCTACTTCACCGGGGCCGCTTACGACCGGGTGGAGCACTTGGTGGGGAAGATCCTGGCGGGGTTCGTGGCGTTGGTCGTGATCGTCGGGCTGATCGTGTGGCGGGTGCGGCGGCGCAGGGCGGACAGCGCCGAGGAGGAGACCGGGGACAGCGCTGGCCTGGCGGCCGGTGACACCGAGCCCCCGGCCGCCACGTCGCAGGACGACGTCAGCCGCTGACCAGTTCCCCGTCCCGGGCGACCACGCGGCCGCCGCGCACCACGAGCTCCCGCGTCGGCACGTCCACCACCACCTGCGCCAGGCACTCGCCGCGGACCAGGAAGAAGTCCGCGGGCGAGCCGACGCTCAGGTCGCTGACCGGCAGGCCGAGCAGTTCGGCACCGGCGGTCGCGGCGGTGTGGAAGCCGAGTTCGAGGTCTTCGTCGACCCGGGCCCGCAGCGCGCGCGCCATCAGGTGGGCGCGGTGCAGCATGTCGGCGTTGCGCCGCATCCGCACACCGAATCCGACCCCTGACACTCCGCGCATCCTGGTCCTCACCACCTACGACACCGACGCCGACATCACCCGCGCTGTCGAAGCCGGCGCCACCGGCTACCTGCTCAAAGCCGAACCCCCGGACGAGCTCTACGCCGCTATCCGCGCCGCCGCCGCGGGCCGCACCGTGTTGTCGCCGCCGGTGGCCAGCCGCATGCTGGCCCAGCTGCGCTCGCCCCGCCCGGCGCTCACCGATCGGGAGCGGGACATCCTGGCGCAGCTGGCGAACAAGCTCACTGCCACAACCACAGCGGGGGTCAGTCCGCCAGCGCGAGGAGCAGCCGGGCCCGCTCGGAGACTTCCGCGATGCGTTCCGGGAAGTCGGTCGCGGACAGCAGACTCGCCAGAACCCGGTGCGCCAGGCAGGCGCGGAACGTCGCTTCGTCAGACGCCGCGACGGCGTCCCGGGCCAGGGCCTGCACGGCCGGCGCGGGGGCGTCGCCGACCACGGAGGCCAGCAGGGACACCAGATCGATGGTGCGCGTGCCGCGTCCGAAGCCCTCCAGATCGATGACGGCGGACAGTGCGCCGTCCCGGCTGAGCAGGTTCGCGGTGGTGAAGTCGCCGTGGACGAACTCGGTGCTGGGCAGCGCCGGGACCGGATGCGGCACCAGGGCCAGCGCCCGGGCGGCGAGGCCGGCCAGGTCCGGGTGGAATTCGTGCTCTGTGATACCGCCGTTCAGGAACAGCGTGACCATCGCCGACCAGTCACGATCCGGGCGCGGCCGCACGCCGGCCTGCCGTCCCACGGCCGCTGCCGCCTGCGCCAGGAACGTGGCGTCGGCGGGCGCCGGTTCGGCGTCCGGTTCGAAGGCGGTCAGCAGGAAGTGGCGCTCGTCGCCGGCCAGCGGGCCGTGGGCGAGGATCGCAGGGGTCGGATATCCGGCCTCGGCCAGCTCGGCGGCCGTGGCCTCCAGCTCGGCGAGTTGTGGGCCCCACCACGCCCCGAGCTTGATCTTCGCGACCGCGCGGTCCTCGCCGGAACCGAGGAGCTGGACGCTGTCGGAACGACCGCCGGCGAGTCGGCCCAGGACGTTCCAGGTACGGCCGGTGGACCGGGCGATGGTGCGCAGGTCGGCGGGCGTGAGGCCGGCCGGCTGCGGGGAATCCGCGTTCGTGTGTACCCGCAGGAGCCGGTAGCCCTGCTTGGAGGCGGCGCGCGCGGCCTCGTAGCCGGAGTCGGTGAGCCAGGAGTGCAGGGAGTCGGCGCCCATCGACTGCTTGACGACCAGGAAGGCGTCGCCGCCGTGGGCCAGCCGCCGGAGCCAGCCGTCGAGGAGTTCGTGCATCGAGGACCGGCCGATCTTGATCGGCGGGTGCGAGTAGATGCGGTCGAAGCGCAGGGCGGCGGGGATGCCCTCGGGCTCGGCGGTCACGATGTTGTGCGCGCCGGCCGTCGCGGCGTTGCGCGCGGTCAGTGCCAGGGCGCGGCGGTTGACGTCCACGGCCCACACCCCGGCGGCGGGCTGGCGTAGTCCCATCGCGACGGCGATCGGCCCGTACCCGCAGCCCACGTCCACGACGCCGGTGCCGGGCGCGGGGGCCGGCGCGTGCCGGATCAGGACGCCGGTGCCCCGGTCGACGCGTTGCGTGCCGAAGACGCCGTCGGCGGTGGCCAGCGGCAGGGACTCGGCGCGGCCGGGGACGTCGAGCCGTACCGTGCGCTCGCGTGCTGGACCGTCCGGCTCGGCTTGCCAGTACTCACCACCCATGCGGGGAGTGTATGCGGTGGGCAAAGTGATCAGCCCACCGATTTCCGCACAGATCAGCCGACCGGGCAGCCACCAACATCACCGATTGGTAACGACCGCAACGCCCTTACGTCAGCTCCCCGTTCTAACCCGTATGAGCCGTGTCCCCCTATCCAGCGGCGGCGGTGTTTCGGGCCTGGTCCGCAAGCGCGCGATCGCCCAACGCATGCTCCTGCTGGCCGCCCTGGCAGTCCTGCTGCCGGCCCTGGTCCTGGTCACGCTCATCCGCATGCACGGCACCACCGCCGAACGCGACGGCGTCCGGCAGGCGCTCAGCACGCTCCCGGACAGCGACCGCACCGTGACCGCGGTCTACAACATCGGCTCACGCTTCCCGGCCGACCCGACCACCCGCGTCGCGTTCCTATCCGCCACCGAGCAACAGGTCCGCGCGGCCTTCGTCGGCGTCGACACCTCGGTCATCCACGAGACCGCGACCGTTCCGTATGGCGTCACCGGAACCGGAGCGGCAACCGGAACCACATCCGGAGCGGCAACCGGAACCACATCCGGAGCGGGAACCGGAACCACATCCGGATCCGGATCCGGATCCCAGGCCACCTACTCCGTCTACTTCTTAGGCACCAACGAAGCCACCCAATACGCCCACCTCATCTCCGGCACCTGGCCCGCCGCGGCCCCGGCCACCGTCCAGCCCGGCACCCGCACCGCCTCCGGCACCGAGTTCGAAGCGGCGATCCCGGAAGTAGCCGCCGCCGCGAACCACTGGAAGGTCGGCGACGAGGTCAGCACCGAGGCCCGCCTGGACGGCGCCCAGCAGCGCTTCAAAATCGTCGGCGTCTACGCCCCGACCGACAAGACCACCTCGTTCTGGCAAGCCGAGGCCTACAAAGGCGCGGGCAAAGGCCAAGAGGACCTGCCCACCTTCGGGCCGCTGCTGGTCGACCAGAGCGTCACCGCCGGAGCGCTGCTGGACATCCGGCAGGAGACGGTGATCGCGGCCCCGAACTTCCGCACCATCCAGACCAGCGCGGCGGCCACCCTGCAGAACCGCTTGGCCGCCCTCGACGCCTGGCTCCCGAACGCGGCGACCAACGTCGACTCCAACATCCACGCCAGCGTTCTGGACCAACTCGCCCCGCAGACCCAGGGCATCGACAGCGACCTGAGCATCAGCAGCCGGCTGAATCTGCTGCCGGTGGTCGAACTCGGGCTGCTGGCGCTGACCGCCCTGGTCCTGACCACGCGCCTGCTGTCCGAGCACCGGCGCGAATCCGACGGCCTGCTGCGGGCCCGCGGGGCCTCCGTCGCCGGGCTGTTGCGGGTGGGCCTGGCCGAAGGCCTGCTGCTCACGCTCCCGGTCGCGGCCGTCTCCCCGTTCGCGGCGAGGTTTCTGGAACGCGGCCTGTCCTCCAGCCACTGGTCCTCGGCCCGGGACAGCGCCCCGCCGATCAGCTCCGACCTGTGGGTCGTCGTCTCGATCGGCGCGCTGGCCACCTTGCTGCTGCTGGCCCTGGTGCCGGTGACGTCCTCGGCCAGCTTCGTCGGCGTCAAGCGCGAACGCAGCCGCTCGCAGGCGCGCACCGCCGTGCAGCGCACCGGGGCCGACGTGATCGTGGTCCTGCTCGGCGCCGGCGCGTTCTGGGAACTGACGCGGTTCGGCAACGACCCCTCGCACAACGGGCCGCTCAGCATGCCGCAGGTGGTCGCGCCCTCGGTGCTGCTGCTGGCCGGGTCGCTGGTGCTGCTGCGCGCGCTGCCGCTGATCGTCGGCCCGCTGGAGTACCTGGCCGCCCGGCGCCGGGCCGCGGTCCTGGCGCTGGCCGGCTGGCGCATCGGCCGGACGGCCCGCACCTACGCCGCCCCGATGGCGCTGCTGATCATGGCGGTCGCGGTGGGGACTCAGGCCACTGTCTTCCTCGCTTCGGCCAACCGCTCCGCCGATGATCAGGGCACGCATTTGGTCGGCGCCGACGTCCGCGCCGCCGGGATCCCCGGCGGCCATCTCGGCGCCGCCGGATCGCTCGCCGCGGTCCCGGGCGCCGGCGGCGGCTTCGCGGCGGCCCGCGAGAGCCTGTTCTTCGGCTCCGGGCTGCAACAGCTGCCGATCAACGTCCTGGGCATCGATCCGGCCAAGTCCGCGAACGTCGTGGATCTGCGTTCTGATCTGGCCGGCAAGAGCTGGCCGCGGCTGTCCGCGCAGCTGGCGTCCCAGGGCTGGGACGCCGACGGCATGTCCGGCGGCGTACCGCTGCCCGGCAAGCCGACCAAGCTCACCCTCGACGTCCGCTACCAGGGCCAGGCCCTGGACCCGAGCGTTCCGGGCAGCCTGGGGTCGCTCGACGTGCAGGCCGAGGTGGTGGACCGCTACGGGGTCGGCGCGGTGGTCGACTTCGGCGGCGTCCAGGCCGCCGACGGGCAGACCCACACCCTCAGCGCACAGGTCGACGCCGAGGGCGGGGCCATCGCGTACCCGCTGCGGATCACGGCTCTGTCGGTCGCCTATCACGCGCCGCTGTGCCTGTCCTATGACAGCGCGGGCAACCCGGTCCCGAATTGCAGCATCGCGGCCGGGGGCAAGGGTGATCCCGAGACCGCGACCGTGGACGTCGGCGACCTGACCGCCGACGGCGCGCCGGCCGCGCTGCCGGCCGGGGTCCAAGCCCACGCCTTCGGCGAGCCGCTCCAGGCCGGCGCCTCGAACACCTCAGACAACGATGTCTCACCGGCCGGCTACCAGGTCGACCAGACTTCCGGCTCGGCTCTGGTGCACTTCACCGAATTCTCCGGCTTCGGCACCGACACCGCGCCGATCGTCACCCACACCCTGGACCTGGCCCGCTCCAGCGCGGCCCTGACCGACGTCCCGGTTTTGGCCTCCACTCAGCTGCTGACCACCCTCGGCCTGAAGGTCGGCGACACCTACACCACCTCGGCCTTCGGCGCCCCGGTGCGGGTGCACTTCGTCGGCACGGTGAAGGCGATGCCCGCGCCCTACCGGCTGGGCCAGCGGGCGGCCGGCGCCCCGGCTGAGGACGCCGCGGTGGTGGTGCCGATCGGCTTCCTGGACCGCGCGGACCTGGCGTCCCGGGCGATCAACGAGCAGACCGAGTGGTGGGCCAAGGCCGCCGAGGGCACCACGCCCGCGCAACTCGCTGCCCGCTACCGTGCCGTGCACAACAGCGCGCTGGTGTCCGCGCCGATCGTCACCGACCGGTCCAGCCAGGCCGCGCTGATCCGCGACGACCCGGTCCGCAGCGCCATGATGCTGACGCTGGTGATCGCGGCCGGCGCGGCGCTGCTGTTCATCCTCATCGGCTTCGCGCTGCACTCGGTCATTGCGCTGCGCGAGCGCACCACCGAACTGGCCCTGCTCAACGCCCTGGGACTGTCCCGCCGCCGCACCGCCGTGATGCTGCTGGCCGAGAACCTGCTGCTGGTGGTCCTCGGCATGGTCGGCGGCGCGGCGCTGGCGGTGCTCACGATCCGATCGGAACTCCCCTTGCTGATCCTCACCGACTCCGGACAGGTGCCGATCCCCAAACCGGTGACCGTGGTGGACCTGCCGGCGCTGGCCGGGGTCGGCGCGGTGGCCGCGGTGCTGCTGCTCGGCCTGGTCGCGCTGGTGTCGCTGACCCGGCGCACCGCCGACACCGGCGGCACGCTGCGCCTGGGGGAGGACGGCCGATGAGGGCGCCGTGCTGGTTCGCCGAACTCGGCCCGGCCCGGCTGGTGCTGGCCGCGCTGGCGCTGCTGGCCGCCGGGACCGCCGCCACCGCGGTGGCGATCCCGGCCGACACGAAGCGCTCGGACGCCTGGACCGTCAGTTCGCTGGTCGGCAAAGCGCCGTACACGCAACGGGATCTCGTCCTGTCCTCACCTCCGGTGTCGATGCAGCCGCAGTACCCGAACTCGAGCTCTGACATCACCTCGGTCGGCTCGACCAACCTGTCCCAGCTGCCGTCCCGGCTCAGCTCGCTGGTGTCGCAGACCTCGATCACGCGGCAGTACGACCACCTGGTGCCGGCCCTGGATCCGCCCGCCCACATGGCGGATCCGGCGTGGCTGCGCTTGGACTGGTCGCCGCAGCTGAGCCAGCAGGTGCGCTACGTCGCGGGTTCGGCTCCGGGCCAGGAAGCGGCCGAGAGGACCTTCGACCCGCTCAGCGGTTTCCTGTCCTCCCTGCGGATGACGCTGCCGATCGCGGTGTCCCAGCAGACCGCGGACAAGCTCGGGCTGAGCGTCGGCACCCTGGTGAACATGGACGCCAGCCCGCCGGCCAGCACCGGCGGCGTCCCGTTCACGCTGAGCGTCCAGGTCGCCGGGATCTTCGTCCCGGCCGCCGGGACCGGTCCGGCCGACCCGATGTGGCATATCGCCGACAAGCCGGATCCGGCACTCACGACCGTCTGTTTGAGCACCGTCGACTGCGACAAACAGATCACGGTGTGGGAGGCGGACGCCTTCGTCGGCCGCCCCGAGGCCATCTCGACGGTTTCGGCGCAGGCCCGGGTCGGCGCGTACACCACGACCTACGACTACATCATCGACCCGGCCCGGCTGACCTCCAGTGCCCTGGCGGCCGTCGGGCCCGCGCTGGACCAGGCGCAGCTGGACACCGGCAACTTCAAGGCCGCGGTGTCGATGAACAGCGGGCTGAAGGCGCTGGCGCAGCAGGTCCTGAGCACCCAGTCGGCCAGCCACCAACTGTCGGCGGTCGTGCTCGGCGCGCTGGCGGCCGGGGCCTTGGCGGCCTTGTTCCTCATGCTGCGCCTGACCGTGCTGCGGCGGGCGAAGGACGTCACGCTGTGCCGGGCCCGCGGCGCGTCACCGGTCCGGCTGGCGCTGCGGCACGCGACTCAGATCTCTGTGATCGTGCTCGTCTTCGCGGTCCTCGGAGCGTTCGGGGCGGTGGCAGACGGTCGCGGCACACTGCGGACGCCCGCCGCCTGGTCCGGCGTGATCCTGGTGACGCTGCTGACGTTCGGCGCGGTCGGCTACTGGGTGTACCGCGGCGGCGACCGGGTCATCTCGGCCCGGCACGAAGCGGTCGGGGAGACCGCGCGGGTCAAGCGGATCGTGCGGGACGTCGGTCTGTTGCTGGCGGCCGGCGGCGCACTGGCGATCTACCGGAGTCAGGGGGCTGCGAACACCGACGGCTCGATCGACTGGATCGCGGTGGCCGCCCCGGCGCTGCTGGCCTTCGCCGCCGGGGTCGCCGCGGTGCGGCTGGTGCCGGTGCTGTTCGGGCCGGCGGTGCGGCTGCTGGCTCGGCGCAGGAGCGTGGTCGGCTTCGTGGCCGCGGCGCTGTCCGGGCGCCGGGTGCGGGTGGTCGCGGCGCCGCTGGCCGGGCTGGTCGTGGTGGTCGCGGCCGGGATGTTCGCGGCCGGCTACGACGCCTCGGTGATGCAGAAGGTGCGCGACGACTCGGTGCGCGACGTCGGCGCCACCGCGCGGATCGGCGTCCAGACGACTCCGTTCCCTGACACGTTCGCCGCCGCGGCCGCGAAGGTGCCGGGCGTGCACGGGGTCTTCACCGGCCGCGCCGACTTGGGCGGGATAGCGCCGATCACGCCCCAAGGGATTCCCCAGCCGCGGCCGATCACCGTGCTCACCTTGAATCCGCAGGCGTTCCGGCAGGCTGCCGCGGCCGCGCTGTCCGACGGCTCGGCGCGCGGCCAGGCCGTCCCGGCGACCTGGCCCGCACCGCAGGCCGCCGACGGCACCGTGACCGTGCTGGCCTCGCCGGGTTTGCAGGGCCTGTATTCCGGACAGGTGTCGGTGTCCAGTTCGGGCGGCGCGTTGAAGGCCGTCATCGGGGCGTATGTGGACGTGCCGCTGGCCGATTCGGTCGTGGGCCTCGGCGGGACGGACTACGTCGTGGTGCCGTACGGCGAGGTGCCGGCCGCCGATCCGGGCGGGCCGAACGTCGCCTGGTTCAGCGGAACCACCGGCGCGATCTCCGCGTCGGCGTTGCGGGCGTTGCCCGGCGTGCCCGACGGCACCGCGGTGACGACCCTCGCGGACGTGCGGTCGCAGGCCTACAGCCAGGGCGGGGTGTCGGCGGCCCGGGACGTCTTCCATCTGGTCGAAGCACTCTGCGTCGGCTACTTCGCGCTGTGTCTGCTGCAACTGCTGACCGCGACCCGCACCGTGAGCCGGGACAGCGCCTTGCTGCTCCAGGTGTTCGGCCTGCGGTCCGGCCGCAGCCGGCTGGTCGCCACGCTGGTGCCGTTGCCGGTCGCGGTGCTGGCCGTGGCCGCCGGGCTGGCGATGGGCGCGGGGCTGGCGCCGCTGCTGGGACCGCTGGACCAGGGTCCGGGCGGCGCGTCCGGCGACTCGGTGGTGGCCACCGGCTCGATCGGCTGGGGCTGGACGGTGCCGGTCGTGGCGGTGGTGCTGGCGATGACGGTCGGCGGGGTGCTGCTCGATCAGCTGCTGCGCCGCCGGATGGAGTTGTCCATCCGGTTGCGGGCCGCTGAATTCGAGTGAGCGAACTCCACCGGCATACAGGAAGTCATGACCGAACTTCCGCCACTCCTGAACCGTCAGCCCCTCCATAACAAAGCCCCCTCACTCCTAACTCGCCCTGCCCGTCCCTGCCTAAATCCCTACTCACCAGCGGAATCGGCCGGCGGGGCCAAGAGCACGCCCCGTCGGCCGAACCCGCCCTGTCGGCTCACCCACCACCGATCATTGGCTCTCAAGCCACCGCCCAAAGCCCGCCACAGGCCAGCGGCACATACTCATCCGGCCCCAGCTCGGCCCACAGCTCCGCGTCGTCAGGATCAGCGCCGATCCACGCAATAGCGGTCCCGTCATCGAGCACCGTCCAGACCGGACCGTAAAGCTCCACGGCCAGCCGCAAACCCTCAGGCGCGGCCGGGAGTCCGGCCAGACTTTCCAGAACCGACCCCAGCCACCGCGCACGCGCATACGCACGCTTGTAATCCACCTCTGGCCTGCACTCCCAGAAATCCGGATGCACCGACCAGGAATCGACGACCACGACCAAACACACTCCCCGACTCGGACCAACAGGCCGCGCTGAGGTATCAGAACGCGAATATGTCGCCACGCTCCGGTGCCATCGGCACCGGGTCTGTTGACCCGCCGGACCACCTCGCCCACCTCCCACGGTCGCAGGGTGGTCCGGTTTGCTCTTGCAACAACGCGGGGCGGGACGCCAGGGGGACCGGACGCCCCGCCCCACATGGCGGGTCGCGTGGCAGACACGACCCGCGACGAGACCCCGATTACGGCGGGTGCCAACCCTCTCTAGACCAGGCCACACACCGCCGCACCGACTTCCCGCCCGCCGCGCCGCTCAGCACCAGCGCGGGTCACAGCGGCTCGATTAGGCTCCTCACGCCTCAGGTCACGGATTTCGACCCACCGCATGACACCGTTCTCCTCATCGCCAGGTCTTCGGACCAGTGCGATCGGGACACAGCACATGCTGCCCAGGTCCGGCGCGTCCTACCTCACACGCCTGATGCATGGGCAGCACGACCGCGCTCAACGACGGTTCGTCACGGACTCGCACCATGTCGCCAGGTCCAAATCTTGGAACCGTGGCCACGACCTCACTCCTGAAAGCCGTCACCGGACGCCACCTTTCGCCAAATAGGCGAGCAGAACGGCGTTTATCGTCAGCGAGGAGGCAGCGATCGTCAGCAGACACAACACCCGAGTACGCCCGCGAGGTTCATCCAGCACACTTGCCCGCTGTTTACCGCAGGCGGCGTCACCTACGCTGAGGACCCGCTGCCGGGCGATGGGCATGTCAACATCGATGCGATCACCGCCGATGAGCTTGGCGTGCCAGGTCTGAAGATGCAGGTGTATTCGTTCCTTGCCGAAGGTGAAACGCTGTGCTGACCGGGTTCGGTCGCGAAGCTTGATGATCCTGGGTGACCTTTCGGGGCCGCCGAGGTGCGCGTGAGGTCGTCTCGCGCACCGATCCCACCGAACGTCTCGGGAATCTCTACGACGGCTCGTATCGCGATGCCCTGCGGCCACGACTCTGCCCTCTGACACAGTGCGACTGCCACATCGGCTACGTGCACATGCCGGAACTCGGGCTCCACGAGACGTTCGCCGGCGGGGTCCTGTCACGGATCCCCGCCGGCGAACCTGTGCTCAGGTCTGCCGCAGTGGCTGGTACTCGTCCTCGGTGAGGCCGAAGGTCCAGGCGACACCGGCCTTCGCGGTCTTCGTGTCCGGCGGGACGCGCAGGAAGTAGATGTTGAACGTGCCGTCCGGCTCCGGCGAGGAGTTCACGACCTCGACCACGACGATCGGTTCGTCTGAGCCCATGTCCATGCGCCACAGCTTCCCGGCTTCGTCCTCCTGGAGCGGCTTGGCGCCGGACTCCTTCAGGAAGCGTTCGGGCGTGTAGTGCTCGACCATCATCCGGCGGAGTTCGGTGTTCTCCTCCGCGCGGATGGCCTCCGGCGAGGTCTGGGCCAGGCGCTGTCCGAACTCCGGGGTCAGCGGGTTACCGCGCCAGGAGTAGGCGGCGAAGCCGTCGGCGTAGGCCAGGGCCGGGCCGTCGCCGTGGTGCAGGCGGTCCTGGTCGTCGAGGCGCAGGGCCAGCGGCCGCTCGGTGAGGATGACCGTGTTCTCGAACGGCCACCACCAACTCACCGAGCGGGCCATCCGGCCCAGGCCCGAGGCCAGACCGGCGGCCTCGTAGAGCGGGAGCCAGGCGGCGTCGAACTGGCCGTGGACCGCGTGCGTCAGGGCGGTGCGCAGCGCGGTGCGTTCGGCGGCGTCTTCGGTCTGCTGCTCGACAGCGGTGGCGATGCGGGTGATCAGGGTGCTCATCAGCGGGGCCAGGTCGCCGCATGCCGCCTGCCAGACCCGGCCGAACTCGTATGGGCCGAGCCGTTCGGCCAGTTGGGTCCGGCCCTGCGACCACGTCAGGTCTCTGATGCGGTCCCGGGCCGGGGCGCCGAACTCGTCGCCGTCCGCGACGACCAGTCGCGCGGCTTCCAGCGGGGAGCGGCACCAGATGATCGCCGGCGGCGTCGGGTCGGGCAGCGCTTCGGCGTAGAGCCGGAGCACCGCCTGCTCGGCGGCTTCCCGCTCCACGGCCTCGGTCGACAGGGCGACGGCGCGCCAGGCCTCGTGGCCGGCGGCGGCGACCGCGACGATGCCGTCGGCGGTCAGCTCGGGCTGTGGGGTCGCGTCGGTCGCGGGCGCCGGCATCAGTCCGCCACCACCCGGAACGAGCGCAGCGCCCGCGGTTCGTACTCGCGCTGGCGCACCACCTTGAACCAGCCCTCGGGCAGCGGGATCACGCCGTGCTCCTCGTGCACGACCTTGCCGCCGAGCGGCAGGAACACGAACGCCGGCTCGCTCTCGCTCGGCGCGGGGTAGAAGTCGCCGTTGTCGTGGGTGGCGACCAACGCGTGCGCGTGCCCGGTGCTCTCGCCGAGCGCCAGCACCATCGACTCGCGCGGCCGGCGCTTCTTGGGTCCGGCGGCCCGGACCCCGGCCGGCACGGCGTTCTCCGTGACCGGCACGATCAACACGTCTCCTTGGCGGTACACGGCCCCTCCTTGTTCCGCGGCTCCGGTGGCTCCGGTGGCTCCGGTGGCTACGTGGTTCACGGTAGGAGTCGGCACTGACACCCCGGACTCGCGAGGTGTCAGTGCCGACAGAGGGCAGCCGACGGAGAGGAGCTGACGGAGAGGAGCTGACAGAGAGGAGCTGACAGAGAGGAGCTGACACAGAGGAGCTGACACAGAGGAGCTGACACAGAGGAGCTGACACAGAGGAGCTGACACAGAGGAGCTGACAGAGAAGAGCCGAGGCGGAGCTCAGCTAATGATCACCGGCGTGAACGAGTACTGCCCCGTGTTCTGGTCGTCCGACCAGATGATGAGGTCGTACTTCTTCCCAGCTTCCACAGTCTCCATGTCGATGTCAGAGCAGACGCCATACGGCACCAGGACGTTCGGCGCGGGCGAGTCGTCGACGAGCCCCGCCGACAGATCGCAGCCCGTGCCGTTGTTCAGATGCAGCTTGCCCGTCGCGGGTGCGGTGAAGGTGTGGATGTCCACGCGGCCGCGGGCTTCCAGGTTCCCGGACACCGCCTGGCCGACGGTCATCGGGATCCGCTTTTCCTTGGCGGTCAACAGGATGAAGCCGTACGGGCCGGTGTCGCCGTCGGTCCGCGTCACCGTCAGCGTGTAGGTGCCGCCTCGGTCCACCCGCCACTGGTAGTTGCTCGTGTAGGTGAAGCCCGGCGCGTCAAGGCTCTGATCCGGATCCAGCTTGAAGGTCAGCGTGAACGTGCCGCTGTTCCCGTCCCCCTTGGTGAGGTCGGCCAGCCGGAACACCGTCGCCGGCCCCAGATCCAGGTGGTAGACGTCGGTCTGGCCGGGTTCGGCGAGCGAGCCGGCGGCCCGGCTGCCGTCGCGCAAGGTCCCGCCGGGTTCGACCACGCCGCCCGGGGGCGGTTGCTGGCCGGTCACGTGCTGGTTCACGTCCTCCGCCGCGGTGGCGAACGCGGGCTGGCCGCTCAGGGCGACGTCCAGGACGCAGGCCTCCAACTGGGGGGAGTCGGTGACGCCGAGCGCCCGGCACAGTGCCCGCGCCTCGGCGACCCGGGCCGGGTCGAGGTCGGCGAGGGTGACCGGCTTGTCGGGGAACGTCTTGTCCGTGAACGTCGCGGTGTCCGTCCCCGGCGGGTAGGGAAGCAGCGACGTGGTGTCGGTGACCCGCCAGGAATCCGCGAACGGCCCGAACAGCAGCTTCGGGTCGGGCGGATCGGCCAGCACTTGACCGGCGCCGGTCACCAGATCGTTGGACGGGTCGCCGTCGTAGTTCCCCAGAAGCCCTTGAGTCTTGCCTCGTAGCGTGGTGGACGGGACCACTACGAGGCTGAGCCCCCAACTGCTCATGGTGCCGATGCGGGCCTCGGTGCCGTCCGGCCACCTGGTCTCGAACTGCCCGTCGTCGGCGACCACCAGGGTGCCGCCGCCGGGCAGTGTCAGCGGGTCCGTGGACGGCACGATGTCCACACCGTTGAGCTGAATTCGGATGCCGTCCTGGTCCTGGTCTTGCATCGCGAAGCTCAGCCGGTCCGACCCGACCCGCAGCCCGACGGCGCTGTTGACCGAGGCCAGCCGCGAGTCGAACAGCGGTGCCTGCCGGGCCTGCACCTCGATCCCGTCCGCCTTGGCCAGCACGAACTCGCCGACGGTCTGGAAGTCGTATTGGCGCCCGTCGAACGTCGTGAAGTGCGGGTCGCCGGTGCTGCACGACGCGCCGCTGAAATCAGGCTCCGGTGACTCCTGGTCCCGGCGCGACGCCCGGAGTTGCGCTTGCGGACGCTCCCGATCGGGGATGTTGCACCCGCCTGTGTTGCGGACCGGCGGGGGCGGTGGCGGCGGCTGCGTCGCGTCGCAATCCTTGGCGACGGCGGCGTAGTCCGGATCGGTTCCCGGCGGCAGCGGCTTCGACCCGTAGGTCGGACGCGTCATCAGTTGGCGGTTCGCCCGGTACAGATTCTCTCCCCGGGAGGCTCTGACCTCTTCCCTCATCACGATGTACTTGTCACTGCACGGTGCGTCGTCCGTCGTGGCCGCGGACATGTCGGAGATGTGGATGAGCTCGTGATACAGCGTCGCGCACATGTCCTCGGGCACGCCGCCGATGAACGCCAGCGGGGCGTGCGGATTCCAGTAGACCTCCAGGCGGGTGGGGTCGAAGAAGTTCCGTTGCGACGAGCTGATGTCGCCGTACTCCCGGTGGATCTCGACATGGATGAGGTGGAGGAGGCCGGGGATGATGTCCAGCGGGTCGTCGGTCGTGAACGTCGCGAGGCACTGGTTGTAGTCGGCTTTGAGGTCCGTGTCGGCGCCGTCCGCGATGACGATGTCAGCGCTGGCCACCACCGGCGTGCTCAGGCCGATCAGGGCCGTACACACCGCGACGGCCGTCGCGCGGGCGAGCACGAGGCGGCGAGAGAGTACGAGTCGGCGGGTGCCGAGGCGTCCCAGGAGGGACAGGGCGGCCGGAAGGGCGAGGACGGCGCCGCCGCCGAACAGCCATGGCAGAGTCGGAAGTAGCGGCGTCAAGAAGCCCTTCGCGCAGTGCTTGGCGACTGTGATGGTGACCGTCGCCGTCCCGCTGCTGCCGGGGCACTCGCCCGGGCCGCCCGGCATCGCGTAGGTCACCGCGATCGCGTAGCTGCCCGGCTTGTCCAGCAGCCACCGGGCCTTGACCGTGGTTCCGTCCGGCGCCAGCGAGAGTGCGGACAGGGCGGAGGCGCCTGATTCAGACGTGGACGACAGGCTGAGCGAGATCCGACCGCCCGGAGCCACGCTCTGCGCGCCCGCGGCGAGCGCGGATCGGATGTCCACGATCGGCTCGACGACGGCGAAGCCGGGATACAGCGGCACGCCGTCGCGCCGGACCGCGAGTCCGACAGTGCCCTGCGACGACGGCGCCAGGCCGCACGGCCGGCCGGTCTGGTTCGTCACCGTGAGGTGCAGGGCGAGCGGGTCGCCCACCTTGACCGTCCGCGGAGCCGAGACCGTCAGGCCGAGCCAGGCCGACCGCGTCGCCGCGGCCGCGCGCTGCTGACCGCCGGCGGTCAGCCCCAGCAGGAAGACGGTGACGGCGGCCAGGCAGAGCAGCTGTCCGGCGAACGCCAGGCCGGTGGCCAGGCGGGGGACGCGCAGTCCGCGGGCGCTCATCGGGCGGCCGTTCATCGGACGTCCGGGCGAGGGGGCTGACTGGCAGCGGCCCGCAGCCGCAGGCCGTCGAGACACGGGCCGTCGAGACACAGGCTGCTGAAACACAGGCCGGGGGCGCTCATCGCGCGTCCCGGCGCCGGAGCCGACCGGCCGCCGCCCGCAGCAGCAGGCCGCCGACCAGCAACCCGGCCGCGGCGATGAACGTGCTCTGCGACCCACCGCCGGTGTCCGGAAGCGTCCCACGGGCCGCGGCCCGGGAGACGGCGCGCGCGGGCGGGGGAGCCGTCACGCAGTCCCGGTCGGACGTCGGCGCCACCGCCGCGGCGACCGGGCGGCGCAGGGCCGCTCCGCCGTCACCGACCGGCCCGGCCGCCGCGCCCGCGGTCGGCTCCAGGACCAGGTACGCGGCGGCCACGAAGGCGGCGAGGCGGAGCGGGCGTCGGCGGGGGCCGGTGCCAGGGGGCTGAGAGGAAGTATCTGGATGCACCGTAGTATTCGAGCGCAATACCGACTAATCGGTTTGACGACACGCGGAAACTCGCGGTCGGCTGGCATACGGGTGCCGGTCGGCGAGCGCGATCCGCTGATCAGTTCGGGACGCGTGCCGAGGCGATCCCGTTCAACCGGGAGGCGCGGAGCGGCCGCGTCCGCTTTCTCGAACCGTTTCGGTCGCCCGAAACATCACCTGATGCGCATCTTGTGCCCATCGGGGCGTTGCCGAATGGTTACCCGCGCGCGCCTCCCGACCCCTTCCGTCCGCCCAATATTTAGTTTACTTTACTGACGAACTCGCAGCACCGTCCCACCGCAGAGCGCACCACGTCCCACCCGCAATGCACGACATCTCCGTCGAGGAGGACGCTTGCTTCCGCCCCTGACCCACCCCACCGACGGCGTTGTGCTGGGTATCGACTTCGGCGGCACGAAGACCGCGATGGCGGTCGCCGAGCCCGAGGCCGGACCCCGGCTCGGCGCCGCGACCGTCCCGACCCACGCCGCCGAGGGCGGCAAGGCCTCGCTCGGGCGGGGGCTGCGCGCCGCGCGGGCCCTGCTGGACCGGGTCGCGCCGGGCCGCGAGCCGTTGGCGGTCGGCGTCTCCACGATCGGGATCCCCCGGGAATCAGGGGTCGACCTCGCTCCCAACATCCCCGGCTGGGCGGATCTGGCGCTGGCCAAGGAGATCCAGGAGGCCTTCCCGTCCTCGGCGGTCCGGGTCGAGACCGATGTGAAGGCCGCCGCCCGGGTCGAGGCCGTCGAGGGCGCGCTCCGCGACGCCGATCCGGGCCTGTACCTCAACCTCGGGACCGGGCTGGCGGTCGCCATCGTCACCAAGGGCGAGGTCATCGCCGGGCGCAACGGCGCCGCCGGGGAGATCGGCTACAACCTGCGGGCGTTGAGCGACGTCGGCGTGCTCGCCGGGCAGCGCTCGATCCTGGAGGACCAGGTGAGCGGCATCGGCCTGCTGGCCCGGGCCAAGGAGATCGATCCGGGCGCCACCGGCGCCAAGGACCTGTTCGCCGCGGCCGGCCAGGATCCGCGCGCCGCCCAGATCCTGCGCGAGTTCACCGAGGAGTTGGCCTTCCACCTGGTGAACCTGGCCATCGCCGTGGACCCGGCCCGGATCGCGGTCGGCGGCGGCATGGTCCGCTCCTGGCCGGTGCTCTACGGCCCGTTGCGCCGCGCGCTGGACAACGCGGTCCCGTTCCCGCCGGAGCTCGTACAGGCCGCGTTCCCGTTCGACGCCCCGCTGGCCGGCGCCCTGGCACTGGCCCGGTCCGCCGTCGAGATCTCCGAGACCTCAAAAGCAATCTGATGACATCCCCGGCAGTTCTCTGTGACGATCGGGGACTTCGCACCACCGGCACAACAGCACCATCTGAAGAAGCAAGGCACCACACCACGAATCCAACCAACTCGGGCGCCACATCCCGCAACCGGAAAGGAAGCCCAGCATGAGGCGTAGCAAGTCGTCATTGCTCGCGATCGCCGTCTCCATAGGCCTGGCGGCCTCCGCGTGTTCCAGCACGAAGCACACCTCGGACTCCAGCAGCGGCAGTTCGACCGCGGCGAGTTCGGCCGGCGGGGCGTCCACCGGGAACGCGAGCTATAAGCAGGGCGGGTCGCTCACCATCGCGAACGAGCAGGGGCAGACCTGGCCGTGCTCGTTCAACCCGTACAACTCCAGCTTCAACCAGGAGTCCCTCGGCTTCATCTACGAGCCGCTGATCTACGTCAACATCCTGCAGGACGCCAAGGAGACGCCGATGCTGGCCTCCGGCTACCAGTGGAACGCCGACAAGACGCAGATCACCTTCACCATCCGCGACGGGGTGAAGTGGAGTGACGGCCAGCCGCTGACCGCGGACGACGTGGCCTACACGTACAACCTGATGAAGCAGACCCCGGCGCTGGACAACTACTCGCTGTGGTCCGCGGCCGGCCTGACCTCGGTCACCGCCACCGGCAGCCAGGTCACGATGACCTTCAAGCAGAACGCGCAGGTGTACTTCTACACCTTCGCCACGCTGGTCGGCATCATTCCCAAGCACGTCTGGTCCACCGGCGACGCCGCGGCGCACCCGGACACCTGGACGGACCCCAACCCGGTGGGTTCGGGCCCGTACACGGTCAAGTGCACGCCGAACAACATGGAGTACAAGGCCAACGCCGACTACTGGCAGCCCGGCAAGCCCTACGTCAGCAGCCTGGAATACCCGGCCTACCTGGACAACGGTCCGGCCAACCAGGACCTGGCCAGCGGCAAGGCGCAGTGGGGCTCGCAGTTCATCACCGGCATCAAGTCCTTCTACCTGAACAAGTCCCAGGACAACCACACCTGGTCCCCGCCGGTGCTGAACGTCTCGGTGATCCCGAACCTGGACCCCTCGCACAAGGCCACCAGCCAGCTCGGCGTGCGCCAGGCCATCGCCTACGCCATCGACAAGGCCAAGGTCTCGGCGATCGGTGAGGACGGCCAGGAGCCGCCGGCCAACCAGACCGGCGTGATCACCCCGACCTTCGACAAGTACAACGACGCGGCGGCGATCGCGGCGGCCGGCTACGACAAGCCGGACCTGACCAAGGCCGCGGCGGATCTGGCGACCGCCGGCTACAGCCCGAGCAACCCGCTGAACCTGACCATGATCTCGATCCAGGGCTACACCGACTGGGACGCCTCGATCGCGGTGATCAAGCAGGACCTCAAGCCGCTGGGCATCAACATCACCGAGAGCTCGCTGACCAACCAGACCTACTTCGACAAGCTCTACAAGGGCGACTTCGATCTGGCCTACGGTTCCGAGCCGTCCGCCGGACCGTCCCCCTACACCGAACTGCGCGCCTGGCTGCACTCGGCCAACACCGCGCCGTTGGGCCAGAGCGCGGCGGCGGGCAACTTCGAGCGCTACAAGAACCCCGCGGTGGACAGCCTGCTCGACCAGTACGCCACCGCCGGTACCGAGGACCAGCAGGTCTCGCTGATCAAGCAGGTCGGCGCGCACATGCTCCAGGACCTGCCGATCATCCCGGTGACCGAGTCCGCGGACTGGTTCCAGTACAACACCAAGAACTTCGGCGGCTGGCCGACGGCGGACAACCCGTACGCGCAGCCGGCGGCGTTCAACTACCCGGACAACGAGCAGGTGCTGCTGCACCTGTACTACAAGCCGGCCCAGTAACCGCGAGACCGCCCGCCTGAGCGCGGGATCGCCGGCGGCGTCCGGAACCGTACCCCCGGACGCCGCCCGCCGCGCCACCTCGCCGTCGCCGCCAGTAAACGAAAGGACAGAGGGTTGAGATATCTTCTGCGCCGAGTAGGGTTCTTCCTTCTCACCCTCTGGGCCGCCCTCACGCTGAACTTCTTCCTCCCGCACTTCATGCCGGGCAGCCCGATCAACACCCTGCGCGCCCAGACCAAGGGCCGGGTCTCCGATGCCCAGCTGGAACAGATCCTGACCTCCTTCGGCTACAAGCCGCACGAGAACATCCTCGAGCAGTACATCCACTACTTCGGCAACATGCTCACCGGCAACTGGGGCGTGTCCCTGGGCAGCTCGCTGGGCACGCCGGTGTCCAAGCTGATCGGCCAGGCGCTGCCCTGGACGCTGGGCCTGGTCGGCGTCACCACGGTGCTGGCGTTCCTGCTCGGTTCGCTGATCGGGACGATCGCGGCCTGGCGCCGCGGCGGCGTCGTGGACTCGGTGCTGCCCTCGGTCTTCGTGGTCACCAGCGCGCTGCCGTACTTCGTCGTCGGGCTGTTCCTGATCCTGTTCATGACGATCGACAACACCTGGCTGCCGTCCTCGGGCAACTACGACACCTCGATCGTCCCCGGCTTCTCGCCCGGCTTCGTCGGCAGCATCATCAGGTACGCGGCGCTGCCCGCGCTGACCCTGCTGATCACCTCGATCGGCGGCTGGGTGCTGACCATGCGGAACAACATGATCACCACGCTGGCCGAGGACTACATCCGGATGGGCCGGGCCAAGGGCCTGTCCGACCGCAAGGTGATGCTGAACTACGCGGCGCGCAACGCCTTCCTGCCCAACCTGTCCGGCTTCGCGATGTCGATCGGCTTCGTGCTCACCGGCGCCATCCTGGTGGAGAAGATCTTCAACTACCCGGGGCTGGGCTACCAGCTCTACAACGCGGTCAACAGCATCGACTACCCGATGATGCAGACCCTGTTCATGTTGTTCACGGTGGCGGTGCTCGGTGCGCTGCTGGTCTGCGACCTGGTCACCGTCTGGCTGGACCCGCGGACCCGGGCGAAGGGGTGAGGAACCTATGACGACCCTGACATCAGCGGATTCCGCGACCGCCCCGGAGGCGCCGGTCGGTCCGCCCGCGGCCGGCCGGCGCCGGGGCCGCAGCGGCGTGTGGCGCGCGTTCCTGAGTAACCGCAAGGCCAACGTCGGCTTCGGCATGTTCTTCGTGCTCCTGGTGATGGCGATCTTCCCATCGCTGTTCACCTCGGTGTCCGACCCGACCGCGCCGGGCAAGTTCATGCCGCGGCTGACCCCGTCCGGTGCGCACTTGTTCGGCACCACCTCGCTGGGCCAGGACATCTGGGCGCTGTTCGTCTACGGCTCCCGCGAGCCCCTGATCATCGCCGTGGTGGCCGGCGGTCTGGCCACCATCGTCTCGGTGCTGGTCGGCGTCTCGGCCGCCTATCTCGGCGGGATCCCGGACGACGTCATCTCCTTCGTCACCAACGTGGTGCTGGTCATCCCGACCTTCCCGCTGGTGATCGTGCTGTCCGCCTACGCCGGCAAGCCGACCCTGACCATCATGATCGCGGTGCTGGTGGTCACCGGCTGGTCCTACGGCGCCAACCAGATGCGGGCCCAGGCGTTGTCCCTGCGCAACCGCGACTTCCTGGAATCGGCGCGGGTCCGCGGCGAGCGCCGGTCCTACATCATCGTCTTCGAGATGCTGCCGACGATGATCTCGCTGATCATCGCCAACTTCCTCGGCGCCGCCCTGTACTCCGTGCTCGCCGCGGCCGGCCTTCAGTTCCTGGGCCTGGGCGACCCGAACTCCGACAGCTGGGGCACCATGCTCTACTGGGCCGACTCGCAGTCCGCGCTGGAGTCCGGCACCGCGTGGTGGGCCATCCTGCCGGCCATCGGCATCGCCGTCCTCGGCGTCGCCTTCGCCCTGATGAACTACGCCTTCGACGAGATCAGCAACCCGGCACTGCGGCCGGTCAGGAGGCAGCGCGGCAAGAAGCTCGCGGCGCGTATGCGTCCGGCTTCCGCACCTGCCTCCGCGGTCGCCGGCGGGGGTGGGAGGAAATGAGTGAGCCCATGAACTCTGAAATCCTGCTAGAGGTGCGGGACCTGCGGGTGGAGTACGCCACCCAGAACGGCCCGGTGGAGGCCGTGGCCGGGGTGGACCTGACGCTGGCCAAGGGCGAGTTCCTGGGCGTGGTCGGGGAGTCCGGGTGCGGCAAGTCGACGATGCTGTTCGGCATCGCGCAGCTGCTGAACCCGCCGGCCTCGGTCTCCGGGGGCGAGGTGCTGTTCAAGGGCGAGAACCTGGTGGCGATGACCGCCAAGTCGCTCAACGCCCTGCGCTGGCGCGACTTCTCGGTCGTGATGCAGAGCGCGATGAACGCCCTGAACCCGGTGCACAGCATCGGGCGGCAGTTCAAGGACGCGATCAAGGCGCACGCCAAGTGGCCGGAGTCGCAGATCAAGGCCCGCTCGGCCGAGGTGCTGGAGCTGGTCGGCATCGACCCGGTCCACCTGAAGTCCTACCCGCACCAGCTCTCCGGCGGGATGCGGCAGCGGGCGATGATCGCCATGGCGCTGCTGTTCACCCCGGACCTGATCGTGATGGACGAGCCGACCTCGGCGCTGGACGTGGTCGCGCAGCGCTCGCTGATGGCGCAGATCAAGGAGTTGCAGAAGCAGCTCGGGTTCGCGGTCATCTTCGTGACCCACGACATGTCCCTGGTCAGCCACTTCTCCGACCGGCTGATGGTGATGTACGCCGGCCAGGTGGTCGAGCTCGGCGCCACCCGCGCCGTCTTCGACGCGTCCGCACATCCCTACAGCAAGGGCCTGCTGGACGCGTTCCCCTCGATCCGCGGCGAGGTGAAGCGGCTCACCGGCATCCCCGGCGCGCCGCCGAACCTGGCCAAGCCCCCGTCGGGCTGCCGGTTCCATCCCCGGTGCCCGGTGGCCATGGAGCGGTGCTCGGTGGACGTGCCGGAGCTGTACTTCGTCGACTCCGTGCAGGCCCGGTGTCTGCTGCACGAGCCGGCAGCCGTGAGCGTGGAGGTCGAGTCGTGAGTGAGAACCCGGGCGTGCCGACAGCGGAGCCAGCGGCCGAGCCCGCCGACGCCGAACTGCTCAAGACCGTGAACCTGACCCGGCACTTCCGGATCGGCGGCGGCTTCTCGAGCAACAACCTGCACGCCGTCGACGAGGTGAACCTGACCATCAACCGGCGCGAGATCGTGGCCCTGGTCGGCGAGTCCGGCAGCGGCAAGTCGACCATCGCCCGACTGCTGGCCCAGGTCTACAAGCCGACCTCCGGCCAGATCCTGTTCGAGGGCAAGCCCTTGAGCTCGATGCACGGACGCAAAGCACAGCTGGCGTACCGGAGCGACGTGCCGATGGTGTTCCAGGACCCGTTCGCCTCGCTCAACCCGGCCTACCGCGTCTCGCACGGCATCGTGCGCGGGCTCAAACTGCACCGCACCGACCTCTCGGCGTCGCAGCGCCTGGAGGAGGCCGAACGCGTGGTCGAGGCAGTCGGCCTGAACCCGGCGGCCGAGATCCTCCAGCGCTACCCGTACGAGCTCTCCGGCGGACAGCGCCAGCGCATCGGCTTCGCGCAGGCGCTGGCCTACCGCCCCAAGCTGATCCTGGCCGACGAGCCGGTGTCGATGCTGGACGTCTCGATCCGCATCGGTCTGCTGAACGTGATGGCGGACCTGCGCGAGGCCGAGGGCGTGTCGTTCCTGTACATCACGCACGACATCGCGAGCGCGCGCTACGTCAGCGACCGCGTGATGGTGATGTACGGCGGCCACATCGTGGAGGCCGGGCCGACCGAGTCCCTGCTCCAGGAACCGAAGCACCCGTACACACAGCTGCTGCTGTCGGCGGTGCCGGACCCCCGCGCGCCGCTGTCGGTGGATGTGGAGACGGCGAAGGCGGAGCCACCGAAGGTGGTGAACCCCAAGCCGGGCTGCCGGTTCCGGGACCGGTGTCCGGTGGCCGAGGCCATCTGCCACGAGAAGACGCCGGTGTTGCAGGAGCTCGCGCCGAAGCATGAGGCTGCTTGTCATGTGGCGCAGCGGGCTGCTGCGGGGGTGGGGGTGGGGGCGGTCTAGTGCCGCATTAGGCAACTTTTGCCTGGCAGTTCGCGCCGGGGCGGTTGCTGGTTGCTGGTCGCTTGTCGCCGGTCGGGATCCGTTCCCGGCCGGCGCTGCGGGTTGGCGTGAGCTGCTGCTGAGGTAAGGCTGCGGGGTTCTTTTGGGGCTGGGGTTTGCG
>NZ_JAAFZA010000440.1 GCF_015356865.1 Catenulispora pinisilvae
GACCAGGGCAGTCCGGGGCAGGTAGCGGCGGCCTGCATGTCCAGCACCAGGTATTGGGCGGGGATGTCGGCCGCGGCGGTTTGTGTGGGTGGGGAGTCTGAGCCGAAGCCGAACATGCTCGCGACGCCGGCGGCTGCTCCGGCCATCAGGATGATGACCAGGAGCAGCGCGGCGCCTGCTGCGGCGCCGATTTTAGCCATGGGCCTCGCTTCCGCCTCCACCTGTGCGGCTGGCTGGTGGGCGGGGTTGCGGCGGGGCGAACAATCTTCCGGTGCGGTCGGCGTCCGGGTCGTGGTCGGTGTGTCGGGTGCCGCGGGTGTAGGCGGCCAGTTCGATCAGGTGCAGCCGTCGGCTCGTGCGGCGGGCGGCCAGGTCCCAGATCGGTCCGGTGATGCCGGATTCTCGGCAGGACTCTGGGGTTGCGGTGGCGACCGGTACAGCCGGCGGGTTCAAGGCGAGCAGGCGGTGCAGGGCGCGTTCGCGCAGCGGGGATTGCAGCCAGAACAGCACCGGGGTGTCGGTACCGGTGACCTGGGCCAGGCGGGCGTAGCCGTCGAGTTTGCCCAGCAGCCGTTCCAGGTTCTCGGTGCCGGTGTCGTATTCCAGGAAGAACTCGGTGCTGCGCACACCGCCGCGCGGGTCGGGGGCCTGCCAGCTGCCGAAGGCGTCGGGCCGGGCGAGGTCCCCGTACAGGTGGAAGCAGGTCAGCTCCGACCACCAGGCGCTCAACGCCCCCACGGGGTCGTTGGCGGGTGCGGAGGCGGCGGCGAAGTGGGAGTAGAGCTCGTTGACGCCGACGGTGTGGCGCAGCCGCGGTGAGTGGGCGATGCCCAGGGTGCGGGAGCGGTGGTAGCCGAGTTGTTTGATGGTGACGCCGGCCTCGGCGGCCAGCACTTGTGCGCCGTAGGCGCCCAGGACGTAGTGCTCGGGGGCGCTGCCGCTGATGCGCAGCGGCCGGAAGCGTTCGATGACGCGCATGTCGTTGGTCAGCAGCGCCAGGCGCAGGTTGGCGGTGCGGATGTTGGTGTAGGCGATGCGGGCGATCTGCGGACCGGTAAGCACCTGATGCTCGCGCAGAGCGTGCAGCAGCCACCGGTCCCGGGCGGTGAGCCGGGCAGCCAGATCGGCCAGCGCGGCGCGCCGTGGGCCCGGCGCGGGGGTGTTCACGATCACTTTCTGCAGGTAGTTCGGGTGTTGCGGGATGTGCCGCGGGTCCAGGGCCAAGGACGGGCTCCATTTTCAGGCGATGGTGTGTGCGAGGGAGATGGCCTGGCCGGCTGGCCGAGGTGAATGAGCGGCTCGGCTCAGGCCGCCTCGGGGCCGATGGGGTCGTTGCTCGCGGGGGCCGGCGGAGTGTCCGGATCGGTGCGGCGTGCCTGTCCGGCAGATCGGCCGCCGCGCCGTGCCGGCCCGGCGTTGGGGCGGCGGACGGTTCCGGGGGCGTGGCCGAAGGCCTCGCGTGCGGAACGGCGGATCTGGTTGTCGCGTCCGGCGATCGGCGCGGGCAGGGGCTGGGTGCGCAGGGTGAATGCGGCGCGTTGTTGGGATCCGGTGACCAGCCGGGCTGCGGCCTGGAACGCGCCGAGATGGGACAGGTCGTGTGCGAGCAGGATCGGGGTGGTGTGCCGCTCCAGGAGCCGGGAGTCCTCTGGGGAGGCGTTGAAGAACAGCTTCGTCCGCGCGTTGGCCGAAATGCCCTCGCGCAGATCATTCGGCAGCTGCGCCAGGTTCTGGTGCGCCAGGGTGAGGGACAGTTTGTAGCCGCGGGCCTCAGCGAGCATGTCCTCCATCGGATACGGCAGATTCAGGAAATTCTGAAACTCGTCCAGATATAGAGAGCAGTCACGGCGCTGGTGCTGCGGCAGCTTCGCCCGGCGGCTGGCGGCCTGCCAGACCTTGGCGACCACGAATGAGCCCAACAGCTTGGCGGTCTCCTCGCCGATGACGCCCTTCGGGAGTCGCACCAGCAGCACGCCGCCGTCCAGGACCTTCTCCATGTCGAAGCTGGAGGGTCCGTCGGCTATGGAGTCGCGGACGAAGGAGCGCAGCAGGAATGCGCGCAGCTTGTTCATCAGCGGGCCGACGTGGTTGGCCCGCTGAGCCTCGGATAAGCCCTCGTACTGGTTCCAGAAACCGCGCAGCACCGGATCCTTGAGCGTGGCGGTCATGCGCCGGCGGTAGGCGTCCTCCCCGAGCAGGCGCGGGATGTCGGCCAGGGTCACTCCGCCGGTCGCGGCCTCCGGGGCGTGCAGCAGAGTCAGGCACGCCGAGCGCAGGTTGTCGTCGGTCCGCGGCCCCCAGAACGAAGAGAAGATCCGGCCGAACAGGCCGCACAGGTTGTCGACGATCATGTCGACCTCGTCGGGGCGCTCGAGCTGCAGGACGTTCAGGCTGGGTGGGGCGGAGGCGTCGTCGGGGTCGAACACGACGGTGCGTCCCATCGCTGTCTCCGGGAGGCGGGCGAGGATGTCGGTGATCAGGTCGCCTTTGGGGTCGATGACCACGACGCCGCGCCCGGCCTGTACGTCGTCGAGGATCATGTGGGTCATCAGGGTCGACTTGCCGGAGCCGGTCGCGCCGAGGATGTGGACGTGCTGGCGGGCGTCGGCGACAGCGAGCCCGACCGGGCGCGGGTTGGCCGACTCCGATACACCCAGCGGTTTGACTGGTGCGACGTTCCCGGTGGTGTCCGGCCCGGTGGGGGTGGGGATGCCCGGCGGCGGGACGGCGGTGCGGGCGCCGGCGCGCTCGACGCCGGGGGCGGCGGCATCGGTGGGCAGATGCGCGATCGCGGCCAGCTCGGCCACGCCCAACAGGCTGCCGCGGCCGGTGAAGCGCCGGGAGTTCAGGACCGCGACCGGTGCGGACAGCTTCTTGCGGGCGAACCAGTTCTGCCCGGCGAACATGCTGAACGCCGAGGCGATGGCGTGGGCCCGGCCGCGAAGCCGCGGGGACCTGTGGTCGACCGGCGCATCCGGGCTCGGTGCGGCGGTGGAGGCGGCGGCGTAGTAGAGGCGCACGTCCCACAGCCCGCCGGCGACCTTCGCGGATGCGGAGCGCAGCTCGGCGTTCTTGGTCGGGTCGGCCGGTACGCCCGGGAGCCTGGCCGGGGTGCGGGAGGTTGTGTGGTTCGCGCCGGGGGTGAGCGAATCCAGCACACGCGAGATCGGGCTCGCCGAGCGTCCGGTGCGCAGCGCGGTCAGCTGCCGTCGGGCGCGGCGGGTGCGCCGTCCGGTGACTGGGCGGGCCAGGATCTGCACGGCCGTGTGCTCCTCGCCTGACAGCCCGGCGCATGCGCCCAGCAGCGGGCGTAGCGGGTCGGAGTCGTGCGAGGTCTCGATCGGCAGCAGTTCGGTGCGGGCAAGCCGAAGGCGGCCCCCGGTCGCGACCGCGCCAGCCGGGAGTAGAGGCGCCTCGGCCGCGGGCTGGGTGTCGGTGGCGGCACCAGGCCAGGCCGAGGCGATGGCCCGCTCGATCATTCCCGGTGGGATGACTCCGGGGACCCAGATGCGGATCCGAAGTCCGGCGCGGGTCCAGCCGTACTCGAATCCCAGGTGTGGCTGGCCGGCCAGCAGGCGGCGGCGGGCTGGGCGCAGCAGGCCGAGCAGGTGTGACCACAAGGCGTCCGCGCCGTCGGCGTCCACCTTCGGCGGGGCCATGACCGTGATCACGCGGGCGTTGTCGGTGAAGCGGTCGTGTACCTGGCGGCGGTGGCGGGCGCGGGCGAACAGGCCCAGCGCAACAGCGCCGAGTATGAGCGGCCCCCACAGCGGGCCGTAGGACAGTGCGGCGTGGCCGACGGTGCGGCCAAGGCGTGCGAACTCGGCACCGGGGTGAGTGAGCAGCGCTCCGATCAGACCGGATGATGCGTGCGGGACAGGGACGGTCGGGGTCGGTGCGGGGCCG
>NZ_JAAFZA010000441.1 GCF_015356865.1 Catenulispora pinisilvae
GGTGGGTACCCGCTGGTCAAAATACCGCCGGATTCTGCGTGATTCAGTCAAGAAATTGCCAAGACAGGGCTTGAATATCCGATTTTCTGTCCAGGGAATCCTCTTGTTCAGGTCCGGAACCTGTGTTCTGTCAACAAAGACGGTTGACGCACCCCGGGAATGATTTTTTAAGCGCTGGATCAGTGCAGGATCCGGTACAGCGCATCGGCCAGCGCCGCGGGTTCGGTGCCGCGCCAGGCGATGATCCCGTCCGGCCGGACGAGCGTGGCTGCGCCTTCGGCGAGCCGGTAGAGCCTGCGGGCGGCGTTGTCGTCCAGCGCGTGCACCGTGACCTGCGGGCGGACGGCCTCGGCCGCCGCGTTCCACTGGGCCTCACGCCCGGCGGCGAGCAGGACGAAGCCTCGCCCGAACAGGTCGCGGGTCGAGCTGCCGTCGGGCAGGAAGGCGTGCGGCGCGCGGCTTCCCGGGCGGGCGGTGGGTAGAGCGGGATCCTCGAACTCGCCGTCGTCGAACTCGCCGTCCTCGGCATGTCCGGGTTCGGCGAGGAAAGCGCCACCGGGATAGACGTGTCCGAACAGGCCGCGGGCCGGGTCGATGAGTTCTGCGACGGTCTCATCGGCCCCGGCGGGGTCGGACCGTTGGACGAAGTTGGCGTATTGCTGTTCGGCCAGCATCTCGGCGTAGGGGCGGCGTTCGGTGTCGTGGCTGTCCAGGAGCCTGTCGTCGGCGTCGCCGGACAGGACCGCCGCCAGTTTCCACGCCAGGTGGTAGCCGTCGAGCACGGCCGCGTTCCCGCCCTGGCCGCCGGTCGGCGGCATCAGGTGGGCGCAGTCGCCGACCAGCAGCACGCGGCCGGAGCGGAAGGTGTCCGCGACCCGGGTGATCCAGGCGCCGCTTCTGGTCCAGGCGATCTCGACGCCCTCGACGGGCAGGTCGGGGTCGCCGACGGCGGTACGGATGTGTTCGGTGAGCCGGTCGGTCGTGGCGTCCCCGGCGTCGAACGCGCCGCCGATCACGAAACGGCCGGGCTCGTCGGTGGTGACGACGACGGCCGATCCGTGGGGGAGAGCGGGGTTGTGCAGATGCCACAGTCCGACCGCGGCGCCGTCCAGGGCGGCGGCGAGGTCGGCGTGGAAGGACGCGAACATGGTGGCCGAGTCCGTGGCGCGCTGCCGTCCGTGGACGCCGATCCCGGCCGCGTCGCGGATCGGGCCCTTTTCGGCCTGGGCGCCAGCGACATCAAGTGCCTGGACCTGGCGCGCGCCGAGCCGGATCTGACCGCGGGCCGGATCGCGGGCGTGACGGGTCTGTCGGCGGCGGCGGTGACCGCGTTGCTCGATCGCCTGGAGCGCGCGGGGTTCATCGAGCGGGTGCGCGGTACCGATGACCGGCGCAAGGTGCATGTGCGCTCCACCGGGCGGCACGAGGCGGCGGTGAATGCCTTGTACGGCGAGGTGGCGCAGGGCTTTGCGGCGGTTGCCGCGGGCCTTTCCGATGAGCAGGTGCGCGCCTATATCGCCGTGCAGGGTGCGTTCAACCGGGCGGCGCTGGATGTGGCGAAGAGTATTGGTTCAGCCGGAGGTGGCGTCCAGGTGTAGCCGCGTGGTGATGCGGTACCGGTCGCCGCGGTATACCGAGTGGGCGAATTCCACGACCCGGCCGGTGGTGTCCTTGGTGGTGCGTTCGACTTGCAGCAGCGGGGCGTAGACCTCGATGTCGAGCAGTTCGGCCTGGTCGGGGTTGGCGACCGTGGGTTCCATGGTCTGCACGGCGTCGGAGACGGCGATGCCGTGGCGGTCGCGCAGCAGGTGGTAGAAGTTGCCGGATTCCAGGTCGGCCGGGGCCAGGTTCGGGACCAGGGCGGCCGGGACGTCGAGGCGTTCGATGGCGATCGGTTCGCCCTCGACCAGCCGGACCCGCACGATGCGCAGGATCGGGGCGTCGGTGGCGATGTCGAAGCGGGCGGCGCGGGAGGGTCCGGCGGGGGAGGTGCGGAAGGTGACGACGTGGCTCGTCCAGGTGCCCTCGGCCGAGGGGGCGGCCAGGGCCGCGGTGCCGTCGGTGGTGTCGCCGGTCAGCGGCTGGTCGATCTTGCGGGGGCTGGTGAACGTGCCGCGGCCCTGGTGCCGGACCAGGTAGCCGGAGCGGGCCAGGTCTTGGAGCGCGGCGCGGACGGTGGGGCGGGAGACGCCGAGGGCTTCGGCGAGGTCGCGTTCGGAGTCCAGGCTGGTGCCCGGGGCGGCGGTGTCGATCAGCCGCAGCAGGTGATCGCGCACGCGGTCGCGTTTGGCGGTGGCCACTTTGCGGGCCGGGCGGGTCTGGCTGCCTGTCACGTCGGATGATTCTGCCAGGTGTGGCGGGTCGGGCACCGGCGGCCTTGTGGGCTCGGCCTTGGGGGCCGCCGGTGCGGTGGGCCCAGGCGTAGCTGGTGCCCGGGCGGCGGGGCGGCGCGGTCCGGTCTCAGGTCGGGCCGCGCCGCCCGTTCGTGAGCGGGGTCGGGTCAGCCGTTCGGGACGGTGTCGGTGAAGTGGGTCCCGGCCGAGTAGTAGCCGTTGACCGCGTTCTGCACGTCGGCCGGCGACTGTGCGACGCCGTTGGCGTAGTAGACCCAGTTGACCTTCTCGTTCCAGGTCCGCGCGCCGGTGAACGGCAGGTCGATGAACCATTCGTTGATGTCGATGGTCATGGCCTCGCGCGGGTAGTACTTGCCGGTGCTGCTGAACACCTGCTTGCCGTCGATGTAGTAGGTGACGGTGCCGCCGTAGACGGTGGCGACCAGGGTGTGCCAGCCCTGCAGGCTGCCGGTGGTGTCGGTGGTGACGCGGTCCATGGCGTCGGAGCTGTACCAGGTGGTGGTGTACATCGAGTTCGCCGGGCCGCCCCAGCCGCCGTTGGGCAGGTATTCGAAGTCGTCTTCGCTGTACAGGGAGTTGTCCGGGGTGATGGTGTAGAAGGTCTCGTTGACGTGGTCGCCGTTGGTGCCGGTGGTCGGGGCGTCGTTGAAGTAGACGCGGGCGGCGTACGTGCCCTGGAAGAACTTCTGCTGCGTGGTGTCGATCTCGGCCTGCTTGGTGCCGGAGGTGGTGCCGTCGGTGGAGGCCGTCAGGTCCATGACGTGCCCGCCCTGCGCGGTGGAGTCACTGGGGAAGCTGAAGGTGTCCGCGGCCCAGGAGTTCTGCACGCCCGGCCCGCCGGCGCCGGTGCGGATCGCCCAGCCGTGGGCGGCCAGGTTCGGGTCGGTCGGGCCGGTGTAGGAGAAGTCGTCGAACAGGGCGCCGTTCGGTGTGCCGCCGCCGCTGGAGCTCGTCGAGGTGGAGGGGCTGCTGGACGGGCTGGTCGGCGGCGGGTTCCCGCCGGGCGCGGTGCCGGAGACGATCGTCCCGCCGACCGCGAGCGTGATGGTGTTGGTGGCGCCGTAAGAGGTCTGCGCGGCGTTGAACGAGTAGTCGTCGGCCTGGTCGACCGGGGCCCAGCCGGCGGCGTTCATCCGCAGTTGCAGGTCGCCGGTGGAGGCGCCGGGGGCCAGGGAGCCGCCGGTGAAGCCGACTTCCAGGTAGTGGTCGGCGGTGGCGGTCGGCGTGGGCAGGGTGCCGATGGCGCCGGTGATGTTCCCGCAGCCGATCTGCGCCCATTCGCAGGTGAACTGGTAGGACGGCGCGGAGTCGATGGTGAAGTAGTAGCGGATCTTCACGGTCGACAAGTCGAGCGGGGCGCTGCCGGTGTTGGTGACGGTGAGCCAGGGCTCGACCATGTCCGAGCCGGCCGAGCCGACGTGGTAGGCGAGCGCGGCCGGGGCCGCGGCGGCGTGCGCCGTCGTGGACAGTGCGGCGGCGGTCAGGCCGAAGGCGGCGGCCACACCGGCCGCGGACAGGGCCGCGATGGGGCGGCGGG
>NZ_JAAFZA010000442.1 GCF_015356865.1 Catenulispora pinisilvae
CTTGACTCCCGAGAACCGGCACTGTAGGCAAAGCCCTGCCGACGCGACCGAGGGGAACGAACCGAAAACCAACCGGAAGAAAAGCAATCGCAGGGCCCGTAGACACGGGTCAGCGATGCGGCTGCCGGTGAGGCGGCGGGCTGCTGGCCAGTTGGTTGCGAACATGCCCGGGTGCGGTATCCAGTATCGGACCGGCTTGCGCTCGCAGCAGTCTGCCGCCGATTGCCGACATCCCCTGGCGCGCTTGCTATCCACTAGCATCGGCCTTGGCGGCCAGGCGAGCCCGCGCCCGCATCTGCACTCGCACTCGCCAGCCTAGAATGCGCACTCTCGGGACTGCCGCGCTGCCACACGCCGGACCGGCGGCCGAACTCGCCGAGTCGCCGGTACCGAACCACTGGGCTTTGCACCTATCCGGCCGGTTTACGGTTCGTTCCCCTCGGTCGCGTCGGCAGGGCTTTGCCTACAGCGCCGGTGGCCGGGAGTCAAGTTCGCGCTCTGACAACCGCCACCTGCCCGCCCGACCGCAACGGCGCGGACTTTACTCCCGGACACCGGTGCTGTACCCCTTGGGGCTGACGACGCGACCGTGGGGAACGAACCGCACCACCTCACAAACCGCCAGCGCAGGGCCCTGAGGCAACCACCCTATGGAACCGCGCCAGTTCCCCGAGGGAGCCGAGAGCCCCCGCCGGAGGCGCCGGGCTCTTCATCACAGTTTTTGACCTTGATCTTGCAGTTGATCTTGCTCTTGACCTGGCTCTTGCCTGTGCTCGTGCTCCGACTTGCCGGAGTTGAAGAGGCCTGAGATGCGCCGGGGTTGTGAACACGAGAACTGGCGGCCGACAAACACGCCCGCCGTCCCGAACCCCGAACCGGCACAACCATGACCGAAGGCCGTAAAAGGCTTCTAAAACCCACAGTCCAACCGCAACCCGCCCCGCAAACCCCAGCCGCCAAAAGAAGACCCGCCCCCGAACGGGCCCCGAACGGCCCCTACAGGAACCGCCACAAGTGGTCCGCAGTCCCGTTGTCCTCGAACTGCACCACGTTGGCCGAGTCGGCCGTGGACATGCCGTCCACTCCAAGCATCAGCCCGCTGTTCTGGTTCTGGATCCGGAACCAGGGGCCGCCGCCGGGGCGTAGCCGCCATAGGTGGTCGGCGGTGCCGTTGTCGTCGAACTGCACCACCTGGGCTGAGTCCGTGGTGGACATGTTCGACACGCCCATCACCTTGCCTGAGTTCAGGTTCTGGATCTTCCACCAGCCGCTGGGGTCGCTGAGGAAGGTCCAGAGGTGGTCGGTGGTGCCGTTGTCGTCGAATTGGACGCAGTTCACTGAGTCGGCGGTGGACATGTTCGCCACGCCGATCACCAGGCCGCTGTTCTTGTTCAGGATTCGTACCGGGCCGTCCGGTATCAGGGTCCAGAGGTGGTCGGCGGTGCCGTTGTCGTCGAATTGGACGCAGTTCACTGAGTCGGCGGTGGACATGTTCGCCACGCCGATCACCATGTTGCTGTTGGCGTTGCGGATGCGCATCCGGCCGTCGCCGTTGTCTATCAGGGTCCAGACATGGTCCAGGGTGCCGTTGTCCTCGAACTGGACGATGTTCGCCGAGTCGGACGTGGACATCTGGTCCACGCCGAGGAGTAGACCGCTGTTCGCGTTGCGGATCCGCACGTTGCCCTCGCCGTTGTCGATCAGCTGCCAGACGTGGTCGGCGGTGCCGCTGTCGTCGAACTGGACCACCTGCCCGCTGTCGTCCCAGGACATGTTCGACACGCCCATGACCTTGGCGCTGTTGGCGTTCAGCAGTCGGACGTAGCCGTTGCGCGGGGTCCAGGCGCTGCCTGACGATGCTGCGGCCGGGAACGCCGTGATCCGCAGACGCGCCGCGCCCATCGGGATGAGGGTGACGTTCGTGGTGCCGGAGGCTTGGAAGGGGCCGGTGTTCAGCTCGGTCACGATGTTCTGGTCGTCGGCGGTCCAGCCGGTGAGTTGGGTGGCCGGTGCGGTGATGCTCACCGGCACGCTCTGCTGGGTGAAGGCGTTCGTCGGGACCGTACCGTCGGCCGCGTGGAAGGTCAGCGCGCTCGCCGGGTTCGAGGACGGCAGGTCGAGGCCGTAGTTCCAGGGCGTCGTGGCGTGCACCTCGTACTCGGGGAACTCGCTGTCCCCGGCGAACTGGACGTAGTTCTCGCCGATCTGTAGCGAGTAGTCCAGGGCGCCGTTCGACACCGACAATGCGCCGCCTTGCGAGGCCCACATGCTGACCACCGGAGTGGACGGCATGTGGATCGTCACCGTGTCCCCGTTGTTCCAGGTGCGGGAGACCGAGGTGAAGGCCGGGCCCGCTGGTGCGCTGACGCCCCGGCCGTTGACCGCGATCGCCGGGTTCGAGCACCAGCCCGGGACCCGCAGGTAGAGCGGGAACGTTGCCGGGGCGGACATGGTCAGGGTCAGGGTGACGGTGTCAGTGAACGGATACCCGGTGTCCTCGGTGACGGTGACCGAGGCGCCGCCGGATACGTTTGCGGTGACCGAGCAGGGCGCGTACATCACCGCGCACAGTCCGTTGTCCGGGGTGGCGGCCCACAGTTCCTCGGTGAAGTAGGGCCAGCCCTGGCCGTAGTTGTGCGGGCAGCAGCGGTACTGGTCCACGCCGGGCATGTAGGCCTGCATCGGCTTGGCGTTGCTGAACTGGCCGTGGCTCGGGGTGTCGTTCGAGAGGTTGACGCTGTTCATCGAGGTGATGTAGTGCGTGCCCTTGCCCTGCGGGTCCAGGGCCGCCGGCAGCATGTTGAACGCCAGCTGCTCGCAGCGGTCGGCCCAGATCGGGTCGCCGGTGAGCCGGCCCATCAGCTCGTGGCTGGCCATGAACTCCACGATGCCGCAGGTCTCGAAGCCCTGCCGGGGGTCCTTGTAGCCGATCCGGGCGTTCTCATCGCCGGCGAAGCCGCCGCCGGGGAACTGGCCCCAGGCGCCCATGATCGACGCATAGTTCTGATACGCGTTCTGCGTCATGCCGTTCTGGCCGGACCGCTGGGCGTACACGGCCGGTTCGCGGTAGCCCTGGGCCAGGTTCACGTTGTGTGGCGTCGGCAGGTTGTTCAGCCAGTTCGCGCTGTTGCTGTGGATGGTGTCGGCCAGGGTGAGCAGGAACGCCTCGCCGGTCTTGTTGTAGAGCCAGAAGATGACGTCCAGGCAGTCCGCGACCCGGTAGGAGAGCCAGGAGATGCCGAAGACCGAACCGGGCTGCGCGTTCATGTACTGGAAGAACGCGGTCAGGGCGGTCAGGATCTGCTGGTCGCCGGTGTATTCCTGGCGGCTGCGCAGGGCCTGGAGCAGCGGCACGAACGGCCAGAAGTCCGCTCCGCCGCCGTAGAGGTTGGTGCGCAGGTACGTCGGGCCGAAGAAGCCGTCGGAGGCCTGGGTGGCCAAGATGCCGTCGATCCAGGTCGCGGTGTCGGCCAGGACCGTGGCGTCGCCGGTGAGGTAGCCCAGGTCGCCGTAGCCGCGCAGCCAGTACGGCACCTCCTCCCAGCCGTTCTGGGACGGGTTCAGCCACCCGGTCGTGGACTTGTCCAGGAAGTGCGAGGTGTCCTGGTAGTTCCCGCACAGGCCGGTCAGCTGGAGCTGGAGTTCGCCGGCCAGCCAGCCGGCGGCGCGCACGCTGCCCGGCGGCAGCTTGAGCAGCGCGGTCGGCGCCAGCGGCGCGGCGTTCGGGGTGTAGAGGCCGCCGCCGGCCGGGGCTATTCGGGC
>NZ_JAAFZA010000443.1 GCF_015356865.1 Catenulispora pinisilvae
CGATCGAGGGACGGATCCGCCGCCGACAGGTCCCCGCCACCAACATCTACGAGTATCACCGAGCCGCCTGACCAACTCGGCGAACCAGCTGGTCAGCACCCGTATACGCTAGTTTCGGCACGGTACAAGAAGCTCGACTCGACTTTGGGACGTGTCACCTCGTCGCGGACGCTACGCCTGAGACCAGAAAAGTCAGAACACTTGGCACCCGAACCGGTGACAGCCACCCGGATCCCGGACGGGAAGCGCTACGTCGGCACGCTGTGAAACGGGCCGTCACCATACGGACTTCGTACGGCCGCTATCACATCGCTAACACACCGGCTGTTTTCGACGACTTTAGCCTCGAGTCGGGACAGCAAGAGGCCCCCTACTTGCGATGGTAGGGGGCCTCTGACCTGCTGTTTCGTGTGCCTAACATGAGTGCGCACGAAGGGATTCGAACCCCTAACCTTCTGATCCGTAGTCAGGCCGTTTACAAAAGCTTTGATATCAATTTCTGATATCCGAGCACGTCCCGTGCCGTTTCGTCCGAGTCGGCTCGACTCGTAGTTGCCAGTCGATGACGCCTGATGCCAGACATGAGCGCGACGTTCGCTCTCACACCGCTCTCACACGCCGTCCCGAGCAGCCCGCGAAGTGCTACGCGGCGGAGCTCTCGAACCATACCGAGCCCAGGTCATGGCCGGCAGTCAGGTGGACCTCGGCGTCGAACGCGGCGGCCAGGCGGCGGAGCAGCGGCACGGTCGGGGCGGTACCGCCCTCCTCGATGCACTCCACATCGTCCTCGCTGAGATCCGCGCGGGCGGCCAACTGCTCGATCGTCCAGCCCAGCTTGGTCCGGCGGTCGTATACGGCCTTGCCGAACGCCAGCGCCTCCCGGATCGCGATGCGCTCCGGATCAGCGGTCAACGCCCGCGACGGCGCCCAGCGGATGTGTCCGGCCATCACGCCTTCCTCTCATAGTGCCCGTCAGCAGGGCCGCGGTGCTCGGCCCGGCACAACGCCTGCGCACGTACAGCACGCCCGATCTGTGCCTGCTCATGCTGCCGGGACTTGCGGAACACCGTCAGCAACACGATAGTCCCGTCCGATCGGATCCAATAGGTGATTCTCGCCGCGACGTCGCGCAACCGCACCCGCAACTCCCACACCTGGCCCTCCAGATGGTCCGACCACGGCCCTCCGAGCCCGGAGCCTTGCTCGGCCAGCAGCCCGGCAACCTCATCGACCCGCTTGAAGTCGCCGTCGCTCAGACTGTCGAGCCAGGTCTGGACCTCCGGCTCGAGCTCGAAATCGAACAAACGCACCGCGCTGGCCACCTCGATTCGAACCTCATACCGTCGACCATCACCCACATCGTATCGACCAGTGAGCGTATCGACCCGAAATCCAGCGGTGCGTGTGCCGAGATATCCGTCGATGCTGGCTCAATTCTGTGCTCGGCTGCCGGCATTGGCCCGTACGGTCGAGGGTCGTGGCTGCCTGGCCGACCAGCCACGATAGGGGGAAGTTCGATGCTCTCGGCATCGAGCCACCGCAGCCGCCACTATCGTTGAGGACATGTCGCCGGTCTCGCGTTCTCGAACCAAGAAGTCGAAGTCCAAGACCGCCAAGGTGAAAGGCGCCCACCGTAGCGGCAACCCGGCGATCCGGGCCGAACAAACCGCCGAAGCGGGCATGGCGGAGTTGCGCCGGCTGTTCAGCACTGAAACCCGTGACTGGTGGGCTGCTTCCGCCGAGGAGGTGCTGGGCGCCTGCGAGGGATTGCGGGATTGCGACGGCGCACTGGCCGCGGAGAACGCCGTCGCCGGAGTGTTCGGCACTGAGTTGGCCGAGCGGTTGGCCGACGATCGTGATGGCTTCGACCTGCCGACCTGGCTGGTCGAGGTCGCCGACGCCGCGGCCGACCGGATCGCCGCCCCGTCGGACGGCTCGGTCCCCGCCTGGCTGCTCCTGCACGCGATCGCCTCCTGCGGCACGGCCCGGGCCGCCGAGGTGGCCGGCGCACACCTGAAGCAGCTCCGCCCGACGCTGAGCCAGACCGTGGCCGACGACTACCCGTGGCTGAACGTCAAGACCAAGGGCGCGGTACCAACGGCGGCACCGATGACGGTCCGCAACGAATACGGCGATCGCTGGGCGGTCCTGGCACCGTTCGCGATCGACGGCCTGCCGGACACCGCCCACTGGTACTGCTGGGATATTGATGCCTGCGGAATCCAGCGCACCGTGGCTGCGGGCGTCTTCGCCACCCCCGAAGCGGCTGTGGCCGAATGGCGCACGGCCGTTGGCCCGACCGCCACCGCCACGACGCCGGAGACCACCGATGATCTCGCGCTGATCGGGGAACTGCTGTCCGACCTCGTCCAGCGCGGTGTGTTCGACGGCTTCCTCGTCGGCGACGAGCCGGCGGAACTGCTGGCCGAATACTTCCGTTCTCGCAACCGGGCCGCGTCGCTGCTGGAGTCTGTGGATCCCGACGGGCGCCGCAGGCGGAAGCCGACCCGGGACCGGCCGACCTCGGAGCAGATCGTCGAAGTGGCAGACCGATTCGCTGGCTGGTGCCGACAGCACGGCCGAGGTCCCCTGCCGGACCAGGACTCGGTGTACTCCCTCGTCGACCAGTGGATCTCCGGCAACCCCGCGGCATGGCGGTACGCCTGTTCCCCGCACCGTATCCGCACCGTGGCCGTGCTCCTCACCGACGAGTTCATCCCGGAGTACACCCGGGAGATGCTCGCTCTGCTTCCGCACTGGGTCACCTGGTGCGCCGAGAAGACCGGCCTGGACCTGGAACGCACCACGCTCGCCGTCGACGCCGCGAACCAGGTTGGCACGCTCGAAGCCGTTCACGCACTGGCTCGGCCCGAAGCCACCGCAGTGCGCATCATCGAATAGCCCTGTGGGACTTGTCCTTGCCGAGAACCTCGTCCTGCTGGTCAGATGGTATTTCCGGATCGTGATGACGGCGATTTTCTGTCGGTGGGATCGTGAGTTCTCGTGTGCTTACGCTTCGCGTATGTCCTGGCCGTCCGCCTTTTCGTCGTGCTTCGATTGTGGCGGCGCGGTGAGGATCAGAAGGCCATCGAGATCCTGCTGCTACGCCACCAACTGGCCGTCTTGCAGCGCCAACTTGCTGCGAGTGGAAAATGTCCGCGCCCTGACTGGGCAGATCGCGCGATGATCGCGCTGTTGCTCGGTCTGGTACCCAAAGCGCGCCGTGCTGGACTGCGTCTGATCGTTACCCCGGACACGATCCTGCGCTGGCATCGCGACCTGCTGCGGCGCCGCTGGGCGAAGAAGTCCCGCCTGATCAACGGCCGTCCGGCCGCGCACCGGAACATCAAGACCCTGGTCCTGCACATGGCACGCCAGAATCCGGCATGGGGCTACCGGCGGATCCACGGCGAGCTGGCTGGCCTCGGCATCGCCATCGCCATCGCCGCCTCCACCGTCTGGGAGAAGAATGCCGGCGTCGACCCTGTACCGCGCCAGAATGGACGCATGGCCGTTGACCTGCCCGCTTGTGTGATTGGTTGATCGGCCCGCAGGCTCGACGACTGTGGCCGTGAAACTCATCTATCAGCTCATCGGCAACGTCTTCGCCTGGTTCGCGCTCCTCGCACGCGACGACGCCGCGAACCACGTCGAAATACTGGCGCTGCGGCATGAGGTCGAGATTCTGCGTCGTCAGGTCGGGAAGCCGAAACCGTCCTGGT
>NZ_JAAFZA010000444.1 GCF_015356865.1 Catenulispora pinisilvae
CGTCGGAGCGGTTTGTTGCGGATCCGTTTGGTCCGGCGGGGTCGCGGATGTATCGCACCGGTGATTTGGCGCGCTGGACCGTCGACGGGGTGCTGGAGTTTTTGGGCCGTGTCGATGATCAGGTGAAGTTGCGTGGTTTCCGTATCGAGTTGGGTGAGATCGAGTCGGTTCTGGCCGGGCACGCTTCGGTGTCCCAGGTTGCGGTGGTGGCGCGTGAGGACCGTCCCGGCAACAAGCGGCTGGTTGCTTACATCGTTCCGGCAGCCCGAGACGGTATGGACGTATCGGTGCTGCGACAGCATGTGGCTCGGTCGTTGCCGGATTACATGGTGCCGTCGGCGTTCGTGGTGCTGGAGGCGCTGCCACTGACGTCGAACGGCAAGTTGGACCGCCGAGCCCTCCCGGCGCCCGTCTTCAGCACGACGGTGGCGGACCAGGAGCCGACCGCTCCGCTGGAGCGGCAGCTCTGCGAGGATTTCGCCGCGGTTCTGGGTCTGGAGCGTATCGGCCCTGACGACGACTTCTTCGCGCTCGGCGGCGACAGCATTCTGGCCCTGCAGGTCGTGGCGCGCGCGAAGCGGTCCGGCATGGTGATCTCCCCGCAAGACGTGTTCCAGTGCAAGACGGCGCGCGGCGTGGCGGCGGCGGCGACCTCGCTGGCCGAGGCAACGCAGGATCCTGACGACGGCATCGGCGTGATCCCGCTCACCCCCATGGCGCGGTGGCTGTACGACGGCGTCGGCCCCGTCGACCACCACCACCAGGCGACGGTGGTCCAGACCCCGGCCGGTCTCACGATCGATACCCTGCGCGCCGCGCTCCAAGCTGTCGCGGACCGTCATGACATGCTGCGTCTCAAGGTCACCGCCGCCCCCGCGACCGGCACGCCCGTCCTCGAAGTCCAGCCGCGTGGCGCGGTGGACGCCGGCACCCGGATCACGCGGGTCGATCTGGCCGGCCGGCCGGCGGCCGAAGCCGGCCCCGCCATCCGCGCCGAACTCGCGGCCGCGCCCCTCCGGCTGGCCCCCGAGGACGGTGTCGTGTTCACCGCGACCTGGTTCGACGGCGGGCCCACCGAGCCGGGCCGACTGCTGTGGATCGTGCACCACCTGGCCGTGGACGGCGTGTCCTGGCAGATTCTGATCCCGGACCTGGCAGCAGCCTGCACCGCGGTGGCCGCGGGCACAGCCCCGGTCCTGAGCCGCCCGGGCACCTCCTTCCGGCAATGGGCGAGCCGGCTGCCGAGCCTGTCCCAGCACCCCGACCGAGTCAGTACCCTGCCGACCTGGGTCACGGCGCTCACCGCCGCGCCGTCCATCGGGCCCTTCGCGCCCGCCCCGGACCGCGATACCGTCGCCACGCTCGAACACCTCACGCTGTCGTTGCCCGCGGACCAGACCGCGGTCCTGGCCGCCAAGGTGCCGGCCGTGTTCCACGCGACACTCCAGGACGTCCTCCTCACCGCGCTCTCCCTGGCGGTCGCGGACTGGCGACGCCGTGCCGGCGGGGTTCCGGACGCGCCGGTGGTGCTGGACGTGGAGACTCACGGCCGGGACTCACTGCCCGGGTCGGCCGACCTGTCCACCACCGTCGGCTGGTTCACGAGCCTGTATCCGATGGCGCTCGACCCCGCGGTCGACGACTGGTCAGACCTGTGGGCCGGCGGGTCCGCGGTCGGCGACAGCTTCAAGCGGGTCAAGGAGCAGATCCGCGAGAGCAGTGCCCACGGCCAGGCCTTCGGCCTGCTGCGCTATCTGAACCCGGACACCGGCCCGGAACTGTCGCGTCTTCCGAGCCCGCAGATCCTGTTCAACTATCTCGGACGGGTCGAAGTCACCTCCGGTTCCGCCGGGCGGACCTGGGCCCCGGTGCCCGAGTTCGGCCTGGCCGGCGGTGCCGACCCGGCCGCCGCCGTGCGGCACGCCGTCGAGATCAATGCCCTGACGGAAGGCCGCGATGACGAGTCCCGGCTCACCGTCCGCTGGTCCTGGCCGGCGGCGCTGTTCCCCCGGGAGACGATCGGCGACCTGGCCGAGACTTGGTTCCGCGCGCTGGGCGCGCTGATCCGATATACGGAACGGCCAGGCGCGGGCGGCCTCACGCCCTCGGACCTCTCGGTGACCGGCATGAGCCAGAGCGAGATCGACGCTCTGGAAGACGAACTCGGCGAGTGGAGCGACCTGTGACTGGCAAGCCGCGCATCCAAGACATCCTGCCGGTGTCCTCCTTCCAGGAGGGCATGCTCTTCCACTCCCAGTTCGACCTCGCGGGCGCGGACGTCTATATGGTCCAGTGGGTCTTCGATCTTCAGGGTGCTCTTGACGCGGCCGGCCTGCGCCGCGCCTCCGAAGCCCTGCTGCGCCGGCATCCCAACCTGCGGGCGGCGTTCCGCCACCGCGCGACCGGCGAACCGATCCAGATCATTCCGACGGAGACCGCTCTTCCCTGGCGGGAGGTCGACCTCAGCCACCTTGACCGCGAGGCGGGTATCGATGAGGCCGATCGTGTTCTGCACCAGGAGTACACCACCCGCTTCGCCCCGGCGCGGCCGCCACTGCTGCGCTTCACCTTGATCCGTCTGGCCCCGGACCTGCATCGTCTGGCCCTGACGAACCACCACCTGATCCTCGACGGCTGGTCGATCCCGCTGCTCATGCGGGAGCTGTTCGCCCTGGCCCTGTTCGGCGTGGACGAGTCCGCGCTCCCGCCGCCCATTCCCTACCGGAACTACTACGCCCATCTCGAATCCCGTGATCACGAGGTGGGCCGCAAGACCTGGAGCGCGGTGCTGGCCGGCCTCGACGGCCCGACCCGAGTGGCCGGATCCGCGGCCCACGAGGCCTCGGCCCGCCCGATCCGGCTGGCGGCCGAGCTGTCCGCCGAGGAGACCACCGAGCTGGTCCGACAGGTGCGGGGTCACGGCCTGACGCTGAACACCGCGATCCAGGGCGCCTGGGGCATCGTCCTCAGCCGCCTCACCGGCCGCGACGACCTCATGTTCGGCGCCACGGTCTCCGGTCGCCCCCCAGCCCTGGACGGCGCCGAGTCGATGATCGGGATGTTCATCAACACCATCCCGGTGCGGATGCGCGTCGACCCCGCCGAACCACTGTTCGCCGCCCTCCAGCGACTGCAGGACGAGCAGGCGCAGCTGCTCGACCATCAGCACTTCGGCCTGTCAGAGCTGCATCGTCTGGCCGGGGTCACCGAGTTCTTCGACACCTGCGTCGTGTTCGAGAACTATCCGCTCGATCCCGACTCCGCGGAGCTGTCAGGGACCGGGCTGAGCCTGGTGGCGGTGGACGTGAAGGACGCCGCGCACTACCCGATGAGGCTCGTCGTGGTGCCGGGGGAACGGCTGAGGTTGTGGCTGGACTACCGGCCGGACGCGGTCGACGCGAGGCTGGCCGAGCAGGTTCTGGGCTGGCTGCGGCGGCTGGTGCGAGCCGTGGCGACCGATCCCGAACTGGCCGTGGGGCGGCTGGAGTTGCTCGATGCGGCCGAGCGTCACAAGGTACTGACGGAGTGGAACGACACAGCTCATGCGGTGCCTGATGCGACGTTGGTGAGTCTGTTTGAGGAGCAGGTGCGGCGTTCGCCGGAGGCTGTTGCCGTTGCGTTCGAG
>NZ_JAAFZA010000445.1 GCF_015356865.1 Catenulispora pinisilvae
GGCCGGGGACGGGCCGCGGTGCGCGGCGGTGGCCGCAGTGTGCGGCGGCGGCCGCGCGATGTCATCAACGCGCGATGTCTTCAAATCCGGGCCCTGACCCAATAGCCTGCGCGCGTTCCACGAGTGTCACAGGTCACACGGAAGGAACCGCCGGCATGGCGCACGGGCCCGTTCACCGTTCCTCCCCGCGGCGTCGCGCCCGGATCTCGCTGCCGATCACGATCGTGGTGGTGCTGGTGCTGGCGGCGTCCGCGGGCGGGGCGGCTTGGTACTCGGCACGGCACCGGCCCCCGTCCGGCACCGCGGCCGCCTCGGTCTCCTGCCCCTCGCGGCCGACGACGGTCTCGGCGGTGGTCGCGCCGGACCTGGCGAGCGTGCTGGCACCGGTGCTCGCGCCGCAGCCGGTGCCGTGTGTGCGGGTGCTGATGACGGCGGCCGACTCGGCGGACATGGCGCGGTACCTGGCCGGCGGCGGCGCGGCTCCGGCGGGGGTGAGCGGGCGGCCGGACGTGTGGATCCCGGACACGTCGCTGTGGCTGGAGCTGGCGCGGGCCACCGCCGCCGGGCAGGCGGCGCTGCCGCAGAACGGGAGTTCGGTGGCTGATTCGCCGACCGTGGTGGCGGCGCCGAAGGCGGTGGCGGATGCGTTGGGCGGGGCGGGCGCCTTCAGTTGGGAACAGTTGGTGAAGCTGGCTTTGGCGCAGTCTCAGGGCGCTGCGGGTGCTGCGGGCGCTGCGGGTGCGCCGAGCACGCCGGGCACTCCAACCGGCGGGCCGGTGGTGGCGATCGCTGATCCGACGCACGACGCGGCAGGGCTGTCGGCGCTGATCGCACTGGACGGGATGCTCACACGAGCGGTGAACGATCCGCAGCTGAAGGTCGGGATCACCGGGTTCGTAAAGGGGATGGCGAACAACGTCGCGGCGTCGATGACGGCCTTGGCGGGGAAGGTGTTTCCGGCTTCGGAGCAGGCGGTGTTCCAGTACAACAGCCACAAGCCCGCAGTGCCGTTGACGGCGTTGTATCCGTCGGATGCCTCGGCTTCGCTGGACTACCCGATGGTGCTGCTCAACGGGGCGGATGATGCGCACGCGGTGGCCGGGAACTCGTTGCTGTCGTATCTCCAGACCCATGCCCAGGATGCGTTGCGGCGTCAGGGTTTTCGTTCGCCGGACGGGGCGCCGTCGACGGTGTTGGCCGCCGATCCACTGCTGCGCGGCACCCAGCTGATGGCGGCCACGCGTGCCGACTACGGGCTGGCCGGGCAGGCGCTGGCGTTGTGGGCGACGCTGACGCGGCAGTTGCGGATGCTGGCGGTGGTGGACGTGTCGGGGTCGATGGCGCAGACGGTGCCGGGGACCGGGCAGACGCGGTTGCAGCTGACGGGTTCGGCGTGTGAGAAGGCGATGGCTTTGTTCGGGAGCCACGCGGCGATGGGGTTGTGGACGTTCACCACCACTCATGACGCGGCCGGTACGACGGTCATCGATCCGGTGTTGCCGATCGCTGAGTTGGGGGCGCCTGAGCCGGGTGCGGGTTCGGGTGGTAACGCCGGCGCTGGCTCCGCGACGCATGGGCAGCGGATGGTCGCGGCGTACGGGGCGCTCACGGAGAAGGCCGGGTCGCGCAACGGACTGTACGACGCGTTGTTGGCGGCGTATCAGGACGTGCAGAAGGGCTGGGACCCGGCGCGGGTCAACACGGTGGTGGTGTTCACCGACGGCAAGGACGACAACCTCAACAGCATGAGCTCGGACCAGCTGATCACGCGCTTGCAGGCGACGGTGGACCCGGCGCGACCGGTGCGCGTATTCGTGGTCGCCCTCGGCGCCGACGTCGACCTGACCCTGCTGAACAAGATCACCGCGGTCACCGGCGGCGCGGCCGTGCACTTCGGCGACATCGGACAGATGACCGCGGCGATACTGGGCAGCACCGACACCCGCTGAGGGACTGTGAGATTCCCGTGTTAACGATCTGGTACGAACCGCATGACAGACCCGAGCAGTAATCGAGAACATGCCTCCATGGCCTTTCACTGCGGGGCACCGACGCGCGACGGCAGCGCGTGCCAACGCCATGTCCGGGAACCGGGCACCCGCTGCCCCCAGCACCGCAACCTCGGCGGCGCCGCGATGCACCCCCCGCGCCACGCGATGCGCACCATCACCCTCGCCGACCCGGCCCTCACCGAGGCCCCCACCGCCTGGACCTCCGCCCACACCGAACTGACAGCGCGCGCTGGCGAACTCCGCGACCGCGCAACGCCACCCCCCGCGGAGGAGTCGCAGACCCCGCCGCCGGGAAGCCTCGCAGACGAGGAGCCGACGCGCGAAGACGCGAGGCCGGGCGCGAATGACGCGAGTGAGGTGACGACGCCGGTGGGGCGACGATCGTATTTGGATCGTGAGCGGAGCCGGCGCGCCTTGCGGGAGGGCGAGCAGGGGCCTTCCGAGGCTGAGGCGGAGCACGGGCCGGCGGAGGCCGAGGAGCGCGAATCGGCGAAGGGACCGGGGCAGCGGTCGTACCTGGATCGGGAGCGTGCCGAGCGTAAGCGGCGGGCGGAGATCGAGCAGGCCGAACAAGAGCAGGCTGAGGTCGAGCCGGAGCAAGTTCCGGAGCTGGCAGCAGACGAGGTGGAGCCCGAGCAGAAGGCGGAACTCGATCAGGCCGAGATCCAGCAGCAGCCGGAGCAAGAGCAAGCCGGGGCAGAACTCGATCAGGCCGAGCCCGAGCAGCAGCCGGAGCAAGTCGAGGCAGAACCTGAGGCCGAACAGGAGCCTGAATCCGCCACTTCCACCAGCAATGCCGCTCAACCCGCCTCTGACTCTGCCACTGAACCCGCCGCCGAAGCCGCCCCTGACTCTGCCACTGAACCCGCCCCTGACTCTGCCGCCGAGCCTGCCGATGAGCCCGAGCCGCGTCCTGCCGAGCAGCGCCCCTTGTTGCGCAAGGAACGTGCGCTGGATCCGGATTGGATCGGCGCGCGGCCGCTGTTCCGCGATGAGGCGCCGACTCGGCAGGTGCCGCGGATCGAGTTCGAGCCCTCGGCTGGTGCCGAGCCTGTTGCGCCGCGGAAGGCGCCGCGGGTGGCGCCGATGCGGAGTGTGGTGCTCGGGCCGCAGGCCGATCCGCCTACGCTGGTCGATCCGATGCCGCCCATCGATCCCAATGAGCTTGTGGTGCCCGATTTCCTGCGGGCCGATTTCGTCGCGCCCGCCACCGTCACCAAGACCAAGGTCATGCCGCAGCCTGATCCCGATCCGCCTACGCTCATCGCGCCGCCGTTGCCGACCGCGCCCATGGCGGCGGACGGGCTGAACGTGCCCGACTTCATCGTGCCCGGTTTCAGCAAGCCGGCGCCGGAGCCGCCGTTGCGGACCGTGTTGTCGACGGTGCTCGGCCCCGACTTATGGCAGCGCTGCTACACCGAGTGGACGCCGGCGCACTGCACCGCGTTGGCGCGCGTGGCGCGGAATGTGGACGGGCTCGCGCCGTCGGCGGGGGCGGCGGTGCGGTCGACGGCCGGGGCCGGGATGCGGTGGTTGGGGG
>NZ_JAAFZA010000446.1 GCF_015356865.1 Catenulispora pinisilvae
CGCTCACGCCTGCTCCGGCCACGGCGCGATCGGATTGCCCTGCCACCGGGTATGCGCCGGCACCGACTCCCCGCGCATCACCAACGACGCCGGCCCCACCGTCGCCTGCGCCCCGATCTGCGCCGCCGGCAAGATCACACCCTGCGGGCCCAACGTCGCCCCGGCCTCCAACCGCACCACATCCATACTCATCACCCGGTCATGGAACAGGTGCGTCTGCACCACACACCCGCGATTCACCGTCGCGGCGTCCTCCAACACGATCAAATCAGCCTCCGGCAACCAGTACGTCTCACACCACACCCCGCGACCCACCCGGGAACCCATCGCCCGATGCCACAAGTTCAGCGGCGCGGTGCCCAACCACGTCTCGGCGAACCACGGCGCCGCCACCAACTCCACGAAGTTGTCCGCCAACTCGTTGCGCCAGACGAAAGAACTCCACAACGGCTGTTCCGATACCCGGATCCGGCCGACCAAAGCCCACTTCGCGACCACGGCCACCAACCCGGCCACCGCCCCGGCCGCCAAGAACGCCACCCCGCCCAGCAGCACCGCCGCGGCCACGTTCCAATCCCGCGCCGCCTGCGCCAGCACCGTCACCGTCAACAACGCCAAAGCGGCCGTCACCATCATCGGCACCAGCCGGCACAGCTCGATCACCGCCCGCGCCGCCACCAGCCGCCGCGGCGGGTTGTAGGTCAACGAGTCGTCGACCTCCTGCCCCGGACGACGCAGCCGCTCCGGCGGCATCCCCAGATACGACTTGCCGCGCTTGGCCTTGTGCGGAGCCGCCGACAACACCCCGACCAGGCTCTCCTTCGGCAGCTTGCGGCCCGGCGCCACCATCCCGGAGTTGCCCACGAACACCCGCTTGCCGATCCGCGCATGCCCCACCCGCAGCCAGCCGCCGGCCATCTCATACGGCGCCACCATCGTGTCGTCGGCCAGGAACGCGCCGTCGTTCACCGTCGTCATCGCCGGGACCGCCAACACCGTCGACATCTCCACGCCACGCCCGACCCGCATCCCCAGCACCCGCAGCCACGACGGCGTCAGGATGCTCGCATACAGCGGATACAGCCACACCCGCGCCATCGCCATCAACTGCAACGTGGCCCAGGTCTGCCAGGCCCGGCGGCTGTGCAGCGGATGGTCGCCGGCGACCATGCCCACACTCAACGCCCGGACACACGCCAACGTCAGCAGCGCGTAACACACCACGAACACCGGCGTCGCCGGAACCAAACCCACCAGCGCCCAGCCGAAGCCCTGCCACACCGTGTCCGTCGCATGCACGAACCCCGCCAAGATCAACAGCGCCGGAATCGCGGCGATCAGCGGGAACAAGGCCAAACCGACAGCGGTCGTGCCATACACCCACGTCCACACCCGCGACCGGCGCGCCTCACCCGGCGGCCGCTCAGCCTTACGCAAACGCACCGCCGGCGACCCCGCCCACTCCTGACCCGCCGGAACCACCCCGCCCACCGACGAACCCGGCGCGATCCGAGCCCGCTCACCGATCCGCGCACCCGGCAACAACATCGACCGCGCACCCACCGACGCCCCCGCGCCGATCCGCAACTCCCCCACCCGCACCCGGCCGCCGTCCACCCAGAAACCGGTCAAATCCACCTCCGGCTCCACCGACGACCCCTGGTCCATCCGCAGCATGCCCGTCACCGGCGGCGGCGAATGCAAATCCACATCCGGCCCCAGCCGCGCACCCAACGCCCGCGCATACAACGTGTTCCACGGACCGGTCACCGTCGTCAGCACCCCGATACGCCACGCCAACTGCTCCGCCGCCCACAAACGCAGATGCACTGACCCGCCACGCGGATAATCACCCGGGCGCACGCCGCGCACGAGCAGGCGCACACCAGTCGCGGCGATCGCGATCCGGCCGGGCGGGGAGACGAAGAGCACGAAGCCCGCCGCCACCCACCACCACGAGACCTGCGGCGCCCACGGCACATCGACCACATTGCCCAGCGACGCCAGCAAAGTCAGCCAACGCATCGCGCCGAGGGTCGCCAACGGGAGCATCGCGGCGATCTGGATCGCCTGCGCACCCCGGCTGACCGGCACCACATCCGGAACCGACTCCGCGACCTGACCGACCTCCTCCGGCGCCATCGCCAGCAGACGCGCCGCCAACTCACCGAGAGTCGGATTGTCATACACATCGCGCACAGTGACCGTCGGATACCGCGACCGCAGAATCGACACGAAACGGGCCGCGCCCAGCGAACTACCACCGGAATCGAAGAAGTCCACCTCCGGACGCACCGGACGCTCACCGAGCAACGTCGCCCACCGCTCAGCCAACCAGTCCTCGGCGACCGTCAACTCCGCCGCCTCGACCGGCTCCTCCACCCCCGGCAACGGCCACGGCAGAGCATTACGATCCACCTTGCCCGACGTGCGGACCGGCAGATCATCGAGCACGGCGATACGCGGAACCAACGCCGCCGGCAACTGCTCAGCCAGCAAGGCACGGGCCGCCGACGGGTCGAAGCCGGGCTCGGACGGAACCACGTAACCGACCAGGATCTCCGCACCGCCGGCCGTCTTCTTCACCGCCGCGGCAGCACCGGCCACGCCGGGCAACGCCTGCAAAGCCGCGTCCACCTCACCAAGCTCAATCCGGCGCCCGCCCAACTTCACCTGCTCATCGGCCCGGCCCAGGAACACCAGACCCTCCGGATCAGCACGCACCAGGTCACCGCTGCGATACGCCCGATCCCACTCCATCGACTTCAACGGCGCGTACTTCTCGGCGTCCTTCAACGGGTCCAGATACCGCGCCAGACCCACGCCACCGATCACCAACTGCCCCGAGCCGCCCATCGGCACCGGCTCCTCGGCATCGTCGACGACCACCAACTCCCAGCCGTCCAACGGCAACCCGATCCGCACCGGCCCCACACCGGTCAACTGCGCGGCACTGGCCACCACCGTCGCCTCAGTCGGGCCGTACGTGTTCCACACCTCACGGCCCGGCACCGCCAGCCGCTCAGCCAACTCCGGCGGACACGCCTCGCCCCCGAAGATCAGCAGCCTGACGTCAGCCAACGCCTCCACCGGCCACAACGAGGCCAGAGTCGGCACCGTGGACACCACCGTGATGCCGTTCTCCACCAGCCACGGACCCAAATCCACACCGCTACGCACCAACGCCCGCGGCGCCGGGACCAGGCACGCCCCGTTGCCCCAGGCCAGCCACATCTCCTCACAGGAGGCGTCAAAGGCCACCGACAGACCGGCCAGGACCCGATCCGAGGTGCCGATCGGCGCGCGGCGCAGGAAGAGACCGGCCTCGGCATCGACGAAGGCCGCCGCGTTGCGGTGAGTCACCGCCACACCCTTCGGCTTGCCGGTGGAACCCGACGTGAAGATGATCCAGGCATCGCTCTCGGTCAGCAGGAACTCGAAGCTGCGGCCCTGTTCGAACAGCACGCCCTGGCGCTCCAGGTGCAGCGCCGAGGCCCGGCCGAGTTCGCGTTCGGACATCCACGGCGTCAGGCGCGCGGCATA
>NZ_JAAFZA010000447.1 GCF_015356865.1 Catenulispora pinisilvae
GAGTGCGGGAGGCGGCGGGGCGGGCGGAAGCCGTTGCCGGGCTTGGCGCCGGCGCCTGAGCGTGGGGTTTGGCGGATGGGTTTCGGGGTGCCGCCGGGTTTGGCGGCGGGGCCGCGGCCGGGACGCGGGGTCGGGCGGATGGCCTTCGGGCTGCGGCCGGGGTTGGGGCGCGGGGTGTTGCGGATGGGCTTCGGACGCGCGCCGGGGTTGGGATGCGGCCTTTGCCCAGTGGGCTTCGGACTTCCGCCGGGTTCGGTGCGCGGGTCGGAACGCGGGGTCTGGCGGACCGGCTTCGGACCGTCGCCGGGCAGCGGGTGCGGGGTGCGGCGGCCGATCTTGGCCTGCGGCTTGGTCTCGGGCCGCAGCGCGCGGTAGTGGTCGCCGCCGTCGTCGGTGGGGACGCGGTGGACATAGACCGGCTTGCCGCTGGCGCCGTTCAGGTGGACGGCCGGCTTGTCGCCGCTGACCACGACCACATCCAGGCCCAGGGCCTGCCCGACGGTGTGCAGGATCTCATCGCTGAGCGGGGTCTTGGCGGCCAAGGGCTCGCGGATGGCGTGGTCGATCAGATCGCTGTGCTGCGGCAGGCCCCCGCCGGCGGCCACCTTGTCCTGGGCGAAGGTGGTGAGCTGCGCCATGCCGTGGTTGCCGGTGGCCGAGTAGTGGTCCTGGAGGGCGGCCAGGACTGGCGCCGGGTCCTGGTTCAGGCGGGTGTCGAGCTCGGCGATCGGTTCGCGGGTCGGGTCGGCGAGCGGTTCGCGAGTCGGGTTGGCGGCGGGTCCGGCGGACGGCTGGCGGATCGGGTCGGGGGCCGGTCCGGCGGATGGTTCGCGGGTCGGGTTGGCGGCGGGTCCGGCGGACGGTTCGCGGGTCGGGTCGGCGGCGGGTCCAGGGGACGGTTCGCGGATCGTGTCGGGCGCCTGGCCGGCGGACGGTTCGCGAGTCGGGTCGGCGGCCGGTCCGACCGATGGCTCGCGAGTCGGATCGGCGCTGTGCACTGTGTGCGGGTTCGCGGCGGCCGGACCGAAGCCGTCTATGTGCGGGTTCGAAGACGCCGCCGGCGGGCCGAGGCGATCCAGCACGGCGTTCGCGTCATGCGGGGACAGATCGCTGAGCAGGGTGTTGGAACCGCCGCGGGTGTCAGTGCTCTGGGACTGGACGCTGTCGGCGACGCGGTTGTTCAGCTCGCGGATGTCGGAGGGGTTGGACAGGTCCAGGCCCTGGGCGTGGACGCCGCTCTTGGGCACGCCCTGGCTCAGCGCCGAATCCACCAGCGTGGACACGGTGGTGTCGCCCTCGCCCGGGACCTGCTTGGAGACGTAGTCGTCACCGCCGTTGCCCAGGGCGACGCGGGCCTGTGGCGGTTCGCCGCCGCTGATCGGCTCGCCCACGGTCTGGCGCGGGTCGTAGATCGGGCCGAGGTGTTCGACGGTGCCGTCGGGGCTGACCAGGTGGAAGCCGGTGTCCTCACCGGTTCCGGTGCCGCCGCCGGCCGCCCGGATGGTGCCGTTGGGGCCGGTCTCGACGGTGCCGTGCGGGACGACGATGTTCACGTTGTTGGCGGCTGCCAAGGTCTTGATGTCGTCCAACTGGTCGGGAGGGACGTTCTCCAGGACGACGACGTGGGGGTTGGGCGCGCCCTCGGGGCGGTTCGCCTGGACCTGGTCGATGACCGGGCCGAGCCGTTCGGGCAGCGGCGGGGTGCCGTCTGGGTGGGTGACGTTCGGGTCGCCGTAGTAGACGGTCTGCGTGCCGTCGGTGGCGCCGGGCTGGCGACGGATGTTGAACGAGAGGTCGTCATTGCCGGTCTTGTTGTCTGTGTAGGCGCCGTTCGGACGGACCCAGCTGTCGCCGTTGAGGAAGGTCTCGTTCATATGGGAGTCGTCGAACGGCTCGATCTTGGTGCCGGGGCCGCGGCCCAGGCCGCCCATGCCCGCGCCGAGGGCCCCGCCCATGAGCAGGCTCATGCCGTTGATCGGCGCGCCCTCGATACCGGACATGAGCAGCGAGGTGATCGTGTTGTTCCCGGCCTGGCTCGCCATGTTGACCCACTTCGGCGGGGCCCAGATGAGTTTGCCGGGGTCGGTGATGCCGATTGAGGCGGTCTTGAAGTACTTCGGGACGAACTTCATCAGGGCGCCGTCGATGCCGCCCTGGACGATGCCGCCGGCCACCGCGCTCTCGACGGTGCTCAGCGACAGGGCGCCGTCGAAGCCGGCCCGGTCGCGTTTGATCAGGGTCTGGTAGCCCTGCACCGCCAGGTCGCTGCCCTCGGCCATCGCGGTGCTGGTGGCGACCTTCTCGACCATCTGCGTGAACAGCTTGGGAATGGTGGCGCGCAGCGCGGCGATGCCGGCTTCGGCGACCGCCATCGAGGCGCCGAAGGTCTCCGGGGCGTCGGCGATGGCCTGCATGATCGTCGGCCCCATGATCGCCATGTTGAGGACGGCGGTGCCCTTGGCGTACTCGGCCTGCAGGGCGGCGTCGTAGATCCCGTCGGCCATCGTGCGGGCGCCGTCGGCCATGCCGGGCATGCCGCTGTCGACGACGTCGCGCATGCTGGCGGTGTAGGCGTCCATCGCCGGGCCTGAGCCGGACAGGTTGGCCCGCCGGACGGTGTCGACCATGTTGGAGCCGGTCTGGTCGATGCGCAGCCCGATCCCGCCGACCTGCCGGCTGAACTGGGCGACCTTGTCCTCGTCCACGGCGGGGTACTTTATGCCGAGCAGGTCGAACAGCCAGCGGAACGGGGCGGGGAGATCGAGGCCCATGTCAGAGCTTTGAGTGGGGGGCGGCGGCGTCGGGGGAGGTGAGGCTGGACACGCCCTCGGTGGCCGCGGCGTCGGTGGCCCGGTAGTCGGCCGCCATCTTCTGCATGCCCTGGCTGATGCCGCTGACGCCGTCGCTCGCGCCCCGGACGCTGTCGGCGAGATCGCGGACCCGGGCGACGTGGTTCTCCTGGAAGGCGCGGCTGAACTCGTCGTCGCCGCGCAGCCCGATGTCGCCGTCGAGCAGGCTGTACATCTCGCTGTGGATGGAGTCCATGTCCTGGACGTGGCCCTGGAATTCGCGGCCGTGCTTCTCGAAGTCGTCCGGATCGGCCTGGATGGTCATGCCTGATCTCCTTGGTCCGCCAGGCCCACGTGCCCCTCGCGCAGGAACGCGGAGACGTCGAAGGTGCCGGCCATGATCTGCTCGTAGGGCAGCGCCGCCCCGGCCCGCACCGGCGCCATCAGCTCACTGACATGCTCGGCGTACTCGGCGCGCGCCGCGGTGACGGTGTCCAGCACCAGCTTCGAGAGCTGGGCCGGCGCCATGTCGCGGTAGGCGGTGGTGTGGAAGGTGAGCTCGGTCAGCGCCCCGCCGGTGCCCAGGCCCACGGACAGCGAGCGGTCGCGTGAGCGCGTGCTGACGGTGAGCTCGGCCATGCGCTGTTGGGCGTCGGCGATGGCGGTCATGCGGCGCTCGGAGTCGGCGACCAGCGCGGCGATCTTCGCACGGTCGAAGGCCAGACCGGGGTGGCTGGCGGGG
>NZ_JAAFZA010000448.1 GCF_015356865.1 Catenulispora pinisilvae
GCGCCGCACCGCTCGGTGCCGGCGCCGCCGCGGCGGCCACCGTCCCGTTCGGGTCCGGATCGCTGGACTGGGGCATCAAGGCGAGCTTCCGCGACTACCTCGCCAGCCCCGGGACCGGCGGCGTGATCACCCCCGCCGACGGCGCCACCGCGAACAGCGACGGCACCTTCCACTTCCCGCTCGGCACCGCGGGCTACGACACCGCGACCCACGCCGTCACCTCCGCCTTCGGCGGCAGCCTGCACATCACCGCGCACAACGGGCAGCTGGACCTCAAGCTCGCCGACCTGGCCGTCAGCACCAGCGGGACGACCGGCACGCTGAGCGCCGACACCACCGCCAAGCAGACGGACGGCACGACCTTCCAGGCCGAGGCGGTCCCGCTGCTGACGTTCCCGGTCGCGATGGACTCCTTCGGCGGCAACCCGATCGCGGCCACGCTGACCGCCCAGGGGGCCAAGGCGTTCGGCGGGTTCTATCCGGCCGGGTCGGCGATGGACCCGGTCAGGGTCGCACTGGCTCAGGGCCCGGCTTCGGGTTCGGGACCGGCTTCGGGTTCGGGTTCGCCGTCCTCTCAGGGGGCTGCGGCCTCGTCGGGCTCGGGCTCGGGCTCCGGTTCGGCTTCGGCTTCGAATTCGGGCGCGCCGAGTTCGAAGACTGAGGCATCCGTAGCCACCCACGACTCCTCCGGATCCTCGGCCCTGCCGATCGGGCTCGGCATCGCCGCCGTGATCGTCGTCGCGGCCGGCGGCGGCGCCGTCGTCCTGCGCCGCCGCGCCCGGCAGGACGGCTGACCCGGACCTGCTCAGGCCGCCGGCGGGAAGCACCGGCCGAGGTCCTGGAACAGCGCCGAGTTGAGCCGGAAGGCACGCTTGCACTCCTGCGCGATCCGGCGCTGTTCCACCTCGTCGGCGGCCATCGCGTCGAGCTTGGCCCGGTAGGCGCGCTTGTAGGCGGCGACGTTGCCGATCTCGTCGAAGACGTAGAACCGGACTCCGTCGCCCTTGCGCTGGAAGCCCCACGACTTCTCGGCGGCGTCGCGGATGACCTGCCCGCCCGAAAGATCGCCGAGGTAGCGGGTGTAGTGGTGGGCCACGTAGCCGGCCGGCCAGTCGCGGGCCACGCCGCGCACGCGGGCCACGTACGCCTCGGTCGCCGCGAGCGGCACCAACCGCTCCCGCCACGCCGGGCCGTGCAGATGCCGCAGATCCTGTTCCAGCGCGGCGGTACGGAACAGCGCGGGGTCGACGAAGGCCCCGACGACGGGATGCCCGGCCAGATCCCCCGCGGCGCGCTCCAGTTCCCGGTACACAAACCAGAGCTGTCCGGCCAGGCCCGAATACGCCTCGACGCCGAGCCGTCCGCCCAGCAGGTCGCCCACGAACGGCGACGCCTCCGCCTTCTCGTGCTCGGCCGCGCTGGCGGTGCGAAGCAGGGCGGCGAATCCGCCGGTCGCCGTTTCGGTCATGGGCTAGTCCCTCCGTCAGCGCCGGTCGAGTCCGGCATGAATTAAGGTAAGGCTAACCTAAGCTACGGTCAGCGTTCCCGCCCTGGTCCGTGATCAGGCCGTCCACCAGGGCCCTGAGTCCGTCCAGGTAGGTGTCTTCGGCGGTGATCGCGGCCCAGCGGTCGGCGAGCCGGGCCAGCCGGGGGAGTTCGGCGGGATCCAGGGCGGTGAAGATCTGGGCGCGGCGGGTGGGCCGGGGGTCGCGGGTGCGGCGGTTGGCCGCGGCGGCGGTGATGGTGATCTGGCCGAGGGTGTAGTACCAGATCGCGCGGTAGCCGCGGACCGCCTGTTCGGGGGTCAGGCCGCTGCGGATCAGGCCGTCCACGATCTGCTCGACGAACCACAGCGCGGTGGGCGACATCAGGTCGTCGGCGGTGAGCAGTTCGGCGGCCCAGGGACAGTCCCGCAGGGCGTCGTGGATCGCGGCGGCGGCGGCGATGGTCTGCTCGCGCGGCGTGCCCGACGGTTCGGGGCGGCGCATCGTGCGTTCGGCGTATTCGTCGAGCAGTAGGAGCAGCAGCTCCTCCTTGTCGCGGACGTGGTGGTAGAGCGCCATCGGGGTGCTGCCGACCTCCGCGGCCAGCCGCCGCATGGTCAGCCGGTCCGCGCCCTGCTCGGCCACGATGCGCCGACCGGCCTCGATGACCTCCTCGCGACTGATCCGGGGCGGCCGGCCGGGGCTCTTGCGGGGTGTGGACGGTGTCGGCATGCCCTCATCATCTCCCGGGGCGTCGACAGCCGAGGGCCGGAGGCGCTACTTTTTATACATGTACAAAAATCAAGCCCTCGCGCACGACCTCTTCGCCACGCTGCTGTCCTTCAACCCGGACGGCAGCATCCGCCTCGGCGAACGCAGCTTCACGACCGCCTACGACGGCGGCTGGCAGGCCGCCGCCTTCCACGCCGAGACCGACGCCGACGTGCACGCCGACCACTGGGAGATGCACCCCGAGGCGGACGAGGCGGTGTGTTGCCTGTCCGGCGGCATGCGCATGTACCTCCGCCCCGCCGAAGACGACGCTGACAGCGATGGTGACAGCGACAACGATGGTGACGGTGACGGCGCGGAGGAGATGACACTCCTGCCCGCGGGCTCGGCGGTCGTCGTCCCGCGCGGCCGCTGGCACCGGCTGGAACTGGACGCGCCGAGCGATCTGCTCTCCATCACCCCGCGCCGCGGCACTCGCCTGGAGCAGCGGTGCTGAGGCGGTCCTGGCGCGCCGGCGCGGCGCTGGGCGGTCTGCACGTACTGCTCGGCGTGCTGATCCTGTTCGCCGCGCGGGACGCCCGCCGTTTTGAGATCTGGGAACGCTGAGGATGACGTCGGCCAGACGCCGCCGCGCGCCGCCGCGTCTGGCTAGCTGCTCTACGGCTCAGTCGCCGCGATGGTCAGCAGGATGGGGACGATCGGCCCGAGGCCGGCCAGTTCGGCGGCCCCGACCAAGGCCGGGGTGAGCAGCGGGCGCAGCGCGCGGGCCACGCCGGCCAGGTCGATGCGTGCCAGGTTGATGCGTGCCAGGTCGATACCGGGCACCGAGGCCTTCGGCAGACCCGAGATGGTCAGAGTCACGGTCATGGGCGAACACCTCCGGACGTGCCCGGGGGCACGGCAAAGGAAGCCCGGAAGCCGACGGGGCTCCGCCGGCCTGAGAAGACCAGGGCCGTTACGCGGAAGGTGAGTCCACTTCGGGGCGCGGGAACGGGGAACGGGGACTGCGAATGTGACAACGGGGACTGTGACTATGACCCGAACCCATGTCGCTCACCTCCCGTGGCCCGGCGCGTCGCGGCGCGCAACCGTAGTGCTCAAGTAGACGCCTGACTCGGCCGATTAGTCAAGCGATTGCGCAAGCGTTGAAGTGGATCTAGCGCCGCTCACCTACGGCTCACCTACGGCTCACCTACGGCTCACCTACGGCTCACCTACGGCTCACCTACGGCTCACCTACGGCTCACCTACGGCTCACCTACGGCTCACCTACGGCTCACCTACGGCTCACCTACGGCTCAC
>NZ_JAAFZA010000449.1 GCF_015356865.1 Catenulispora pinisilvae
TCACCTACGGCTCACCTACGGCTCACCTACGGCTCACCTACGGCTCACCTACGGCTCACCTACGGCTCACCTACGGCTCACCTACGGCTCACCTACGGCTCACCTACGGCTCACCTACGGCTCACCTACGGCTCACCTACGGCTCACCTACGGCTCACCTACGGCTCACCCACGACTCACGCGTAGGCCCACCGGCCGCAGTGGCCGGCGTGGACCGCGACGACAGCGCGCCCGGTGTTCGTCACCGCTCGCTGGCCGACATCGGTTCCGCGACAGTAGGACCCGGCACGCACCACCCGGACGTTCGATGCGCGAGCGTCCGAGGTGCTCGGGTCCGACGTCCCCGGCTCCGACGCGCCCAGCTCCGAAACACGCGGAACCGGCACGCGCCCGGGCGCCGCGGCCCCGGCGGATCGAGACTCCTGCACACGGTCGGCGGGGCCACTCCCGGTCCCGACCACGTCGGTGTCGACTGCCTTGGCCTGCTGCCGCCCGATGCGGAGCCTCAACTTCATCGCGAACCCCTGATCCTGTGGTCGCACCGCGACTCTCTCGCGCGGTGGGTACGCGCCATTGGATCAACATGCGTATTTGTTAGGACGAAGCACCATGGTGGAGCAGGGCGTGTTCACCCTTATGGCGCTACGCAAGACCTCGTGCCCCCGACGCCGTTGACGGGAACACGAGGCCGCTGAAGAGGTGCTGCCGAAGCGAAGAACCGCTACCGAAGCACTGTCACCGAACCCTGATCAATATCGCCGAACCATCGCCGACCTATCGCCGAACCCTGATCACCGCCCCGTCCCGGCATGCACCGCGGCGAGTTCCGGCGCACCGAGACCGAAAGCCGCGTGCCACGCCCGCACCGCGTCCGTCAGCTGGTCCGCGGGGCACAACGCGGTGAAACGCATGTCCGAGGTGGAGATGGTCTCCAGATGCACCCCGGCCGCGGCGAGGGTTTCGCAGCACGTGGCCAGCACACCCGGCTGGGACAGCAGACTGCTGCCGATGAGCGACAGCTTGCCGATCCGCTCCGCGTAACGCAGATCCTCGAACCCGAGTTCCGCGCTCGCCTGTCGCAGGGCCCGCATCACCGGCGGTCCGTCCTGCGCCGGCAGCACCAGCGAGATGTCGGATCGCCCTTGAACGGCCCAGGAAGCGTCCAGGACCGAGTAGTGCAGCTCGGCCTCGATCCCCGCGACCACCTGAAGGATGCGTGCGGTCAGCTCCGGTGAGCCCGCCGGCACCCCGCACAGCGTGATCTTCGCTTTCGAAGCGTCATGCGCGACCCCGGCCACCGCCGAGTACTCGGCCGACAGCCGGCCCACCGACCCGGAGACCATCGTCCCGGGCTCGGCGTTGTACGAGGACCGGACCCGCATCGGGATCCCGTGCCGCGCCGCGTACTCCACGCTGCGCGGCGCCAGCACCTTCGCGCCGCTGACAGCCAGCTCCCGCATGATGTCGTAGCTGACGTGTTCCATCAGGCGCGCGTCGGGGACGATGCGGGGATCGGCGGTGTAGACGCCGTCGACATCCGTGTAGATCTCGCACAGATCAGCCTTCAGCGCCACGGCCAACACCACGGCGGTGGTGTCCGAGCCGCCGCGTCCCAGGGTCGTGACCGTGCTGTCCCCGGACTCGTCGCGATGGACGCCTTGGAACCCGGCGACCACCGCGATCGCGCCGCGGTCCAGGGTCTGCCGGACCCGGTCCGGCACGACCTCGGTGATGCGCGCGCGCCCGGGCGTCGCGGCGGTGCGGATGCCCGCCTGGGCACCGGAGAACGACCGCGCCGGGGTGCCCAGGGCCTCGATGGCCATCGCCATCAGGGCGTTGGAGATCCGCTCGCCGGCGCTGAGCAACATGTCCAACTCGCGCGGCGGCGGGGTGGCCGTCACGTCTGTGGCCAGGTCCAACAGGTCGTCGGTGGTGTCGCCCATCGCGGAGACCACCACGACCACGTCGTGCCCGGCTTGGTGGGTGGCCACGATGTGCTCGGCCACCTTCTTGATCCGCTCCGTGCTCTGCACAGACGAACCACCGAACTTCTGCACGATCAGGCTCATCTGCTCACGCCTCCCGGTGATTGGCTTTCGCGGTGCCGATGGCCTCCAGCAGGATCGTGCACGCCGTCTCGACGGTGCCGGCCGTGACGTTCAGCGGCGGCAGCATCCGCACCACGCAGTCGTCCCGTCCGCCGAGCTCGACGATGAGCCCGCCGCGCAGCGCGGCCGCCTGCACCGCGGCCGCCAGGGCGCCCGCGGTCCGGCCGTTCTTGGGATCGGCGAACTCGATGCCCCAGATCAGCCCGCGCCCGCGCACCTCGGCCACCCACGGATCGTCCACCAGCGGCTTGAGCCGGTCGGCGATCTGCTCGCCGCGCTGGACGACGTTGTCCAGGACGCCGTCGCGCCGGATGATCCCCACCGCCGCGGCGCCGGCGGCGAAGGCCAGCTGGTTGCCGCGGAAGGTGCCGGTGTGCGCACCGGGTGCCCAGACGTCGAGCTTCTCGTCGTAGATGATCAGCGCGACCGGGGTCCCGATGCCGCTGAGCGCCTTGGACGCGATGATGACGTCCGGCTCGATGCCGTACTGCTCGAAGGCGAACCAGGTCCCGGTGCGGCCGCAGCCGGTCTGGACTTCGTCGACCACGAATGGGATTCCTAGTTGAAGCGTCAGAGCACGGACCCGCCGGGCGAACTCGATCGTCGCCGGGATGACCCCGCCCTCGCCCTGGACCAGTTCCATCACCACCGCGGCCGGCAGCGGCACGCCGCCGTTGCCGTCGGTGAGCGCGCGTTCCAGGACGTCGGCGCAGTTCGTGGCGCAGGTGTCGGGGGTCAGGCCGATCGGGCACCGGGCGCAGTAGGAGTAGGGGAAGAAGTGGATTCCGGGGACGCCGTTGGCCACCGGCCGCTTCTGGGAGACCAGACCGGTGAGTGCCATGGCCGCGTGGCTGGCGCCGTGGAAGCCGCCTTGGAAGGAGATGATGTCGCCGCGTCCCGTCGCGGTCTTGCACAGCTTCAGCGCGGCGTCCACGGCGTTGGCGCCGGTCGGACCGCAGAAGTGGATCTTCATGCGGTCCCGCATCGCGTCCGGCAGCATGCTGAGTTGGGCCTCGACGAAGTCCTCCCGGACCGGGGTGGGGAAGTCCAGGCCGTGGGTGAGCACGCTGAGCTGTTCGGTGACGGCGGTCACCAGCTCGGGGTGGTTGTGGCCCAGGGAGAGCACGCCGGCGCCGGCCAGGAAGTCGATGAAGACGTTGCCGTCGACGTCCCGGACCAGGGCGCCGGAGGCTTCCTCGATGGCTATCGGCAATCGCCTGGGGTAGCTGCGGGCGTTGGACTCGTAGACCTGCTGGCGGGCCAGGAACTGCGCCGAGCGGGGGCCGGGCAGGCTCCCGGCGACGTGCGGGGC
>NZ_JAAFZA010000045.1 GCF_015356865.1 Catenulispora pinisilvae
GTGGGGACGGAGGTTCCGGCGAAGGCGGAGACTCCTCCAGCGAACAAGGTAAGAGCGGCAACAGCGACGAGAACAGCGACGAAAACGATGACAACGTCCAGCCGGTAAGCAACGACGACGACGGAACCTCCGCAACCGAACCGTGGCGCAGCAACAAGAAGTTCCCCAAGACAGGAAGCAGTGGAAGCTCTGAAGAAGGACAGCACAGCGGGGAATCTGGCAACGACGAACAGAAGGGTAAAAGCGAGAAGAGCGACCCGACTGGGAAGCTCGACTGCGAAGAACCGAACAGCTTTGTAGGTGACACGCCTGTCCTTCTTGCCGACGGTTCCTCGGAGCCAATCAGTCAGGTGAAGGTGCGGGACAAGGTCGTCTCCGCAGTGCCCGATGGCTACGGCACTCAGACTCACACCGTCACGACGCTTCACGTCACCGACACAGACCGGGACTTCACTACCCTGACGATCAAGTCAGGCAAGTCGGTCGGGAAACTCACCGGCACATCGCACCACATCTTCTACGACCTCACCGCCAAGGCCTGGGTCCCTGCTGGCGATCTCAAGCCCGGCGACGTGCTGCAAACCCCGGGCGGCACCGCAGTCCTGCTGGCTGTGAACAACTTCACCCAGTCCGTCCGTACCTACAACCTCACCGTCGACGGACTCCACACCTACTATGTCGAAGCGGGCGCTATACCCGTCCTGGTCCACAACTGCGGTCCGGGCTCGACCATGGATAGGGCCGACGACCTAAATAAGACACGAGCTCCGAACTCAAAGGGCGAGAAGAAGACGACAGTGGCTGTAGCCAGGGTCAGCCCTGCTGTCGGAGGTGATACGGAAATATGGGTCGCCACGGAACTACCGGACCTTCCGGCAGAATGGAATCCAGATCTTGGCGGGATCGACCCGCTTGGAGAAGGCGAGGAGTACATTAACGGCGAAGGTCACGCCGAAGATACCCTCGCCGAGGAAATGCGCGAAAGGGGATATGTGCCCGAAGAAGTTGGCTCTTCGACTAATATGTGTGAGCCTTGTAAATCTAGTATTGAGGACTTTGACCTCGTTGATAGCGATGTTGGCGCCAGGCTCTCCTCTCGAGGCTATACTAACTATCGCCTAATGGTGGCCCCAGGGACCGAGTATGATGTGCCAAGATGGTAGATAAGTGTCGTTGGCCGGCGGGCATTAGAGAGGGATGGGATGGGTACAATTCCGCGCCTGGAGCTCATTGATGAACCGTGGAAGTTCAGGGCTTACAGTGCCCTGTGTGGAGCTCGGTTGTCGCGAGTCGGGCTATTGGGTCAGTTTCCAGTAGCCCTTGAGCTGGATCGCTACCTTGAGACAGTGATGTCGCGGCTGGATTCAGATTTATCCGTTCCGGAGGAGTTGAAGCGGTTTCTCTACGGCTATCACGTTGACGATGTTGGGCGGGTGGAGTATTTCCAAGGTGCGTCCGTAGCGCTCTCAACGTGGTCGATTTCCAGCGTCGATGATATTCCTAGCGAGGCGCGGCTCGTCATGTTTAACTCGTTCAACGCATGGACGAGTCTTGATGCGTTCTGTGACGGTCCAAATCCACCGGGCATCAGGGGGGCGCGATTGTCGCGGGAGATTGATTTCCAGCAGAGAGATATCGAGGTCATTGCAATTGTGAATCCCAGTGAGGCGGAACTTTGGGGTAGCCTCCTTCGCGGTGCCTGGGAGAATGGTGGGGTCGTAGCCGATGATCTGCGCGGGTTTGCTCATGATAGAGGTTGGCATGTGTGACGCCCCGTAACTGCTTAGGAAGTTACACGGCTGTGGGCCGTGTACTATGCCAAAACTCCGCTATAGCTGTTGACCTGGCGATTCATTCGGCCGGTCAAGCAGCTCTCTGATACTCATTAATGAGGCCTCCGAGTCTCTCGCGGCGGCGGATCGCAGCATCCAGAGGGATCACGACAGCCTCGTCGTGGTCGGGCGGCACGTTGCCGCGACCTTGGTGGGGCCGGTGGGTGTTGAAATGCTCGGCGTATTCGGCCAGGACCGTGACTGCGTGCCGTTCGTTGTAGATCAGCATCCGGTCGGTGCACTCCTCGCGGACGCTGCACACGAAGCGCTCGGCGTACCCGTTGGCCGCAGGAAGCCGGGGCGGACTCCGTTTCACCTCCACGTCCTCGGAGGCGAACACGCCATCGAAGGCGTCGGTGAACTGGCCGCCCCGATCGCGAAGCAGGTACGTGAACTCACTGACGCGATCGCCCAGGTCCGCCAAGAGATTTCGGGCGGCCTGGGTGGTCCAGGCGCCGTCGGGGTTCGCGGTGATACCAAGGATGTGTACGTGGCGGGTCCGGACTTCCATCACGAACAAGACGTAGAGCCTGCGCAGGTTGATGGTGTCGATGTGGAAGAAGTCGGTGGCCAGCAGGCCCTCGGCTTGGGTGGCCAGGAACGTCTTCCACGACGGATCGGCGTGCGGTCGCGGAGGCGTCCGGCGCCGCGTGGTTGCGAGGATCCGGCGGATGCTGCCGATCCCGCCCCTGTGTCCGAGGCCGAGAAGTTCGCCTTGAATCCGTTTATAGCCCCATCGGCGATTTTCGGCGGCCAGGCGCAGGACCAGTGCCCGGATCTCCTCGGTGACGGCCGGGCGTCCGGGCCGGTTCGGGTAGGTCCACTTCGTCGACACCAGCCGCCGGTGCCAGGCCAGCAGCGTCGCCGGGGTGACCAGCCGATGTCGGCGCAGCTCACGGGGCAGGAGCCGGGTCAGTGCGGACAGGATCGCCCGATCCGGCCAGGTGAGCTTCGGCGGTCTCGGGTTCGCCCGGCGCAGCACCGCGATCTCGTGCCGCAGCACCAGTATTTCCGCGGTCTTGGCTTTGTCGCCGCGGGTGAGTAGAGCGAGCCAGCCCAAGACGCGGACCAGGGCGAAGTACAGCAGGCGGAACAGCACAGTTCAAGATCATGCATGCATCCGGCTGGGATCGTGAAACCGCAGGTCAAGGAAGGCGAGCCGAGTTCTGGCATAGAACAGGCCGGGATTCGAGACCACCGGCTGTACGCGGTGCTCCACCTGATCGCCTTGCGCGGGCTGCGGCGCGGCGAGGCCGCGGGGCTGCGCTGGTGCGACCTGGATCTGGACTCGGCGACCATGTTCGTCACGCACCAGGTACAGAACATCGGCGGCCGAGTAGTGCAGTGCCCCACCAAGACGCCAACGTCGCGACGGGTGGTGGCGCTGGACCGCACCACCGTGGCGGTGCTGCGCAGACACCGGGTGCAGCAGCAGAGAGAACATGAGCAGCTGGGTGTTGCACCGTCGGGGTTCGTGTTCACGACAACCGCCAGCACGCCGCTGACACCGGACCGGCTGACCCGGGTCTTCTTGAAGCTGCTCGATGACTCCGGGCTGCCGCCGGTGCGGCTTCACGATCTCCGCCACGGCGCGGCGTCACTGGCGCTACAGGCCGGGGCGGATCTGAAAGTGGTGCAGGACCAACTCGGGCACTCCTCGATCGTTACTACCGCTGACACCTATGTCAGCGTGCTGCCGGAGGTGGCCCGTAAGGCCGCCGAGGACACCGCCTCACTCGTCCTCAAAGCCGGGCGTCTGGTTCCTGGCACCCGACGGATCCGCCGCGCCGACAAGCCCGACCACCGTGCCCACCGCGGCGCATCGAGCCGCGGCCGGAGAGCACGTGGAAACCAAATCCCCATAAATGCCCAGCAGCCTCACCCGGTCAAACCTCACGATGACGGCCCGGAGTCAGCGATGGCCGAGGTATGACAGCCTTCTGACTGCCGCAATCGGACTGAAATCTCACGATTTGAGACAAGTGGTCTCGGGTGGTGCGCTGGCGCACCCCGGCCCCACCCGGGACCCACCGGCCATCGGGAGAGTAGTGCGATTAGTGCGAAACGCCCAGGTCGGGCGGGGAGAATCCGGGGGAGACTTGGACTCGAGACCCGCGGATTAAGAGCGGACGTAGGTGATGTCGGACACCCACCAAGCGTTCGGCCTGGTCGCGACGAAGTTGCGGTCGACCAGGTCCGGTGGTCGGGGAGCGGTCGGCTCGATTATTGTGGTCCGTCGCTTGCCTCCGCGGATCAGCCCGGTCAGGCCGGCGTCGCGCATCAGCCGCTCCACCGTGCAACGGGCGACTTGGATACCCTCGCGGTGCAGCTGCTTCCAGACCGTGCGGGCCCTGTAGACGCCGTAGTTCTGCTCATGGACCCGGCGGATTTCGACCAGCAGCTCGGTGTCGCGCAGGCTTCGTGCCGACGGCTTGCGGGTCTTGCGGGCGACAGTAGTACGTGCTGGGCGATACCTCCAGCACCCGGCATATGGGCTCGACCCCGAAGCGGTCACCATGAGTCTCGATCATGGTCACGACTTCGTCCGGGACGGTCGAGTTCCCTGGCGAAGAGCGCGCTGGCAGCCTTCAGGATCTCGTTGGCCCGCCGCAGCTCCCCGACCTCGGCCCGCAGCCGCTTGAGCTCCTCGCGCTCGGCCGTGGACAGCAGGTCGGGCCGTTGCCCGCGATCAGCCTCGGCCTGGCGGACCCATCCGCGCAGCGCCTCGCGGTGCACGCCCAGATCGTCGGCGACGTGCGCGATCGGGCAGCCGGATTCCTGGACCAGACGCACCGCGCGCTCACGCAGCTCGTCCGGGTACTTCCGTGGTGCAGCCATCGTTCTGTGGATCCCTTCAACCCGGAAGATCATTCCAGGTATCGGGGCCTCCATCAGACCCGGGGTGGATCAAACCTGCGGATTAGGATTTGGTTGGCGGGACGTCCCTGCCTATGGCGGTCCAAGCAAGGGCTCGGGTCCGGTCGGGGGACCTGAGAAGCATTCCTCGCCTGTGGGGCGGACGTGGCTCGCCGTCCCGCGGTTATCAGGGGCCGAAGACTATTTTACTGAGTCTTTACGTGTGACGTGCGCACTGAACGTTCGATTCTCTAAACCGCTGCACGACGGACCCTCCTGCCGTAAGGGTGTGTCGGAAATCGCACGGTTCTAACGCGAAGCGGCTACGCAGCGTGGCGATCTCATTCGCGTAGAGCGTTGAGGATTGGTTGACACGGTGGCGAGTGATCGCGACGATGCGTTTGCAATCTCGAGCGTCGCAGAGTTCTTAGATGCTTCGCATGCCGGGTGGCTCCGCTCTGGACAGCGGGACCACCCGTGTGCTCTCTCCGCACCACCGCACGGCAACGGCCCATTGGTAGTACGGCAAGAAAGAGCAGTGGCAACATGCTACGACAGAAAGTCAAGCGCCTGACTATCGCCGCGTTGACAAGCCTCGCCGTCGCGGCGAGTGCTGTCACAGTTGGCGGAGCGGCGTCTGCCGACGTTGGTGCTTCAGTCGCAGCCGGACATCACGGCGGTGGTCCTCGACCGATCGCTTGGCTTCCATCCTCGCCGCGGCGGGTTGATCCACCGCCGAAGCCAGTGACGCTTAAAGAGCGCCGGGCGCAGGTGGCCGCGGATCAGACTGCTATGGGTCCAGGCGGAAGCCTGGTCGCCGGCGAGCGGGCGAACCTCAAGCCGTTGGTTTCATCGAAGTCTGTGACGCCTCCTGTCCCCGTGTACGCGGCTCCTGCTGTCGCCGCGCGAGAGCCGAAGGTCCCTACGTCTGGTGTCCGCTACCGGGGAGGCGGTGCGTCGGGCCGTGTTATTCCGCTAAATGGTATAGATCAGAAGACTAAGGCCACTGCTGCAACCGGGCCGGCTCTGGGGACGGTTGCTGTTGATCCCAAAAACACGACACCGGGGTCGGGGCTTTCGGGTGAAACCCCGTCGTGGGGTGTGACGGTCACTTGGACTGATCCGTCGGTGACAGGAATACTTATCAGCCTGTACAGCCCTACCGGGACCTACATTTTCGGTGAGTGCGCTTATCCACAGCCCTCAAGTACGTCTGCGGACGTCACCATCTACTCTGATGGGCAAGGTGGCGCATCGAGTGCGGTCCAGCTCGGTGTCAGTTTCTATGCGACGGTGGCAGTGGCGAATGGTTCCGGCTGTGAATATATCGGTCCGGCCGTGACCACAGCGTCTAGCCCGGCAGGCTATCGTATTCCTCCGGTTCCTGTGCAAACCCCGACGCCTATTGCGGCTCCTTTCGAATACGCTCCGGGTTACACGTCATGGTTCGCAGGGTTCACTACGAGCGCTGATGTCCTCGACGGAACGCTCGGCTACCACGTGGAGGTGGTGCGAGCCTCAGATGGCGTTACCGTGTTTAGTGATACCGCGCTAAGAACACCTTCAGGCAGCGGCAGCTTCACCTGGGGTTGCGTCTCAGGCGCGAATAGCCTGCCCGGTACTGCGGTGTCTTGCCTGGTGTGGTACGGCGATCCGGGCACGGATCCAAACACAGCAGTTCTTAAGGTCGGGGTGCAGTATTATCTCAAAGTTTATAAGTACCGTTTTGATGGCAGCCAGAGTACCGAGGCCGCGGGCGCGCCCATTGCAGCCGTTTACACTCCTGGGCTGCCTGCGTCGCTGATGGGTCAGTGCACCTGCGAGGACCAGCAGTACGCTGGTGATCCGGTGAATACCGCGACCGGTGTCGTTACCGAGCAGGCCACTGATGCATCGGTGCCTGGTCCGGGGATGCCGTTCTCCCTGGCGCGGTCGTATCGGTCGGACGCAACAAACACGACCGGCTTGCTAGGTCAAGGCTGGCGGCTGCCGTTTGAAGCGTCGGTGTCGGTCAACGCGACCTCGGGGGCGGTGACACTGATTGACGGCGATGGTGCGCAGGTGATGTTCACCAAGAACCCCGACGGGTCCTACACGGGGCCTGTGCCGGTGCGGTACACGCTGGCTGCTGTGGCCGGCGGCGGTTTCACGGTGACGGCGCTGGACAATTCGGTGCGCACCTTTGACGCGTCGGGCCGCCTCACTTCCATGGTGGATGTCTCTGGCAAGGGTCTGATTTTGGGATACACCACTGGGGTGTTGTCGTCAGTCACCGATGCCGCGGGCCGTGCGGCCGCTCTCACGGTGTACCCGGCTGGGGACCCGGCCGCCGGTTTGCTCGAGCAGGTGACGCTGGCAGATGGCCGATCCGTGTCGTATTCGTATACCAACCGGCAGCTGACCGGGGTGAAGGACGTCACCGGCGGCCTGACCCAATACAGCTACGATGCCGGCGGCCGGCTGGCAAAGGTCACTGATCCGAAGCAGCAAGTCATCGAGCAAAACACGTATGACCAAACGACCGGCCGAATAACCCAGCAGATCGACGCCTCGAATCAGACTTGGAAATTCGCCTGGACGCCGACGCCCAACGCCCCGGCCGGTTCGGGAGAGTCCGACGTCACGGATCCAGCCAACGGCATCTGGACGGATGTGTATTCGGCTGGCGTGCTCATGGGCCACTACAATCCGTATTTCAACGGCTCGGCGCGGACCGTCGACCAGAACCTTGATATTTCTGGGTTGCGAGACGGGAACGGCACCACCGTCAACTACACTTACTTCCCCGATGGCGACGTCGAGACCGAGACGGATCCGGTGTCTGGTGCGATCGAATCGTGGACCTACGATGCGCCCGGGCTTGTGCACTCGCACACCGCCCCCTTCCGGGGTAATACCACCATTGACGATCATGATCCTGCGACGCACCTGTTGACCAATGAGATCGACCCGCTGGGTAGCAAGACCAGCTACACATACAACGCTGCCGGGCAAGTGCTGACCAAGACGTTGCCGCTGGGTAACGTCGCGGGTGCGACCGCGGTGACGCAGGCGCTGTACACCACAACCAACACGTACGACTCTTCGGGAAACCTGCTGAGTTCGACCGATGGCTTGGGTAACAAGACCAGCTACACGTACTACCCGACCGGGCAGGTGGAGACGACCACTGATCCGCGCGGGAATGTTGCGGGTGCTAATCCGGCCAAGTTCACTACCAGCTACACCTACGATGCGGCTGGGCGGGTTCTGACCACGACCGACCCCGACGGCAACGTCACGACGAATCATTACGACGCTGATGGTAATCGTGACTGGTCGGAGGATGGCCTTAACCAGCGCACGCTCTACACCTACGACGCGAGCAACCGGTTGACCGATACTGTCGACCCCTCCGGGGCGAAGACGCATACCGACTACTACGACAACGGTCAGGTGAAGGACACCATAGATGGCAACGACCATGAGACGTCCTACACCTATGACTCCGCAAATCGCCTGGCATCTACGGTAGCTGCGCGCGGGAACCTCCCAACCACGGACCCGAACTACTCGCCGCCGGCGAACTACACGACGACGTACAGCTATGACGGGAACGGCAACCAGATCCTGGTCACCGACCCGTTGGGCAATGCCACCCGCACCGAGTACGACGCGGACAACCGGCCGTGGCGTGTCACAGATCCGGTGGGTACGGTCTCAAGTAGTGCCGGGGCCGCTGTGCCGGGACATCAGAAAGTCACCAAATACGACGCGAACGGCAACACGATCGAGGTCGACACACCGACCGGTGACGGCACCACCAACGCGGTGACGACGACGCACTATGACCTCGACAACCGGGTGGACTACATGGTCGAGCCGCGGGGCAACCTGACCTCGACGCCTGACATGACGTACGCGACTCACTTCTCCTACGACGCCGACGGCAACAAGATCAGTCAGACGCTGCCGATGGGGGAGCAAACCCAGTGGGTGTATGACGCCGACAACCGCCAGGTGCAGACGATCGATCCGCGAGGCACTGCCAACAACAACGCGTTGGCGGCGCAGTACACGACCACGAACGTTTACGATCCGGCCGGGCATCTGATCCAGACCACCGACGGGACTGGCGCGGTGACCCAGTACGGGTTCGATGGCGCCGGCAACAAGACATCGAAGGTCGACCCACGCGGACAACTGTCTGGGAATACACCGGCCGACTACACCACGGTCTACGGGTACGACGCCGACAACCGTCAAGTCTCGGTGCTGGCTCCGAAGACGGCGTCGGTTCCCAATCCTGTTGCTGCGGTAACTACCTATGACGCGGCCGGGAACGTGGTCGCAGTGGCGGATGCTGCAGGCAACACAACCACCTTCGGCTACGACCAGGCGCATCAGAAAACGTCGATGACCACGCCGCGCGGTTTCAAGGGTTTGGCCCAGGCGGGGGACCCGAACTACACCACCACCTACGGCTTCGATCCCGACGGCAACCAGATCACGGTCACCGACCCGGAGACGGCTCAGGTTCCGTCTCCGAAGCCGACCACCACGGCTTTCGACGCCGACAACCACGCTCGCACCGTCACCGATCCGCTGGGCAACCAAACCACGACCGATTACAACTCCCTGGGCCAGCTGGACTGGACCAAGGACGCGCTGCAGGGCCAAACCAAATACGGGTACGACACCGCGGGCAACCAGACCTCTGTCACCACCCCGCGCGGCAACACCACTGCCACACCGGACCCGAAATACACAACGGCCTCGGTCTTCGACTTGGCCGGACACAAGGTCTCGCAAACCACCCCGCAGGGCGATAAGACCACCTGGGCTTTCGACAAGGACGGTCGTGTCTCCTCGACGATCGATCCGCGTGGATACGCGGCTGGTGTGTCCGATCCGACTGTGTATCAGACCACCTACAGCTATGACGCGGCCGGAAACCAGAGCGCCATCACCGACCCGCTGAAGAACACCACGGCAACCACATACGACGCCGACAACCGCGTCATCGCGGCGACAGATGCGTTGAAGAAATCAACGACCACCTACGCCTACTGGCCCAACGGTGCTGTAGAGACGGTCACCGATCCGCTTCAGCACGCCACCAGCTACACCTACGACCAGGTAGGCAACCTCACCACGCGCGTCGATGCGAACACCCACACCACCACCTACGGATTCGACAGCGCGCGCAAGCTTCGGCAAGTCACCGATCCATCGGGCCACGGCACCACCTACGTCTACGATGCCGACGGCAACCTGGCCACCACCACTGACGCCCGTGGTACCACCAGCACCGTGACCACCGACGCCCGAGAACTGGCTACCGGGATCACCTACTCCGACACAACCCCCGCGGTCACCTTCACTTACGACAGCGACCACCAGCAGGTCGGCATCACCGATGCCACAGGCACCAGGACCGAAACCTACGACCAGGACGGCCACCTGCGAACTGCCAGCATCCCGGGCGCCGCGAACCCGTTCGCCTACAACTACGACGCCGACGGAAACATCACCTCACGCCAATACCCGGACGGCGAAACCGCGGCCTACACCTACAACCCCGACGAACAGATGGCCACCCAAGCCGCCGACGGCACCACATCGACGTACTCGTACGACCCGGCCGGCCACTACACCGGCTACGTCGCCCCGAACAGCGCAGGCGCGCCGATCGCCGCCGAGACCCGGACCTACGACGCCGCTGGCAACCTCGCATCCATCGGGACCGCCAACGCCGGCGGTACCGTGTCCTCTTGGGCCGTCACTCGCGACGCCGACAACCGGCCTACCGGCATCACCGCCACCCGCACCGGCCAGGCCACAACGTCCAAGGGCTACACCTACGACCTGGACGGTCGTCTCCAAAGCGAATCCTGCACAGCGGCAACCGCGTCGTTGGACTGCCCCGCAGGCTCGCAAAACACCGCCTGGACCTACGACAACGTCGGAAACCGGCTCACCCAAACCACAGGCGGCACTGTCACCAACTACAACTACAACAACCTCGACGAACTCACCACCAGCACCACCGGCGGTACAACCACCACCTACAGCTACGACACCGACGGCAACCTCACCGGTGACGGCACCAGCGCCTACACCTACGACGCCAACAACCACCTCACCGGCGTGACCACAGGCAGCACCACAGCCGCCTTCACCCTCGACGCCCAAGGCAACCGCACCGCCATCACCACCGGCAGCAACACCCAGAACCTGATCTGGGATCCCAACAGCCCGCTGCCCCAGCTCGCCTACCAAACCGGACCCGCTGGCGACCTCGGCGACTACCACTACGACCCCACCGGCACCCCGCAGTCCATCAAAACAGCAACCGGAAACCTCTTCCTGGCCCACGACGACCAGGGCTCCGTCACAGACCTCATCGACCAGAACGGCACCCTGCAAGCCCAGTACGCATACACCGCGTTCGGAATCGAAAGCCCGTCCAGCACTTCCAACCAAGCTGATCTGGCGAGCAACCCCTTCGGATACACAGGGCAACTCAACGATTCGGCAATCAGCGGCGACCAAGACCTGCGTGCACGGGACTACGACCCCGCAACCGGCCGTTTTGGCGGTCGCGACCCCATCGATATCCGCGTCAATGATCCCTATGTGGCGCAGTACATCTACGCAGCCGATGCATCGACATATATCGACGATCCGTCAGGACTCTCGCCGACTCCAGAAAACGATACTGGCATAAGCGCACAAGACATCGCGGAGGAGCTGTTCGGGACGTTGCAAGATCTGGCAGAGAGTGCGAATGATTGCGACGGCATGGATGACGCCAACTTCTGGAAGGTGTACTGCACCGGCCACGCGACGACCGTAATGACGATGGCGTGGCAGATCAACGAGCGGAACATGTCGAACTGGATCGACTCATCGTCCGATTCTCCCAGTAATGTCGACGACCCATTGAACGTTTTGCTCTCCGGGAATCGCGTCACCACGCAGGCGTGCGATAACACTATTCCGAATGCCGCGAAGGATGATCCAAAATCGGGGCTCGAGAAGGATCGCGGGAATGGTATCGCGGACATCATAAACTGGGAGCCGGAAAAGGTTCAAATATGGGAAGTCAAACATTCGAACTCTAAGATCCCCGGGGTTATTGGTACGGCTAACGACGAGCTTCGCGTCGCGCCGGCGCAGATCGCCCGTTATGTGCAGAAGTTGCAGCTGAAGCTTCGCAATGATGGCGATCCGCGGATGGTGGAAGCCGGCGATAACCTGAGGCCTGAGACAGCTCCAGACCTCTTCAACCCCGCAATGATGGTCGATATGTGGTCTTCTCCCATCGCGCAGGGGGTCATCGCCTATCATGAGCGGTTCAAGACGGATGATGAGAAAAGAGCTGGCGAGCCTGACCGGCAGCAGCAACCGCAAACGGTTCCCGCCGGCTGTACGTCGCCGATAGCAATGGGCGGGGGGAAGGGCTTGGGTGCGGTAGGGCCCTACGCTGATTCTGCTCTGGCCGCCGCTTGCCCGCCGGGCTACATTTGGGCGGGTGGTGGGATCGTGAACCCGGTCTTGCCCGGCCAGCAGGTTCCGGCTCCTGAGCCCGTCGAACCACCTATATTCGTAGGGGGTCCTGTCTTCGGGATGCCCTAGGCATCTGGAAGGCTGTCTTCTTGAACTAGATATTCGAGGTGTTTTATGGGCCGGGTTATCGGTCCCATAAAACACCTCGATTCAACCTCCCCAACGATACGCGCAGATGTCACTCTGAATCTGGAGACCGGTCGGTGAAGAAATTTGTACTTGAGTTGTCAATTGGACCTCTCACGCCCGAATCGAAGGGGGAAGTAGCGCGATACTGGTTGGACGGTGCCCTGAGCAAGCTCCGCCCCGAAATGATTGCCAGACTGGACTCGCAGTCGCCGATTCCATCGACAGATCAACCGCTACCGGAGATGTTTGTCGGTGGGAGCCTCGCGCTGATCACCTGGAAGCCGAGACGTGGAGGAAGAGGTGACGGGATCACAAGATACTCGACCGCGCAGTGGAAGAAATTCATGACAGGGCTTGATGATGACTATATGCACGCCTCGCTTGCGGCATACGCGATCAGTAGTCCGACTACAGTTTCGTCACCCTATTTCGAGGTCAAGGCGCAGGCGATTCCAGAAGAGCCTGATTGGGTCCACTTGGTTGTCGCAACGACGGTTGAGGAATTCAATTACGAGAACGAATCGCAGCTCTGGATTGACTTTTGCTTCGATGCCGCAAATGCTCTGAGTCCGATCTTTGGTCATTCGACAGACGATTCTGAGGATCTGCGAACGATGCAAGAGCGAGAGCTTAGATGGTTCCCGTTTGAGACGATCCCGAACGGACACGTCAAACTTCGTGGCGAGTCGTGGATAACGGTGATCCCCAAAAGTCTGGTATCGCGGCTCGGCGGAGTTAATGGAATTCGAGAGTCTGGTGCGTTTTACGACGTTCGGGAGCTTGCGGGAGGAGGAGCCGTCGTCCAGGCTTCTCGATACTTAGAGGAATATCCTCAAGTGCGTGCACGGATTCGCGAGGTTCTTCGACCGGTTTTGATCTAGCGCGAAGAACGAGATCGGGGCACGCAAGCGGTTCTCCTCGGCGATCCTGTCACCGTGGGTGCGCAAGACACCGAAGATCTCTGAGATGCTGCCGCTGCTGTATCTGCACGGACTGTCCACCGGGGACTTCGTGCCGGTGCTGGAGCAGTTCTTGGGCTCGACGGCCGGGCTGTCGCCGTCCACGCCCAGCCGCCTGACCGCGCAGTGGTCCGAGGACCACCAGCCGATTCAGCGGCGGTGGCCTGTCCGGGCTGGACTCCGTCTACGTCTGGGCTGAGGGGTGCACCTGAAGGTGCGTCTGGATGGGGCCAACGCGTGCGTGCTGATCATGTTCGGTGTCCGCGCCGACGGCAGCACACAGCTGGTAGCCCTTGATGAGGGCTACCGGGAGTCCGGTGGGTCGTGGGCGAACCTGCTGCGTGACCGCGAACGACGCGGGATGCGAGCCCCGCTGCTCGCGGTCGGTGACGGAGCAATGGTGTTCTGGAAGGCGCTCCGCGAGGCTTCTCCCGACACTCGCGGGCAGAAGTGCTGGATTCACAAAACGGTTGATGTGCCCTGGGTTTGGGACAGTTGGGATGCTGGACAGTTGTTGATACAGCACCCTGGGAGGGATCTGTGCAGGGCCGGGGTGCGCTCAAGCGCGAGCTGGTCGCGTGTCTGCGCACCGGCCGGGCGCTGCGGGTGCCGCGGGCCCGGTCCAAGCGCAAGGCGTGGGCGCACGTCACACCCGAGGTGATGATCAGCGAACGGCCGGCCGAGGCCGAAAACCGTGCCGTGCCAGGGCACTGGGAAGGCGACCTGCTGATCGGGCTTGAACGCTCGGCGATCGGCACCCTGGTCGAGCGCACCACCAGGTACACGATGCTGGTCCACCTGCCCCGCCAGGACGGCTTCGGGACCGTCCCGCGCACCAAGAACGGACCGCCGCTGGCCGACTACGGCGCCGTGACAATGAAGCACGCGCTCACTGCCACCATCGGCACTCTGCCCGAGCAGCTGCTGCGGTCGCTGACCTGGGACTGCGGCAAGGAGCTGTCGGCCCACGCCCAGTTCACGATCGAGACCGGCATCCCGGTGTACTTCGCCGACCCGCACAGTCCCTGGCAGCGCGGCACGAATGAGAACACGAACGGCCTACTGCGCCAGTACTTCCCGAAGGGCACGGATCTGTCCCGCTGGAGCGCCGAGGAGATCGCAGCGGTAGCCGCCACCCTCAACAGCCGACCCCGCAAAATCCCCGGCTGGAAGACACCCGCCGAGGCCCTGAACGATCACCTACTATCGATCCAACAAGCCGGTGTTGCGTCCACTGGTTGAGTCCGGCCAGTTCACATCCTGGGCCTTCACCAAACGTGCGCGCGACTCGGGCCTGGTGCCATCCATGGGCTCGGTCGGTGACTGCTACGACAACGCGCTGATGGAGTCGTTCTGGGGGCGGACGCAGACTGAACTGCTGAACCGACAGCGTTGGCGAACCCGCCTGGAGCTCGCCAACGTGATCTTCGAATACCTGGAGATCTTCCACAACCGCCAGCGAAGACACTCCGCACTCGGCATGCTCAGCCCCATCGAGTACGAACTACTGACATCGACGATCCAGTCAGTAGCCTAGAAACCAGCAACTCGACTCGACCAAACCCGGGGCACATCACCGACTTCGATGCCGAGCTATGGCGCCAGTGGACGATGGGTTCGCCGTTCACGCTGCACGCACAGGCCGGTGATCTGCTGGGTGACCGGGCTCGTGAACTGCTCAACCGGCGGGAGAAAGGCGCCACGCAGGAGCAGCGCGAGAGCGCGATAGCCGACCTGCGGACGTTGGTTTCCGCCTGCGAAGGGCCCACTGGGGTCTTCGGTGATCTCTGCGATGACCTCAGCGAGGCATTGTGGCTCTTCGAAGTTGAGCGTGCTTGGTCATCGTGGGGCTCTGGGCTGGGCGTGACGGCCGCTGGTCTGAGCCGTGAGGTGGCCGCGGGCGCGGCGGGTGGTGGCACAGCGGGCTCTGAGCCGCTGGTTGGCGGGGTTGCGGTAGCCGTAGGCGCAACGGGCGTCGGTCTTGATCGCGCGGTTTATGCCCTCGGAGGCGGCGTTGGTGATGCCGGTGGCGATCCCGGCGAGGATCTGCGGCCACCAGGTGGAGACCGTGGTTGCCAGGCGCACCATCTCTGGCAGTCCGGATGCGGCGGCGTTCTCGTAGAACCGGGTCAGCAGCCTGCCGATCTGCTCGCGGGTGGGGTTAGTGCCATGCAGGTCCAGCAGGTCGCGCAGGTCCTCCTTGACGTTCCAGGCCACAAGGATCGGCGCTCCGATTTGCTTCGGGAGGTCTTCCAGATCCGCGACCATGGGGTCGAGATGTTCGGCGTGCATCTCGGAGGCCGCGCGCGTAAGCCTGTTTCGCAGTTCCCATTCGCGATTGCCCTTGCGTCCGCGCCGGCCCCGGGTCTGGAGCGTGACACGACGACGGACCTCGGTGACCGCGGCGTTGGCCAGTTGCGCGACGTGGAACAGATCCACAACCAGCGTCGCGTGCGGCAGACTGTCGCGGACTGCAGCTTTGAACACGGTGCACATGTCGATCGCCACGACGCGGACCCCGGCCCGCCAAGCGGCGGATTACCGGGCGAACCACTGGTTGACCGAAGTCGCATTGCGTCCCTCGACCTGCCCGAGCAGCCCGGCGCCGCCGGTTAGATCAACCATGCCGATGTGCCACCGGTCGGTGGCTACTTCCCACACGTCACCGCCATCGGGCCCTTCGACGAGCCGGAACCGCGCCTTGCCGCGGCGAGTCTCGTCGATCCCCAGATGCTCCACGGGCGGCGTCGTTTCCGGAAGCACATCCATGGCCACCTGCGTGAACGCCGCGTTCGCGACCGGCCAGGACACCTCGTGGTCCCGTGCGGCCTGCACCACAGTGCGGCCGCCGTTCGCGACCGACTCCCCGATCGCGATTCGCAGCCTGGTCGTCAGCCGGGACCGCGGCGGGATCGTCGGTAGGGCTTCGGTGAACGTCCTGCGTCGGCAGGAGGGGTTCTGACACCGCCAGCGCCGTTTGCTCCACCGCAGGTCGGTACGCTGCCCGGCTACTGGCAGATCCCTGGGCCGGGTTACCACCCACGAGTGCGGATGTTCCGAACGCACACCGCACGCAGGGCAGCATCGAGCCTGCTCATCAGCGGTGACCAGGGCCAGTATCGGGATGTCGTCCTCGGCGACGTCGACGCCGACCACCTCCACCCCGCCCAGGCCGAACAGTCGGGTCGTATCGTTGGACAAGCCCGTGGCCCTCCTTGTGATCCTTCAAGCTTCGCAACTCGAATGATCACCGAGCGCCACGGGCGCCTCGCATCCATCAAGGTCCTGATTTTGATGCCTGGTTGCGTTCAGCTGGTCATTCGAGCATGCAGGGCGGCGATTTCGGCTTCAGACAAGCCGTTCTCCAACAGGAAGTCGGGCATCGCCAAAGACGCGATCGTCGAGGTGAGCGATGCTTCGATGGTGGTGTGATGGTTCGCTAGGATCTCCGTCACCGCGACAAGCTGGTCGCGGGCGCCGAGCTCGTCATACCGCTGTTTCATCCGGTCGTAAGTGAGCAGGTAGTCGGCGATGATTTCCTCTGCCGTCGCTCCGGCCAGTATGAGCAGTACCAGCGCGAGCAGCCCGGTCCGGTCCTTACCGCCCGCGCAGTGGAACACCACGCAGCCGGGCGCGGCGTCGGCGATCGCCCGTGCTGCGGCTGTCACAGGCTCCGGATGCTCGGCCAGCAGCGCCGGGAAGTACAACGGTGAAGCCAAGTTGTCGATCTTCGACCAGCGCTCATAGAACGGGGTGCCGACCGGATCCAACGGCACCCGTACGGTGGTGATCCCTGCTGGCCTCAGCGCGGCGTCCGGGCAGCACTCATCGGCATGGCGCAGATCGACGACGGTGCGGACCCCATACGCCCACGCCGCCGCCCACCCGGCCTCGCTCAAGCGCGTGGGGGCCTCCATGCGCACGACGGCACCCGGTCTGACCTGCCCCAGCCCGCCCAAATCCCGAACATTGACACTGCGCCTGCCGACAATGTCGTCCATGCAGGTCAGGCGGCATGTCGGTACTCGTGGATGCTGCCGCCGAGTCGGTCGTGTCGGCGGATGTCGAGGTCGGTGATGTGCTGTGGATCGGCGATCGGGGTGGGCACTGCACGTAGTGGTGCGGCCTGCCGCATCGCTTGGTGAGCGCGGTGGCTGTTGTAATGCGTTTCGTACTCGTGCAGGGCGTGCTGCAGGTGAGGCTGGTTCCAGATCAAGGTGCGGTCCAGCAGCTCGCGGCGGCAGGTCTGCACCCACCGCTCCATGACCGAGTTCATCCGCGGCATGCGGATGCCGCTGAGCACGACCTGGATCCCGGCCTGTGCGAGGATCTCGTCGAACAGCGGTGGGAACTTCGCGTCCCGGTCCCGGATCAGATACTTGACTGCGGCTCCGGCATCTTCCAAGTCCATGACCAAGTTCCGTGCCGCTTGCGCGACCCAGGCAGCAGTGGGATGGGCCGTAGTGCCCAGCACGCGGACCCGCCGGGTGGCGTGCTCGATGACGGCAAGGACGTACTGCCGCTGCCCGGTCAGCGTCACGGTCTCGATGAAGTCGCATGCCAGCAGTGCGTCGGCCTGGCTGCGCAGGAAGTCGGCCCATGTCGTGGCCGTGCGCTCGGGTGCTGGGTTGATGCCCTCGTCCTTGAGGATCTCCCAGACGGTCGAGGCCGCGACCTTGATGCCCAGCGTGGCCAGCTCGCCGTGCACTCGGCGATAACCCCAACTCGGGTTCTCCCGGACCAGGCGCAGCACCAGCCGCCGGATCGAGGCGACCGTACGCGGGCGCCCGGTTCGCTTGGGCCGACACGTTATCGCGTGGCGCTGGCGCATCAGATCGCGGTGCCATCGCAGGACCGTGTCCGGGCTGACGATCAAGTGCAGCCGACGCAACGAGGCACGAGATAGAGGTTGCAGGAGCGCTGCGAGGAAGGCCCGGTCTGCGGGGGCAAACCTGGCCCGTGCTGGGCCGAGTTGCCGCTGCAGGACCGCGAGCTGATGGCGCAGGGCCAAGATCTGCGCGTCCTTGTCCCGGTCGCTCATCGGCAGCAGCCGCAACGCGGCGAAGGCGTTGGTCACGGCGAGATAGGTCAGACGAAGCAGCACAACCGGCCATCATGCCCGAGACTCTGCCGAGACCACAGCACGAGATTCGGTGCCGGGCCGACAACCTCCATACCAAGCCTGCATATGCAGTTGACCTGCACGGACGAGGAATTCGGCAGGCGCAGGGCCGGTCCGCTATCTGGTCGGCGCCCGAACCAGGACCTGTCTGTAAGTGGACGCTTGGACGATCCGCTCTGAAATCAACTGCAATCGTATGGATTGTGGCCGGAGGCAAGAACCTGCGGGGACACGGGCGTCGGGGGCTGGCGCACTCGGCAGCAAGTACTCGACGCCGTTGCCGGGATCCAGTCACCGCCCCGCCGAACCCTTTCGGCAGTCGATGACGGCGGCTTTCAGCGCCTTGTCCCCCTGGAACGGGTTGCGAGTCCGGTAGTCAGATCCTCGTGCTGGGCGAACAGCAAATCGGCGCTACGGCGAGAACAGGGGTCATTGCCGACAACCTCCTGTCGGGCGACGGCTAAGGAACACACCCTGCCTCAATATCGATATCTACTCTGCTTGCATCACCGACAGGGTCGTACGACACGCTGACCTTCTCTAACTTATCCGCTCCACCGTAATATTTGGTCATACCTTCGGCGCCGCTATCGTCGAACGCTTGCCCTCGCAGATAAGCCTTGAGCGTGCTCTTCATGCGATCGACATCCGTCAGGTTCACGGCGCTAAAGCCGACAAAGACCTCATAGTGATAGCCATGAATGGTCCCGAGGCCGTCATTGCATCGCTCGCCGGTCTGGAGTGCTTCGGCCACCGGCTTGTCGGGGGTGCGTCCGGCTGCTCGAACGACATCATTCGCCAGCTGCACGGCATGGGCTTTGGCGTCAGCCTTCTCGGCGTCGACATGCCCCTCGTATCGGCCAACCAATCCGCCAACAGCAACCAGGATGACAGCCAGGGTGACGACCGGGATGATCACCATGGGGTTGCGCACCACACGCCGTACGATCGACCTCTGCACCCGCACTTCGTCGTCCGTCATCAGCCTGCCGTCACGTTCGAATAGTCGTCGGTGTTCCACCGAACAGTGACCGCAGCCTTGCCAACGTACTGCGACACACCGCCTAGGTAGACAGTGCCCACATTCAAACCGTGGACCGTCTGCTTCTGAACCTCCTGCGCCAGGCCGAATCGGCGCTTCATCGACGCCGCCTAAACGGCAACCCACTGCTGCCGATCGAGGGCGATGGGACCGAAGTCCGGCGACATCCATGAGCCGGGCCTGAGGATTGAATCCCAAGGGCCGTCAAAATCGAGAATGGCGATGCGTTCTGCACAAACGTGCGGTGCAAATCGCTCAACCGCTTTACCGGAACCGCGATCCCCTCCAGGGCCACTCCGATGAATCGGAGCCCACCATCCCGGCCATGCCGAACCCCTGATGGGTAGACAGCCCGTTGTCATTCAGGACAGACGCTACCAGCGGTTGCGCAATGGATCAATGGACAAGTAGGGCGAGGTAGTGGACGCGGATCCGAGGCTCCTGCACCGCGACGGATGGTTCTCACCGGACCTCTCCTGACTCGGTACCAAGATAAGGTCGCCGACGCCGAGCAGGGCCTACACCCGACTGCCGCACTCCGGCACTAGGCTGTAGTCGGCGCCATCACCCACGAGGTAACCAGCACAGCCATCGAAAAAGCCTGACTACGCTCCTCGGTGCCACGGAACGGCCGAGCTTTAAGCCATATTTTTAAGGTCCAGTGGGCAGGACCGTAATCCGCCCCAAAAGCCTTGAACAAAGGCTGGGCCACAGCACGGACAGGGCTCACCGAAATACAGTTCCTAAAGCCTATGCGGAGGCTGAGAACCGGTGCCCAGATACGCGACGGCGGAGCCCTGCGACAGCAGGGATCCGCGAAACTGTCGTGAGGTGTCACTTGTTGCGGACGACGGGCATGACCAGGCCGAAATACTCCGCCCTTGCATCCTCGCCGTAGACCACGATCGGCGCGCTGGCCTTGCCGGTGAGCTCCAGGATGACCCTTTCCTGCCGTATCGGGTTCACGATCGATAAGTAGTTCGCGACACCGACCTCGAAAGCATGCCGACGCCCTTCGACGATGGCTTCGGCAGATTCTGCACGCCGGCTACCTGGCCCTCGCCTGCGGTGAGGGACAGACGGCCTGCGGGATCCAGGACGAAGGCCGCAGGCTCGCCGTCGCGGCCGGCGCAGCGATGCGCGACGAAGGAGGTCGATCAGGCCGCCTTTTGCCATGCGTACCTGGGTGGAGAACTCCGCGGGCTTCGGCGCCGTTCAGCGTTGTTGTGCCGGGATGCGCTAGTGAGAATCTGGCCACGGTTTCTGCAACCGCCCGCGTATTGCGGTCGGCTTCGGGCGTGTATGCGAGGTCGTCAGCGTGACGAATGAGCGGCGCACGGAGGGCGGCGTAGTGATTGCCAGGGTCGGGACGAGTGAGTTGGAACCCGGTCGACGGCGAGGGGCGTTGGCGTGACTGGCAACGGGGGCCGTGGCAGTTCCCACACCGCCTCGACTCCAGCGATCGTCCGCCGCTGACACGGGAAAGACTGTTAGAACGTTTCTAGGGGCGGAACAGCTTCTATGCGTTCAGGTGCGTCATCTTCTCCCTGTCCTCGTCGCTGACGGGCAGCTTCTCGATGAATGCACGCGTCCCGTCCAACGCCAGGTACGGGTAGTCGACAGACCAGATGATCCGGTCGGCGCCGATCACTTTGTGGACGAACTCGAGGTGCGGAGCAGCGCTGGCTGAGCGGGCGGTCGGAGCGGCTGTCTTCCATCTTGCACAGCAACCATCCAGGGCTCCGGCTCCCACGCTGCGGGCACTGGAGGCGATGGTTCCCATGGACGGGGACCGTCCGCCCCTCCACGCTCAGGCAGGCTGGACAGCGGCCGGCGAACCGATTCGAGCAGATGGCGGGCCGCTGACGTGGTCGAGATGGCCGGCGACCACTACGCCGTGCTGCGCGACCCCGGCGTCGACGAACTGGCGGCAGCGATCGCCCGCCGCTGACGGTGCGGGGCCCCATCGCAGAGCGGGGCGCCCGCCATCGCCAAGTGGTTGAGGAATCAATCAAACTCCCGCCAGGTTGTCCCGACCATGAAGAACATCGGTTTCCTCTCCTTCGGGCACTGGTCCGACACGCCGCACTCGCGGACCAGGACGGCGTCGGACGCGTTGCTGCAGGCCATCGACCTGGCGGTGGCCGCCGAGGAGGCGGGCGCGGACGGTGCCTACTTCCGGGTGCACCACTTCGCCCGGCAGCTGGGGTCGCCGTTTCCGCTGCTGGCGGCGGTCGGCACCCGTACCTCGCGGATCGAGATCGGCACCGCCGTGATCGACATGCGATACGAGAACCCGATGTACATGGCGGAGGACGCCGGAGCGGCGGACTTGATCTCGGGCGGCCGGCTGCAGCTCGGAATCAGCCGCGGGTCACCCGAACAGGTCATCGACGGGTGGCGGTACTTCGGCTACCAGCCGGTTGACGGCGAAAACGATGCCGACATGGCACGCAAGCTTACAGAAGTGCTGTTGAACGTGCTGGACGGCGAAGGGTTCGGGCAGCCGAACCCGCGGCCGATGTTCGCGAACCCGCCAGGGCTGTTGCGGCTGGAGCCGTACTCCGAGGGCTTGCGAGAGCGGATCTGGTGGGGAGCGAGCTCCAACGACACCGCGGTGTGGGCGGCACAACTCGGCATGAACCTGATGAGCTCGACGCTGAAGACCGACGAGGGCGGCGGCGTGCCCTTCCACATGCAGCAGGCGGCGCAGATCCGGGCCTTCCGCGAGGCGTGGAGCGAGGCCGGATGGGAGCGCGAGCCCCGCGTATCCGTCTCGCGCAGCATCTTCGCGCTGACGAACGACACGGACCGCGCCTACTTCGGCCGAGACGGCGAGAGCACCGACCAGATCGGCTATATCGAAGCCGACAAGCGGGCGATCTTCGGCCGCACATACGCCGCCGAGCCCGAGAAGCTGGTGAAGCAGCTGGCCGAGGACGAAGCGATCGCGGAGGCCGACACACTGCTGCTGACCGTGCCCAACCAGCTCGGCGTCGACTACAACGCCCATGTGATCCAGAGCATCCTCGCGCACGTGGCACCGGCGTTGGGCTGGCGCTGATCCGCTTGTGATCGGCATCCGGCAATCCTTGTTCGCCGACTCCACATCACGGGTGCTCGGCCGGCCCACTCCGACCTGTCCTTGCCGAAAAGCTCATCCGTGCTGGTCAGGCGGCTGGTCGGTATTCGTTGATGACGCCGCCCGCGCGGCGGGTTCGTCGGATACGTAAGGTGTCGAGGTCGGTGACGTTCGGCGGCAGCGGCTTGAGCGGGGCGGCTGCTGACAGGCTCATGTGCGGCCGGTGGCTGTTGTGGTGGAGTTCGTAGTCGTGCAGGATCTGGCGGAGATGTTCGTGGTTCCAAATCAGGGTGCGGTTCAGGAGTTCGTGGCGGACCGAGCCGATCCAGCGCTCCATGATCGCGTTGCGGCGGGCGTAGGCGGCGCGTCCGGGTTTGGCGCGCAGCTTGCGGGCCATGCGCTCGCGGGCCGTGGCGTCCTTTGGTATGCGTCCGCGTGGAGCGGCGGGGACCTGCTCGCCGTGGGCCAGCCGTCCGGTAGCCATGAACGTGTCGGTGCCGTGCTCGTCCTTGCGCGCTGCTGCGGCGGCAAGGTTCGCCTCGGAGCAGTAGCCTGCGTCGACGAGAGCCTGACGTGGGTGGATGCCCGTGTTCGCCGCCGACTGGTCGAGCATGTCGGTGTAGTTCAGCGCGTCGGCGGGTTGGTGGTCACGTCGGCGGCGGTGATGATCTGGTGTGCGTCGTCCACGACGGCCTGGGCGTTGTAGGCCTGGATGTAGGCGCCGTCGCTGTTCTTCATGATCCGCGAGGCGGGGTCGGTGAAGTTGGCCTGTGCCTTGTCCTTGGGACGGGCCTTGGCCGCAGCCGCATCCCCGACGGCTTCGACCGCCTCGGGATCGTCGTGGCCAGACCGCTGTTGACGTCGGCTTTCCTTGTCTTCGGCATGCTTGCGGGCCCGCTCGGCGGCGTCAGCCTCGATCTGCGCGCGGGCGGCCTGCAGCCGGGCCAGGCGCTTCTCCCTGCGATCCAGCTCGGCGGGCAGGTCGGCATCCTTGCCGTTGGCCCCGAACTCCGCGTCCTCGGCGGCGTCGGTCGCCGCGGCGTCGGCCAGCAGCGCAGCCGCCGCGGCTTCCAGTTCTGCGATCTCCGCCTCGATGCGCTGTTCCCTGTCCACCAGGCGGGGGTAGCTCATCGCCTTGTGCCTGGAGGTGTTCGCCTCCAGCTTCGTGCCGTCAAGCGCGACCCGGCCCATCTTCACCATGCCCAGCTTCTGCGCCAGGTGCAGCGACTGGGTGAAGATCTGCGCCAGGGCGTCCAGGTGCCGGGCACGGAACCGGGATATCGACCGGTAGCCCGGACCCTGCCCTGCCGCCAGGTAGCGGAACGCCACGTCATCGGTGCACTTGCGCTCGATCGCCCGCGAGGAGCGCACCCCGGTGGTGTAGCCGTAGATCAGCAGCCGCACCATCAACCTGGGGTCGTAGGGAGGCTGCCCACGCCTCTCGGTATAGGACGCCAGAATCGGGCCCAGGTCCAGCACCTCGTCGACCAGCTCGGCGACGAACCGTGCCAGATGTCCCTCCGGCAGCCACTCATCCAGCGACGGCGGCAGCACCAGCAGTTGGTCCGGGACGAAGGCCCGGAACGTCTTCTTCACCAGCGCCGCCGGCATGGCCTTCGGTCCCGCCACCACCGCCGGATCTATCTCGAACAAGCCATCCCCACCAGACATACCGAGATCTTCCCATATGAAAGATCACGAATAGCTGGTGGGTGTCGGCGTGCGCCTGGACGTGCTCAGCCCCGTATAAGGTGAACGTGCTTACTCGTTGCTGCGCTGACCACGAGCTCTCGTCCGTCTGTTGTGGCCGGTTGACGGCGTCGGGCGGCCGGGCACTTCTCATGCCACGTTGATGACAACCTTGCCCGCAGCGTGACCGCTCTCGACGGTGGCAAGGGCGGCAGGGGCGTCGGAGAGCGGATGGACCGCGGTGATCACGGGTGCGAGGACTCCGTCGAGGGCCAACTGGGCGGACCGTTCCAGGTTCTCGCGGTCAAGGCGACGCTCGACGAAACGCCCACCGAGATCGGGCACGGACATATCACCCACTGCGATGACGTTGCGGGGCTCTCGGGCCAGCGGGGCGACCGTCCGCAGCGAGGCACCTCCGGCCAGGTCGACGATCCCGTCGAAGCCGTCCGGAACCAGCTCGCGTGCCGCGGCGACGACGTCCTCGGCGGTGTAGTCGATGAACCGCACTCCGATGGCCTCGGCGTGCTCGCGCTTGGCGGTACTCCCGGTGCCGATCACACGCAGCTTGCGCCCGATGGCCAGCCGGGCGACGGCGAGGCCGACCCCGCCCCCGACCCCGTTGACCAGGACCGTGGCGCCGGCCAGGAGGCCGAGCTGGTCGAGCGCGTCCACCGCGGTCGTCCCGGCCACTGGAAGCGTTGCCGCCACGGTCGCGGACAGGCCCGCCGGAATGTGCGCGGTGTTGAGCGCGGACAGCACCGTCGTCTCGGCGTATGTGCCGCCACCGGTGAGTGCGAAGCCGAAAACCGCGTCACCCACCTCGAGCCCTTCGACGTCTCCGCCCCGAGCGAGAACGGTTCCCGCTGCCTCGATGCCCAGCACTCGGGGAAACGGACGCCCGCCGTCGAGCCCGGGGACCAGACCCGAGCGCAGCAGGTGGTCGAGGGGGTTCACGCCGGCGGCGTCGACCCGGATCAGCACCTCGCCGCGCCCGGGGACGGGATCGGGACGATCGAAGAACTCCTGCACCTCGGGCCCGCCATGCTTGCCGAAACCCCACGCCTGTCCCATTCTCTGCCGCCTTCTGGATGACCGACCCGGTGATTCCGGGCGCTGTCGCCATCCTCACCCCTCACATCGATGTAAAGGACAAGCTGCTGAGATGCAGATCACAGCGCCAGGGGCGGCCCTGCCGCCGATTCCGGCGTCGTGGACAGCCCCGCCCGGTGCCGGCTGTTGGCCTTGATCAGCACGTCGAGCGCATCCCGGGTCTCGATCAGGTGCGCGATGTCGGCGTCGATCCGCTCGCGCTCGCGCATCATCGCCGTGAACGTCTCCTCGGCGACGCCTAGGTCACTGGGGAGGTCCACACACGGCAGCACAGACGCGATCACCCGGCTGGACATACCCGCGTCGAACAGCTGTCGGATGAGCGATACGCGCTGGACCTCGGCATCGGAATAGTGACGCTGCCCTGTGTCGGAGCGTGAGCTGGTCAGCAAGCCTTGCTCTTCGTAGTACCGCAGTGAGCGCGGACTCACGCCCGTGCGCTTTGACAGCTCGCCGATCCGCATTCCTGAGAGCCTACGCCCGCGTGCTCCAGGTCCAGACCGCCGGCGAGTTCATGGACACCCGCGGACACTGCCACGGCCAGCAGGGCTGTCGCCCCGGCCCCACGACTGAGCAAATTCGTCCGTACACGACTGAGCCTTTTCTCAGTACGCCGACAGTGGGGTTGGTGTTACTGACCCGCGCTCCTAGTGGCTTAGCCAGCGGCCGCGGCCGTGCTTGGCCCTTCTGCATACCTCGGACGCCGATGGCGATATCGCCGGGTGTCGAGCAGAACTCGCCGGCGTGCCGGATCGCACCTGGACCCTGTCCCAGTGAGTCCATCGGTCGGCCAGGGTCCGATCGAGTTCGGCCCGGGTCTCGGCGCGGAGCTGAAAAGTGATCCGCCATTCGGGTCGGCGGGCGCGAAGTTCACGATCCCGTCGGGCTCGCCGAGGTCGACTGTGGCGAGGACGACCCGGCGGAGTCCGCTGAGTGGCGGCCACCCCAGCCCAGTAGTTCTAGTTCTGTGCCAGAGCACTGAGGAACTGTGCGTCATCCGCATAGACACGCCAGGCCGGGAGCCGTACGGCGGTGTCGCCTGCGGCACTGATCTGAGCGCGGACCAACTGGCGACGCAGGTAGCGGCCGCAGTCCTGGTCTGCTTGGCCGCCGGTGTCGAGCATGACCGCGATCGGCTGGTCGGCTAAGACGAAAGTCGCGTCGAGCACGATTCCCTGTCTAGTCGTGCCCAGGTCAATGTGCTTAGCGCCGACACGTTGAAGCTGGCGATAAAGCAGATTCCGTAGTTCCTCACCGTGCGGCCACGGCGCGTCCTGTGTCGTGAAGGCGTTGATGCGGGCCCAGAGTTTGCCGCCCAACGCGCCGTGGCGCTGCCAGAAGTCACCGTGGCCGACGACGAGAAGGTGGGCTCGGGCGCGGGTGATCGCCACGTTCCAGAGGTTCTCATCGCGGTCGAAGAAGCGAAGGCCGCCGCCGGACATGGTCGGCGTGGCGACCAGGGAGAAGATGATGGCGTCGCATTCGCCGCCCTGAAACGTGTGCACGGTGCCGACCCGGACCTGCTTCGTGAGATCGCCCAGCCGTGACGCGATCAGCTGTGCCTGGGCGCGGAACGGGGTCACTATCCCGACGGATGCACCCGCGGGTAGCGTATCGAGCAGCCACCGGGCGCGGCGCGCAGCGGTATCGGCCTCGGCCGGGTTCAGCCAGGAGCGTCCGCCTGGGCCGGGAACCGCCCGGCCTGCGACGTCGTCCCACGCTACGCGCGGCCGAGTCGAGTTCGGGACGGAGCGTTGAGAACGCGGATCGGTGAGAATCGTCAAGCGCTTACCGCGCGGGGCGTAGAACAGGTCGTCGGCGATGGTCGCGATCTGGGGGTGGCAGCGGTAGTGCTCGTCGAGCAGCAGGCTCTCCCCGGCGCGGGCCTCACAGGCATCGAATGCGGAATACCGCTGGTAGGACAGCCTGCGGTCGGCCAGCCAGGCTGGATCCAGACCGACACTCTCGGCGGCGGCCGCATCCTGCTCGGGGCGCAGGCTGGCAATGTGACGCAGCTGCATCGGATCGCCGACGATCAGCGCGGACTTCGCACGAAACAGCAGCGGCAGGACGGCGGCGATCGAGCACTGGCTTGCCTCGTCGATGATCACCAGATCGAACAAGCCCGGTTGCAGCGGGAAGTTCCTGGCCGTCAGTGCACTGACAGCCCAACCCCGTACATGCGGCAGCACGCGGGGATAAAAGGTCCAGCTGTTCCGGCTGCTGCCGGGCTGCAGGCTGCCCAGCAAGTCTTGAATGTGCTGGACGCCTGCGGCCGCGCCGGCGGCTACCTGACCGGAAGTGAGCGCCCTGCCTGCGCCGCGCAGTTGGTCGGCGGTCACCGCGAGCTGCGCGGTCAGCGACGCGTCGCTGGGATGCCGCTGCTTCATGAGGTGCCGCCACTGCGATTCGTTGTCGAACGTGTCGCGCACCAGTGCGCACACCGCGGCGTGATATTCCTTATCGACGCTCAGACCCAGACTGTGCAGCAGACGGCGCCGGCGCCACCGGCCGAAGAAGACTGTGTCTGCAACACGTGTGATCCGTGCCAGCGTCCGCCGTAGCTGATCGTCGTTAAGCGCGGCCCAGGCTGGCAACGGCTCGACACCGAGTTCCGCCAAGCCTGTTAAGGCCGCCTGCCGCGCGTGTCCGCACCTGAACAGCTGCTGCTCCCAGCCGGCTTTCGCCGACACTGCCGCGAACGCTTCCTCGGATTGACGGGACTCCTCAACGTGAGCGGCGGCCAGTGTGGTCGTCGAAGACTTCCGCGGGCTGTCGGCGGTTCGGAGTAAGCCGGTGAGCGCGTCGTGCTCCACCTGTCGGTAGTCCCGATTTCCGGTGCGAACGACGAGTCCCGGGACCCGCTTTTGGCAACGTCCGTGGACTTCGTCGACCGCCTGGTTGTTGGTGGAAGCGGTGAGCGCGGTCTTGTTCGAGCACACGGCGGTGGCCACCAGGTTCGCGATCAGCTCGCTCTTGCCGGTCCCGGGAGGTCCGGTCGCGACGGTCAGTCTGCGGCTCACAGCGGTGCGCAGGACGGCCAGTTGGGCATCGTTCGACTGGCCGATCAGGACCGGTTGAGTCTGGTCATCAGCTGCGCGAGTGCTCGGCGATTGGTCGAGCAGGGCACCGAGTGCGGTGTTCTGTATCTCAGAGAGATGGTTCTTCCTCAGGTCTTCCAGATCCTGGATCAGACGTGCGGACGCGCCGTCGTTGCCCGGCATCAGAGCGGCCGCGTTCCGTGCGCCATCAGTGGGGGTGGCCACGTCGATGCCCGTCTTCAGGGCTTCGGGCCGGAGGGGTTCGACTTCTTCGAGGGCGAACTCCTCGCGTAGCAAGTACCTGATGTCCTTGGCCATGTCGGCGTGACCACCGGCGATCCAGGTCGGCCGGTAGTCCGCACCGAGCTGGGTAGCGGTATCCGGGTCCAGTAGTTCCCGGGCGAGCGCGGGATTGACCTGGGCGGTGCCGTATGGTTGCAGCCGGGTGCCGTCCGCCGCTTCGACGACCTTCACCGGGCGGATCAGGAGCGGAGCGCACTGCGGTCGGCGGTATGGCACTCCCTTCGAGTCTCGGTGCAAGACGACCATCGGGTACCCATATAGAAGGTCCTTCTTGGCAGCGCGAGCCTTGTCGGCCATCTGAGCAGCCTCAGGAGGAACGACGATGTCCGCGCTGTCGTCGAGAGCTCCGCTGAGCAGCCGTTCCGGGCCGGCCAGGCAGACATACCCGAGTGCGTTCGGTCCGGCGTCCATCAACTGCGCGCCGGACTGCTCGGTGACGACGGCTTGCCGGTAGTACTCCAGCAACTGGTCCCAGGAGACGCTTCGCTGCGGCGGGTGGGACCCGGTGGCGCCTCGCTGCCGATCACCGGCCGCGCCGCCCGCAAACGGTTTGGACCGCTTGATAGGGGCATGGGCTAGATGGATCTCGCCGCTGGCCTGCAGGGTGGACTTGACCGGGGTCTGTGCCTCCGGCTGATCGACCGCTCGGAGCAGATCGCTCGCATAGCGGAACAGTTCGTCCACGCCGACGGACCCGTCGCGGTCGGTGTCCGCTTCACCTGTGGCGAGGCCCTGAACGATTGCGCCCGTGAAGAGCGATGGATCCTTCGAGGTCTTTCCCGAGAACGACGCCTCGGACAGTCTCGACGAAGACAACACGTAGACGCCCGTCGTCTCAAGCACGGGTTTCGGCCGCGACGAGGGCTCGGCGGACTTCTCGTCGCGATCGCGGAATCCCAGCGCGAAGCCACCGCTCATGCAGCAGTCGAGGATCGCTACCTTGCGTTCCGCACGGCACTTCTCCAGTGCGCGGTTGACGAATCCACCGGATACCGCGGTTTCGGTGAAGCGATCGGGGTCGGTGTCGGAGGCGACGAAGTACAGCTGGCTGTCGACGCGGGTGGCCCGGACGCCGTGGCCGCTGAAGTACAGGACCACCAAGTCGTCTGCTTCGCACATGCTCAGAAAGGTGCTGATGCGAACTCGGATATCCTCGGCCGTCGGTTGTGGGCCGAGGTCGTCGATCACTTGGTCGAAGTGTCCGATGTCGGGCTGACGCAGGACTTTGGCCAGTTCACGGACGTCCACGCCGACACTCGGCAGGTCTTTGTACCGGTCGCTGCGATATTCCTGCACCCCGATCAGGAGCGCGAGGCGTCGGCCGCCGCGTATCACTGCTCGTCCGGCCCGTTCAGCACCGCGAGCATCAGCCTCTCTTGGGCCGGGGTCGGATCGCCGTCGATCTCGACGCTATTCGTGCCGACGGTCAGGCGCACTCGCGCCCGGCCTTCCTTGTGCAGCCACGCCTTGACCGCCTCGGCCAGGAGCGGGGCACCCAACGGCCAACCCCAGGTCGCGACCACGTCCAGCACCTCGGACAGCACCGAGCCCTTACTCCCAGACGGCGCAGTGCTTGTGAGATCCGCGTAGTCCACCGAAATCCCGTCGACGTTGTCCAGCTCACGTTTGAGCGCCCGGGTCAGACGTTCCGCCCGCAGCGCGTCGTCGTCGATGACCTCGACCCGAAGACTCGCCATTGCCCCCACCTCCCGTGCCTGCGCGGACACTGTCCGGAGTCAGGTGTGTCAGGGTACTACATCTCGGCTCACAGCCGGATGGTGGGCGCGATAGTCGTGCGGCGTTCTCACTGCCCGAAATCGTCGAACTCGCCCGCCTTGATCCCCAATATCAGGGCTCGAATGGCCTCATGGTCGAAATGCAGCTGAGCGCCGACCGCGTCCCTGCTGTTCCTCATGGCCGCGCCTCCTGGCGTCGGTCGCAGTTCAACGCAGTTGTTTGAGTTGTTGCTGTAGCTCGACTTGCGCCATCTCCCGACGGACGACGGACGACGGACGACGGACGACGGACGACGGACGACGGACGACGGACGACGGACTCTCGTCCACTATCAATTATCTTGTCGTTGATGCCCGATTCTGGGATGCCTGTCGGCGTGTCCACGGACTTCACTCGATCGTGTTCAGTGCGACTCACTGGACTTCGGACCTCCTCTATCTGGGCGGGAGGCTAGCCGTGATCGGGATCTGGGTCTAGCGCTATGTCAGACTTTTCCTATACTCCTGTCGTCGGGTTCGTCTTGGCACGGGTGAAGCGAGCGATGGGGGAGTAGTGCCGGAAGCGGGGGATGGCGGCGAGGTGCGCAATGAGGTGTCCGGCTCCCAGCATTCTGTCGTGCAGGCCGGGCACATCGATGTGGTGAACATCGGCGCGGCTCCGCGCACACCCGTGCTTCCGCCTCCGCAGCTAATGGTCGCCGCGCCCCGGCGCTTCGTCGACCGGGACGAGGAGGTCGCCGCTCTCGACGACGCGGTCTTCGGGACGTCGGCGGGGGACGCGGGCGGCGTGTTCGTCGTCGACGGGACCGCTGGCGTCGGGAAGACGGCGTTGGCGTTGCATTGGGCGCATCGGGTTCGGGATCGATTCCCTGACGGCCAGTTGTATGCAAACCTCAACGGCTACGCCCCGGGCGCTGTCACCGATCCCGCCCGGATCCTGCGCCGGTTCCTCCGAGCGCTAGGGGTCGATCCCGCGGCTGTGCCTGCTGACGCCGAGGAGTGCGCGGAGCTCTACCGCTCTCAAATGGCTACCAGGCGGACCCTCGTGGTTCTCGACAATGCCGCGGACAGCGATCAGGTGAGGCCTCTGCTACCGGGGTCCGGGGCCTGTCCGGTTCTGGTGACCAGCCGTAGTTCGCTGCGTAGTCTGGTGGTGCGCGAAGGGGCGTGGCGAGTAACGGTGCCCCGCCTTCCGATGGAGCATTCGACGGCCTTGCTGGAACAGGTCATCGGCGCGTTCCGACCTGCCGGCACTCCCGGGCAGCTGAACCGCATGGCCAAGCTCTGTGCCCGGTTGCCACTGGCTCTGCAGATCGCCGCTGAGCGGATCGCACGGAGCCTGAACCAGGATATCGACGACGTCGTTGCTGAGCTGGCCACCGAGAGCCGGCTGTGGGAGCTGTTGTCGAGCGATGATGATGAAGGTCAGGCGGCACACAGCGTGTTCGCCTGGTCCTATCGGGGCATGGAGCCGCAAAGCGCCCGTGTCTTCCGGCTGCTGGGCTCGCATCCCGGCGCCGATTTCTCAGCGACTGCGGCTGCCGCGTTGTGCGGGATCGAAGTCTCGGCCGCCAAGCGGCAACTGGCCGTGCTCGCGGGGTTCCATCTCATCGAGGAGATCGGCACAGACCGGTTCCAACTCCACGATCTCCTCAGGGATTTCGCATCCGACCTGAGCCGGGACGAGGACGACCGGCCGACGATCCGCGACGCGCTCGCCCGAGTGACGACCTGGTACGCCTGGAGCGTCAAGGCAGCATCGAAAGCCATGTTCATGGACACACTGGATCTAGACTTGGGGAACCGGCCGACAGGCATCGCACCGCTGGTCTTCGCCGACCCAGAAGGCGCGACAGTGTGGTTCGAGCGTGAGCGTGTGAATCTCGTTGGGGCCGTGCTCGCCGCAGCCGACGCCGGGCTACACAGCGAAGCCGCTGTATTGGGTGCGGTGCTGATGGAACCCTATGCGCACCACTTCGCGGTCGAGGAGTGGCAGGAGGTAAACCACCGAGCCTTGGTAGCGGCGCGGCAGGCAGGCGACCGGCGCCTGGAAGCAGTTGTTCTCGAGAGCATCGGGAAGCGCCATCGAGCGCTTCATCAGCTCAAGGAATCCGAAACAGCTCAGAGGCAATCCTTGAAGATCCGAACTGAGCTTGGCGACCTGCGTGGCCAAGCGCGGTCGCACAACGCAATCGGATTGGTGCACTGGCGTCGTGAAGACATGGAAGCGGCGACGAACTGCTTCCTGCGTGGCGCGGCCATCGCCGAACCAGCCGGAGCTGTTGCCGAGCTACTGTTCTGCCGGGCCAATCTCGGTGGAGCACAGGCCCAACTCGAGCGTTTCGACGACGCAGTCTTGGTCTTGGCGGACGTCCTGTCGCCGCTCCGGGAGACCGGCCAACGATACGTCGAACAGAACGCCTTGCAGGACATGGGCGTCGCGCTGCGCGGCCTCGGCCGCCTGGACCAGGCGGCGGTCGTCGGAGAGCGCGCGGTCGAGCTGGCCCGCGAATTGGGTAGCAACGTGTCCTGTGCCCAAGCCCTCATTGAACTTGCCGTGACCTACCGCCTCATGAACCATCCCGAGCAAGCGCTTGAGTGCTCCCTGCAAGCCGGCACCATCAACCGCAGGCTGCACGACCGGCATCGTGAAGCGACCGCCTTGAAAGAGTCCGGCAAGGCTCACCAAGCACTGGGCCGACACTCGGACGCCGTGGCCTTCATGGACGCCGCAGCACGCCTACTCAGTGATCTGGATGCTTCCCCAGCGGAAAATGCTGCGACACCCTCGTGCGCACCGGAAGTCTCGGGGCAGGATCAGTGACCGGCATGTTGCCTGAGGGAATGCGCGGCAGGCATCAGAGCTGGTCGAACTCTCCGTGGCGCGCGCCGTCGAGGAAAGCGTCGAATTCGGCTTCGGTGAACAAGAGGCTGGGGCCGTCGGGATCCTTGCTGTGTCGGACCGCTATGCCATCGCGGACCCGTGCGACCTCGACGCAGTTGCCGCTATTGCCGCTCTTGCTGGCCTTGGTCCAGGCTCGTCCGCTCGTCCGCTCGTCCGCTCGTCCGCTCGTCCGCTCGTCCGCTCGTCTTCGCCGATTATATTCACCGGTTGACCTGCGTGCGGGACGTGCTTCGGCATGTCGCCTCGTTTCACTCGAAGGTGGCCGTGCGCCAAGGCGGCGCCCCGGGATGGATCGTATATGCACTCTGATGAAACCGGAAGTTTGCATAGGGCTGACTTCGAAGGGGTGGGGACGTTGACCGACTTGGGCGACGGCGCGGCGAACGCTCTGTCCGGCTTCTCTGGCGCCGAAGCACGGATCGTTATGGTTAACGGGAATGTCGCAGGTGGGATTAACCTGCGTCCCGGCACGATGGTGCCACGGCAGCTTCCCCGAGCCCCAGCGAACTTTGAAGACCGTAATGGGGAGCGGGCCAAGCTGAAGCAGGTGATGGTCGCAGGCGGGCGCCCAGGCAGTTGTCCGGTTGCTGTGCTGTCGGGCCCTGCCGGCGTCGGAAAGACAGCTCTGGCACTGGCCTGGAGCCATGACGTGGCCGACCAGTTCGCAGACGGACAGTTGTATGTGAATCTCCACGGATATGACTATGCCGATCCGGTTGCTGTCTCGACGGCTGTGCGGGCTCTGCTGCTCGGAGTCGGTGTCGACAGCTCAGCGATCCCAAGCGGCCTCGACGAACGCGCGGCCTTATACCGCTCGGTCATGGCGAGAGGTAAACGTCTGGTGCTTCTGGACAACGCCTCGTCGCCGAATCAGGTTCAGGACCTGCTTCCTGCGGCCCCTGACAGTTTCGTACTCGTGACCAGTCGCAGTGCCTTCGGTAGATGGGAAGAGGCGCATACGGTGAATGTGGGATTGCTTCCGGACGCCGCCGCTGTCGCGCTCCTGCGGAAGGTGGTCGGAGACGTCCGCGGCAACGATGATTCCGCGTCTCTGACAGAACTAGCGAAGCTATGCGCATTTTTGCCTTTGGCCTTGTGGATCGCTGGCGAACGACTTGCGGCGGAGCCGTCGACGCCGCTGGAGGTCCTTATCGGGGAGTTGCGTGACGAAGCCACCCGGCTGGACGCGCTCACGAGCCACGCACGACCGCCGGTCCGTGTTGTCTTCGACTGGTCGTATCGGACTCTGGATTCGGATACGGCGGCAGTGTTTCGGGCGCTCGGGGTACATCCGGGCATTGACTTCACAGCCGCATCCGTCGCCGCCTTGACTGGGCGGACTGTGCGCCAAACCGGCACGACGCTCGACGCCCTGGTGCGGGTACACCTGCTGGATCGCGACCCTGGCGGACGGTACGCCTTCCACGACTTGTTGCGGGCCTACGCTGCCGAACTCGCGCAGCGGGTAGACGGTGTTGATCGGACGGCACAGTGGCAGACGGCTGTGATCGGTTGGTATCTGGGCACAGTTTGCCAGGCAGCCAGCGCCATGGGGCTGGACAGTCTGAAGCTTCCCGAGGCGTTGGCGACCCCTTTTATCGCGGCCTTCGCAACGTTCGAGGACGCCGGCGCGTGGTTCGAGACTGAGCGGCCCAACTTGGCCGCAGCCGTCAACGTTGCCGCCTCGAATGGCCACGACCGTCTGGCCTGGCATCTGGCCGGAGCCCTGCTGGGCGTGTACGAGGTGAACAATCACCTCGACGAGTGGGCCGCCATCTCTCAACACGGACTCGAGGCCGCGCGACGGCTGCCCGATGAGTTCGGCGAAGCAGTCATGCTGGAGAGTCTGGGCAAGGTTTGTTGTGCCAGGCACGAACTCGATCTGGCTGAGCGGTACCAGAGTGAGTCGTTGGCTTTGCGCGAGAAGATCGGCGATGTGGGAGGCGTTGTACGGTCGACGAACGCTCTCGGTCTCGTCCACTGGCGTGCGCGCCGCTACCAGGAAGCCCGTACTGCCTTCAGACATTCGCTTTCGCTGGCGCAGCGGTCAGGCGACATCGCCTTCCAAGCGTTTGCGCTGCAGAATCTCGGCGGAGTCGATGTCGAAGACGGGCAGTTCAGCGATGCGATCGAGCCGCTCACTACAGCTTACGAAATCCTCCGCGATGCTGGTATGCGGGTCTACGAGGAGAACGCGCTCCAGGACCTGGCCGGGGCCCTTCGCGGCCTCGGTCGGTTTGACGACGCGCTGGCCGCCGCCCGTGGCGCGGTCGATCTAGCCACTGGCCTGGGGAACTTGCCGGCAGCGGCTAGGGCCCTGGTGGAGCTGGCACGCGTCCACCGGGCAATGCGGCAGCCTGATGCGGCGCTGGCGGAGTACGCGCAGGCAACCGCCCTGCACCGTCGTCTTCGCGACCATAGCCGTGAGGCGATTAGCCTGGACGAGGCCGGCGAGGCGCAGCTCGAGGCGGGCCGCTATGAGCAGGCCGCCGAACTCCATACGATCGCCGCGGTAATGCACCGGGACCTCGGCGACGCCAGTCGCGAACAACGGGCACTGGCGAATCTGCAAGTCGCCCATGAACGGTTAAATGATCCCCATCGTGGGGAGATGGAGTAGTCATGGACTTCTTGTCTTTGCTCATGCCAGGGGCCCAAAACCTCGCCACGGCGATGCTGGGTGACGCATGGAACGTGACGCGTGATGCCATTGCGCGGCGTTGGGGCCGCGGGGACCAGACCGAGACCGACAAGGTCGCTGGCGAACTCGACGAGTCGCGATCTAATGCGCTGGCAATGCTTAACGGCGGCCAAATGGATGAGCGCGAGCTCAAGGCGTTCCTTGCCGGATACATCCTGGCGTCCAGTCACAATGACCTGGCACGTGTACAGGTACTGATGGATCTGCAGGCCACGCCGAATCCTCCGACTGTCCGACGCGTCGGCAACCTGAACAACGGCAACGTGGAAAAGCTCACACAGATCGAAGGTAATGTTCATGGGGGTATCCATATGTGAGATCGGCGTTGCAAGCTCTGAACCGGAGCACACCGGATCGGAGCAACGTCGGCTGAACCGGCGTATGCCATCCCCATGGGGGCACACGCCGGTACGTCGCTAATTCGGTTCGAGTTCATGCCTCGGGGCTTCCCACACAGTTGCAGCTCGCCGCAGCGCAAGGCACCGTCGTCGGGCAGCAGGTGACCGTCATTGTCGTCACCCCCACCGTGCCGCTCCACCAGCTCAACGCCCAGTTCGCCGTGTGGCTGCCTGCTGCTGGCCGTGCCCGTCGTGCTGACCCTTGGCGCACGCGCTGTTTGGCTGATCGTCGGCCGGTCGCTGCGCCTCGTCGAACGGAACGGATTAGACGCGCTGTTACCGAGATCACCTCCGCGGACCTCAGCTACAGGGTCCCCGAGCCGGGCACGCCCGACGAGATCGGGCACCTGGCTCACACCAATGAACGACATGCTCGACCGGCTCGACGCCTCAACCCGCAGGCAGCGCCGACTCGTCGCCGACGTCTTCCACGAACTGCCCACCCCGCTCACCGCGTTCCGCACCACCCTCGAAGTTGGCATGGCTTAGGTAGTCGTCCGCGCCGACCTCGTCCCACGGAGGCTGGCTGATCCCTGCCGGTCGGACGCTGAGCTGGTCGAAGTCCCACAGCCGGGTCACAGCGCCCAGATGTAGCTGGACGTTGGTCCAGCCGGCAGGGCGAGCCAGGCCCTGTCGGTCCAGGTGAGCTTCCGGGCCAGGTGTGGATCCCGGCGCTGGTCGACCGCGAGCTCATGCCGAAGGATCAAAATCTCGACGTCTTTCGCAGTCGAATCCCGGGAAGCCAAGGTCAGCCACGCGAAGATCCGAGTCGTCAGCAGATAGATCGACCCGTAGCGTCACGACGAAACATGATCCCAGCTCGGAGGGGTTATCGGCACCCTCAGGATGCCCGACCCGAACTCTTTGAAGCTTTCTGATTCAGTGGTGCCAGGACTGGTGATTCGGCACTGTCGGATCGGTGCTGTCTGCTGGCGTGTGACGGTCTGGTGTTCACGCTCCTGCGTGGATGTAGGGGGCCCAAAGCCAGGGCGTGGCGTTGAGGTCTTGCTCCCTTATCAGGGTCCTGAGTGTCAGGTGTAGTGCGATGGAGGCTCGGTCTGTGTCCATGGCGCCGTCGTCGTCGCGAAGGGCCGTGTAGAAGCCGGTGGCGACGTCGACGGCGAATTCGTCGTCGATGGGCCACAGGGTTCCGATGACGTGGGGGAATCCTGCGAGTTGGAATGCGCCGGCCAGATGGATGGCCTCGTCGAGCAGAGCCCCGGCCGTGTTGGCGGCGGTGTTGCAGGCCGACAAGTAGGCCAGTTGTGCCCGGTCGAGGTTGATGGGAGCGAGGCTGGAAACGGTGAGGGGCTGGTCTCGGTGGTCGTTCAGCAGCAGACGGCTTTTCGAGGGGTCCTCTGGGTCGCTGGTGCCGTGGCAGGCGAAGTGCGTGATCGCGTGGTTCGGCAGTTCGGCCAGGACGCGCCGGCGCGTGGGTGCCTCGGCGGGGGGAGCGCCTGCCAGGTCCTCGGGCCGTGCGAGCATCGCGGGTACCGGGCCGGTCAGAGTCAGCGGATGCGGCAGTATTGCGGCCAAGCGTCGAGCTTCGTCGGGGACATGGTGCAGCGGCGCGCCTTGAAGGGCTGCGGGCAGGTCGGGGGTGGTGGGCATGGCGACGATCAGCGATGACGTGGCTGCCATCGCGGGTGCAGGTCGGGCTCTGCGGGCGTGGCCCAAGGCTCGGACGGTGGGAGTGTGGGAAGACACCACACGGTCCGCGACGCTGCGCCGCTCCGGGCTTGGCGGGTCGTCGTGGTGGCCTGCGGCGTGGAGGGGCAGCAGGCCCAGCTGTCCGCCGGTGACCCACCAGACCCGCGGCCACGGCCGGCCATCGGCGGCGGGTGCGGATCGGTAGCCGAGTTGGTGCACGACCGGCGCTGCGGCCTGGTCCCACAGCCATGCCAGGGTCTCGGTGAGGACTTTGTTCGCAGCACGTCCGCCCTGTGCGCCGTGCACGTCGTTCAGCGCCGTGTGGAAGGCGTTGATCTGCTCGTTGAGGGCGTCGGGTGTCAGACCCGGCAGCGTCACGGCGGTGACGTTGTGGGCGGTGGGGACCAGGGCAGCGCTGCAGTGAACGCTGACGATGAAACTGACGACCGGACCAGCGGCAGCCTGCGCGCGCAGCTGGTCTATCGAGGGAGGCAGCCCGAACATTTCGAAGCCGGGCAACCCACGTACCTCTTGCAATGTCGCAGCCAACTCATCAGCAGCGTGCGCGCACTCGTGGCCCTGTGGTAGTCAGAAGCTCGGCCACCGGGGTTGACCAGGGCTGTTATGTGGCAGTCTCGTACTCGTTGATCAGTCCGCCGAGGACGCGTTTGCGGCGTGTCTGGTCGACCTGGGCCGGGAACTCAGATCATGTTCGGGTCGTCATCCGGGGCACGCAGGCTCAGGCCCTCGCCCTGGTGGCTGCGGCCGGCGTTGTAATGCGCGATGTAGTGGCCCAGACGACGCCAAGATGGCGTTCGCCGGCGATCAGCATCCGGTCGGTGCACTCACGGCGTACCGATCCGACGAACCGTTCGGCGATAGCGTTCATCCTTGGTGCTTGCGGCGCGGTCATGATCGCGGTGATGCCAGTCGCGCTGAACACCCCGTCGAACGCGGCGGTGAACTTGGCATCGCGGTCCCGGATCAGGTGGGTGAAGCGATGCCCGGCGGCTTCCATTTCGGCGGTGAAGTCCCGGGCCAGCTGGGTAGCCCAGGCACCCGTCGGGTACCGGGTGACCCCGAGCAGGTGGACCCGACGAGTGGAGTGCTCGATGACAAACGCGACGTAGACCCTGGTGAGGGTGACTGCACAGTCGACGTGAAAGAAGTCCGTGGCCAGGAGGGTCTGGGCTTGGGCACGCAGAAAGGCGCGCCAGGAGTCGTCGCGGTATCTCGGTGGCGGGATCCGATGGGTGCGCAGGACCTTGCGGATCGTGGCCGCGGCCACGTGGTGTCCGAGCCGGCGCAACTCGTCTTGGATCCGTCCCGCGCCCCGGGTGCGGTTCTCCCGAGCCGTGGTGACGATCAGCTGGACGAGCTGGTCGCTGGTCGGTGGCCGACTCGGCGTCTTCGGTTGGCGCCACTTGTTCGCGACCAGACGCCGATGCCGGCGAAGCAGCGTGCCCGGAGTGACGATCCGGTTGCCGCGCAGTGCCTTGGGCAGGGGGCTTCGACAGTGCCGCGAGCACCGCACGGTCGGTCCAGGCCAGCCTCGGCCTCGGGTTCGTCCGGCGCGGCACCGCTACTTCCTGGCGTAGCAGCCAGTATCTCGGCGTTCTTCGATGCCTGCGATCGGGCCAGCAGCGCCAGCCAGGATAGGAGGTTCACGAGGATCCGGTAGAGCAGACCGACTGCCACAGATCTCGATCATGCCACGGGATCACCCGAGGTCAGGCCCGTTGGCCGACTTTCTGACCAGGACAGGGTGGTAGTCGCGAGCAGGCCGTCGAAGTCGTTTCCGCACGGGCCGCACACCACCGGCCCCAGGCTGATTGCGCGCGTAGCCGTGGAAGGGCGGGCTGCGGATGCCGGTGGCTTTCCCGCTACGCACCTGGTTCGACGCGGGCGTGCCGGCGTTGGACGGTGTCGGGGAAGAAGATGCCGCTGGCCTCAGGCCCCGGCCGTGACCGCTTCCAGCAAGCCCTGGAAATCCTCACCGCACGGACCGCACGCGGCCAGGTGCGCGGCGACGCCGGGGTACTCGCGGGCGGCGTCCTTGTCCGTTGCGATCATGTCGGCGTACATGTGCAGCAGCGCGATGGCCTGTTCGCACCCGACGTCCGCTGGATCCGTGGCGAGCACACGCTCGAGCTGTTCACGGTGATTCACCGCCCTTGCCTCCTCTCGTCCAGATATCCGTTGGCGATCAGGAATAAGCGGATCTTACGGCGAGCGTCGAAAACGGCTTTGTAGACCGCGTTCCGGTTCAGTCCGAGCTGGCTCACCAGCGCGTCCAGCGGCACTTGGTTGACCACGATCGCGGTGAACAGGCGCCGCTGGTGATCGGTCAGCGTCTCCTCGACGGCCCGCTGCACGGCCTTCACCAAGTCGGCCCGCTCGGCGTGCTCGCCGGGGTCGACGCCGAACCTGTCCGGCAGCCGTTCCCAGTCCTCGGCGTCGAGCAGCGTGGTGGGATGCCTGCGCCAGTAGTGCCGCCCCAGCTTGCTGGACACCTCCAGCACCACGAACTTGTACGCCCAGGTCGTGAAGCGGCTTTCGCCACGGAAGGTGTCCAGCTTGTCCAGGATCGCCAGCATCGCGTCCGCGGCGCACTGATGTGCCATGTCGTCAAGCTCCGCGCCGGTCACCGCGGATGAGGCCTCGCGGCGGCGCAGCTCGTGTACCGCGACACGGATCAGAAGGCCGTGCAACCGGGCCAGGCCCGCCTCGCGATCCCGTCCGGCCGCGGTCAACGCGCTGATCCACTCGGCGGACGCCGGGTCGAGTACCGGTGCATCGTCGTCATGCGGTATCACGAAGCCACGCTATCCGGCCGGGGCGCGCGCAGGGACGCGGCGCCTATTTCACCGCGATCACCCCGACCGGCCGGATGGACGGCTCGGCCGCCAGCAGGTCCCCGGCGACAGCGGCGAGCGCCGCGGGGATATCGCCGGCCAGATGCGCGGCGCGTGCGTCTTCGGTCTCGAAGGTGTCGAAGATGCCGTAGTGGGTCTGGTCGATCTGGAATGCGTACCACGTCACGGTCCCCTCCTCGGCGAGCGCGAGCTCGCGCCCCGCGCGCAGAAACACGCCGAGTTCGTCGCCCTTGCCCGCCTTGGCCTCCAGCGTCGCGAGCAATCCGAGCTTCACGGTCATGACCGTTCTCCTTGTTCGGGTCCGAGCGTGGCGCGTGTCGGTGCGCGCCGCGCTACGTCGTATCAGCGGCGCGTCGTCCGCTGGTCTTACCTCGGCTCCGACTCTGACGCCCTTTACGCCCTTCCCGCGGGAGGCGCGCGGTCCTAATGACAGATCAGGTATTACGAATTTGTGACGTGCCGCCAAGGCGGGGTGGTCGGGGGTAAGACCGGACAGCGGGCGGTCGCTGAAGGAGTGTCTCAGCACAGGGCACTCGCATGCGGATTTCACCTACGAAATCCATACGGTCGTTTGCTTGGCGGCTGAACCAAGAGCTGTGGACAGAAGTAACACGATCTGCTCACGCCATCCGCCGAACCGATCACTGCCAGGCTCCGTGTCGGAGATAGCGGTCCGCTTCGTACGCATGCTGATATGCCAGGCGCGCCTGGCATGCATGGCATATCAGCGTAAAGGTCATTACATACAATTACAGATAGGAGATTCTCGTGCTCGTCTCGATGAGACGGCGGCGGGGACGCCCCGGCATCCTGCTCCTGGTGGGGGCGATGGTGGCGAGTGTGCTCACGGCGCTGGGCGCCGCGCCGGCGCACGCCCTGGTTCAAGATCGCCCGGCCTGGACCTGGAACATGCAGGGCGCCACGGCCGACGGCCAGAACAAGTGGAACACGGTAGTGGGTCCCATCCTCAACCCGAATCAGGGTGGTGGTCAGCCGCCGGTCGTGGCTCTGCAGGAAGTGGGTTCCGGGCCGCCGACGGCAGCGCCGGGCACCGTCAATGTTCAGATATCGGGGAACCAGCTGACCCCCCTGCCCGCGGGCATCTTCAACGACGTGCCGGATATTCCGGCCGCCCGGACGGTGATCCACAGCCAGTGGCGGTCCGGCGGGGTCAACCACGACGTCTACTACCTGCAGACCGACGCGAACAACGGCGCGTGGACCGGTGGCCGGGTCAACCTGGCGATCGTCACGCCGGGGGCGGCCAACGGGGTGGCGATCATCCCGTCGCCCGGAGGGATCAACACCGGCGGCGCGTTGCGCCCGGCTCTGGGCGTGCTCATCGGGACCACCTGGTACTTCAGCGTCCACGCCGCATCGGGGGGTGGAACCAACGCGCCGGGCCTGCTGGCGAACATCAACGCGTTCGTCTCCGCCCGCAACGCCGGCAACCCCCTCGGGGAAGAGGGCCTGGTCCTCGGCGACTTCAACCGCGAGCCCGGAACCCTTCCCGCAGTGACCACCCAGCAGATCGTCGCGCCCACCATGCCCACGCAACGCCAGGGCAGCGTGCTCGACTACGGGGTCATCGTCGACCCGGACCGCATCTTCCCGGCCGGCCTCACCGCCACCCTTCCTATCCCCACCCAGGCCTCCGATCACCAGCCCGTGCGGATCCAGCTGACCTCGACGCCCACGCAGGGTCCCTCGGCGGTCCCGTTGTACCCCACCGCGCGCGTCATCGAGAACGTGCAGGCCGGCGGCGTGGTCGACGCCTTCAACCAGGGCACCGCGAACGGCACCCTGATCGACAGCTTCGCGCGCAACGGGCAGAGCAACCAGGCCTGGACCGTGCTGGGCTACCCCGACGGGTCACTGCAATTCCAGGGTGTCGGCAGCAACCGGTGCATCGACATCACCAACAGCACCTCCAGCCCGGGCTCTGGAAGAGCGCTGTCGCTGTTCGACTGCACGAGCCAGTTCAGCCAGCGCTGGCTGCCGGTCTACCAGGGCAACGGCGAGTTCCAATTCCAGAGCGTGCTGGTGCCCTTGCTGTGCATGAACGTCTCCGGAGGCCAGAGCGTCCCCACCACCGCCAGCGGGCTCATCCTCTTCGCCTGCGCGAACGTCCCCAACGAGCGGTTCTTCTTCGGCCCGGCCACCCCGGCCACCGCGACCGATCCGAACGTGGACCCGGTGTCCTATCTGCAAAGCGTCGGCCAGTTCACCATGGAGAACCTGTTCAACGGCGGGGTGATGGACGTGCAGGGCAACGCCACCGCGAACAACACCCTGGTCGACTCCTACTCGCGCAACGGACTGGCCAACCAGGCCTGGACGGCGATCCCGAACGGCGCCAACGGGACCGTGAGCCTCAAGAGCGTTTCCAGCGGACGGTGTGTGGACATCCACAACAGCACCGTCGCCACCCTGGGCAGTGAACTGGTCATCTTCGACTGCTCGGGCCAGGCGAGCCAGCAGTTCTTCCCCATAGCGCTGAGCGACGGACAGTGGGAGTTCCAGAGCGCCAGCACGCTGCCCGCGGTCAGCGGCGCGTGCATCGTCACCGCGAACGCCACCAGCGGCAACCCGCGCTCCGGCAACGAGTCGGTCAACGCCTGCAACAACGCCGGCAGGCAGTTGTTCACCCTGACCCCGTACGACCCCACCGGCACCCCCACGCGGCCGACCGATCCGGACTTCAGCCATTCCCAGGAACTGATCGCCGTGCCCAACGCCGCGGTGCCCGCGCAGCGGGTGGGCTACTACACCAGCTGGTCGACCTACGCCAACGCCTTCTACCCGAAGAACCTGGACACCGAGGGCATCGCCGGCAAGCTCACGGTCCTGAACTACGCGTTCGAGAACATCGACCCGGTCAACCTGACCTGCCTGGAGGCGAACAAGGCCTCGTCCAGCGTCGAGACCGACACGACCGGCAACGACGGCTCCTCGGACGCCTACGCCGACTATCAGAAGGAGTACACCTCCGCCACCAGCGTCGACGGCACCGCCGACACCTTCTCCCAGCCGCTGCGCGGCAACTTCAACCAGCTCAAGGAACTGAAGGCCAAGTACCCGAACCTGAAGATCCTGCTGACGATCGGGGGCTGGACCTACTCGAAGTACTTCTCCGACGTGGCCGCGACCGACGCCTCCCGCAAGAAGTTCGTCGCCTCCTGCATCAACATGTACATCAAGGGCAACCTGCCCACAGGGGTGAGCAACGACCCGGCAGGCGGGGTCGGCGACGCGGCCGGGATCTTCAACGGGTTCGACATCGACTGGGAGTTCCCCGGCAGTAGCGACGGCCACCTCGGCAACCATGTCTCGGCCCAGGACGGCGCGAACTACACCGCGCTGCTGAATGAGTTCCGCAGCGAACTCAACGCGCTCGGCGGCCAGCACTACCTGCTCACCGCGGCCCTGCCCGCCGGCCCCACCGAGATCGCCAACCTGAACATCCCCAGCCTCGCCGGAGCGCTGGACCTGGGCGACGTGGAGGCCTACGACTTCCACGGCGCCTTCGAAACCACCGGACCGACCAACTCCCAATCCCTGCTCTACGACGCACCCGACAGCCCCGCCTTCGGCACCAAGTTCACCGCCAACGACTCAGTCAGCGCCTACATCAGCGGCGGCTTCCCCTCGACCAAACTCACCCTGGGCGTGCCGTTCTACGGACGCGGCTGGACCGGGGTGCCGGCCGGAAGCCAAAACGGCCTCTACCAAACGGTCACCGGCCCCACCGCAGCGTTCCCGCTCTCCGTGGCACCGGGGGTCGCCGACTACAAGGAACTGGAGTCGGCAGGCAAGCTCACCAGCGGCAACCTGTTCTACGACAGCGCCTCCGAGAGCACCTGGGTCTACGACGGCACCAACTTCTGGAGCATCGAAACCCCCCTCACCCTGGCCCTCAAACGCCAGTACATCCAACAGGCCAACCTCGGCGGGATCATGATGTACTCCCTCGAAGCCGACGACCCCACCACCACCCTCACCAACGCCGCCACCGGCATGAACTAACCCAACCCGCCAACCCTGGCGCGCCACCCCCGGGACCGCGCGCCAGGACTGTGAAACCAACGGCGGACCTGATACACCCCGCCCCCGGTAAGGAGTCGTTTCCGAACGCCGGTGCCCGGCCGAGCCCGACTCGGCCGGGCACCGGCACCCCATCGCACCGACCACGTCCTCGCGGCATCCCAGGCGGCGTTCGCTCCTCATGGCATCCAGCTCCGCGCGTCGCACTACGATCCGCTCAGTGGCCTCGGAATCCGCGTATATCAGAGCATAGGGGGTGCAATCGGCATCGCGGGCGTTGCATCTACGCGCTCCGTCCGGTCGTCACGTCGTGTTCATTGCTCGGCGGTCAACGGGCGTCGGCACCGGGACGCCCGGAGTGGATCATTTCGGTGACGGCCGATGTCCAGCTCGCACGGCACTGGCCAGGTTCCAGGTCGAACGCCTGCTCGCTACCTTGCTCGCCCGGGACTTCGCCGAGACCCCTGCGCTGATGGCAATATGTGCAACCACACACCAGTCCCCGGTCATACAAGAACCCTGGCACGCCTGCACAGCGGCGGTCGTTGCCAGACCCTACGATGCGCCACCCGGGACACGCAGTACGACTGTTGAGCTACCGGGACGATGTGGCGTGACGGGCATCAAGGTCGATCACCGCGGGCACACGGACGACGCTATGGCGCGGCTGCTCTCTGCGGATGGTCCCGGGCTGCTGTGCGTTGACCAGAATGTAGATCTTCTGTGATGTCGGAGACCAGCGGGGATACGGGCTCTACCCGGACGGTCAGGGGGCCCTGGCGGCCGACCGCGTCCCGGGCGAACGCCGAACTCTCGCGCACCACCGCCCAAGTCTTCCGCCCACTTGCCGCCGAGGACCGGCAAGCTGCACATCGCCTGTAACGGTGGAGCGAACTCAGAACACATAGTTACGTCGGTCAACAGACCGGCGGCCTCAATGAAGGGTTGACCACGATGTCAGCAAAAGTCTTCGCCCGCACCATGGTGCTCGCCGCCGCTGTCGCGGGGGCAGCCGCACTCGCCGCCCCGACGCAGGCGACAGTCACGGGATCGGGCAGTTTGCAGTCGTCTGGCGGCGGCTCGAAATCGTGAACTGCCCGCCGATGTTCGTCGCACCACAGTGACCGACTCGGTAATGCACCGCTGAGCACCAAGCTGAACACCGACTGAACACCCGCGGCGCGGGGTAGCCGTAGTCCACGTCGAGGGTCTCGCCGTTCAGCCGTAGCGCGAGCAGGTCAGCGAGTCGCGGCCGCATCTGGGTCGGATCCCGCTGGCCCGGCTGCACATCAGGCATGTCACGGCGGTGATGGCCGCAATCGAACGGCAGACCGCAGCGGACGCGGCGGCGAACGCCGTGCGGCGGGACCTTACGGCGGCGAAGTAGGCGGCCTGGCACCAGGGCGACATAGACGCCTGGGAGGAACTGCGGGATCGGCTGGATGCGGCGGCACTGTACCGTGCGCCGGTCACGCGGTCACGCGGTCACGCGCACGCGGATCCGGCCACGTTGAGCTCGGCGCTGTCAGCGGCCCAAGCCCGGCAGCTGATCACGATCAACGTGGCCGCGCTGGCGGACCTTTCGTCCGGGCAGGCTCCGAAGGCGCTGGTGTGGACTGACGCGCGGGTGGAACGCTGCCGGGCGACGGGGGAGCGGCAGTCGCCGGTAATGGTGTGGCCGCCGGAGCAGACGAGGGTGTTCCTGGACAGGGCGAGCCGGCATGAGCTGGCGGCGGTGTTCTGGCTGTTGGCGTTCACCAGGCTGCGCCGGGGCGAGGCGGTCGGGCTGGGCTGGGATGACATCGACCTGGCGGCGGCGTTCTTGGCGGTGTCCGGCAGGTGGTGCAGATCGGCTGGGCGACCGCGACCGCCCCGAGGAGCGAATCGTCCGTGCGGAACGTCGGCACTGCCGCGTCTCTGGTCGGCAAGCTGGTCGAGCACCGGGCACGGCAGGACGCCACCCGGGCCGCGGCAGACGACGGGTGGTTCGATACGGATCTGGTGTTCGCTCGGCCAGACGGGACCGGCATCCACCCCGGACGTCGTCAGTCGCCAGCTCAAACAGCTGGTCCGGGAGTCCGGGCTGCCGCCGATCCAGCTTCATGGCCTTCGCCGTGGCGCGGCCTCGATTGCGCTGGCCGGCGGCGTGGATCTGAAGGCGGTGTCCGAGATGCTCGGGCATTCCTCGACCAAGGTCACCGCCGACATCTACACGTCGGTGTTCTTCAGCCTGAAGCTCCTGGCGGCCGACGCGATCGGCAACGCGTTGACCCGACCAGATGCACTGGAACCGGTCGCGAAGGCGGCGTAGGCTGAACGTGACGGAGCAGGAGAGACAGGCCGCGTAGACTGAGACGCCGAGCTGGAGTCGATGAACCAGCGGATTGAAGTCCGCGGGCATGGGCCGGACCAGCGGATGGGAATCTGCGGAGCGGGCCTGCGGGGCAGGGTCGTGAGACTCGGCGGCTGTACCGATCTTGTACTGGCCCTGGACCAATCCTGGACAACGTGGCTGACGGCTGTCAGGATGTCTAGGCCTCTTAAAGATCCAAAAAGCAAAAGCCCCAGCTCACGCTAGGTGAACTAGGGTCCGCTACCGGTGCGCCGCCAGAGACTTGAACCCCGGACCCGCGGATTATGCGGCCTCTGATTTCATCCCCCGGCGCTCATCGACGTTGTGTGACGAACACCAACGAACAGCCCGGGGACGCCGTCTGTCAGGTCTACTCCTGCCGCCTGCCGCTGTCCACGAGATGCGTCAACTACGTCGCCGATCTGCTGCGCAAGCATCTCAAAGCGATCGGATCGCGGTGGCGGTCCCGCACGGCGGGCCAGATCGCGGTGTTGGTACTGGCCGTGCCGCGCCACGACCAGCGCGCCGCCGACCTGGCCGGCGGCAACCAGGTCTCCGCCGCCACCATCCGCCGCTGGACCGATGAGGTGATCGCCCTGCTCGCGGCCAAAGCCCCGCGCCTGGACCGCGCGCTGAAACGAATCACCCGAGCCGGCGGGGAAGCCGTGCTGCTGGACGGCACCCTGATCCGCACCCGCCGCCGTTCCGGGAAAGCCAACCGCAAGAACTACAGCCTCAAGCACAGATCACACGGCCTGCTGTTCCTCGCCCTCACCGACGAAGCCGGCAACCTGATCTGGATGGTGCGATCCCCATCATTTCTCGCCCGTTGCCTCGGCCGCCATCGGTGCTTGAACGGCCACCGTATCGATCTACGAGGGCTTGTTCAGATGCGCTTGGACATGTGCGGCTTCGGTCTTCAGGCCGAGTTGCTGGAACATGTCGAGGGCTTGTTTGAGGTGCGTGCTGCTGTCCCCGATTCTTCCGAGGTGCTGGTAGCACTGTCCGATGCCGGCGTGGGCGGCGGCTTCGACGGCGGTCATGGTGGTTTGGCGGGCCAGGTGCAGGACGTCGTGGTAGAGCTGCAGGGCGCGTAAGTGGTCGCCGGTTGCGGCGACGGTCCCGGCGTAGAGGTCCAGCGCCCAGGCTTCGTTTCCGCGGGCGCCGATACGGCGGAAGATCTCAAGGGCGTTTTGGAGATCCGGGAGCCCGTCTTCGGGGTTGCCGGCGAGCCGTTTGAAGTATCCGAGGTTGCCCAGTGCGTTGGCTTGGCCGTTAGGGTCGGCGAGGCCGCGGAAGAGTTCGAGTGCTTGTTGCGCCGCGTCGATGGCGGCGTCGTGGTCGCCGGCGTGTGCGTAGGCCTGTCCGAGCCCGAGGAATGCTCTGGCTTGGCCGATCCGGTTGCCGGCTCGGCGGTGCAGGTGCAGGGCTTGTTGTTGGTAGCCGGTGGCGGTGGGGTAGTCGCCGGTGGTTTCGCGGACCACACCGAGGTTGGACAGGGCGGTGGCTTGCCCCTCCTGATCGCCGAGTGCCTCATAGCCGGCGAGGGCGATGTTGAGGTCGTGTTCGGCTGCTGGGTAGTCGCCGTTGAGCCGGTGCACGGTTCCCCGTTGGGTGAGGGCGTTGGCCAATCCGAGGTGCTCGTTCAGCTGCCCGTACCGCTCGATCGCGTGGTGAAGGTGCTGTTCTGCCGTGGCGCGCTCGCCGGTGAACGCGCTGATCTGGGCCAGCAGGGTCAATGCATTGGCGTGTCCGAGGGACGCGTCGGCCTGCTCACAATGGTGCAGAGCGGTTTCTAGGTCGGTGGCCGCGCCGGTGAAGTCTCCCGTCAACGCTCGCAGGTAGGCCAGGTCGGTCAGCGTGGTACCCAGGACGGCGGGCAGCGGCAGCTGTTCGGCCAGGTTGGCGGCTGTGGTGTGCACTCTGATCGCTTCGTCCCAGGGGCCGTCGGCCGCCAGCAGGGTCGCCATCGCGCCCGCGAGCCGTACGGCCCGCAGCCAATCGTGGGTGGCGGCGTGGCTGAAGGCGGCCAACAGGTTGGAGCGTTCGGTACGCAGCCACGTCCGGGCGGAAGTCCGGTCGGTCAGCGCGGGAGCGAGCTTTGGCGCGGGTCCCTTGACCGGGAGCCGAGGAATCGAGGTCACGAGAGCCTGCGCGCACCAGGCGGTGTGCTGGTAGTAGTCCAGCAAGCGGGCCGCGGCGGGGCCTTGTTCGTCAGGTGCCTGCCGGACTGCCAGCGTCCGGGCGAAGGCGCGTACAAGGTCGTGCAGGCGGTAGCGGCCGGCCTGGTGTTGCAGCAGCAGGTTGTGATCGAGCAGTGATTCCAGCAGATGCTCGGCAGTACGCACGTCGCCCAGGTCGGCCAGATTCGCTGCGGCGTAGGAGTCGATGTCGTCGCCGGGAAGAAGGCCGAGCAGGCGGAACAGGCGCTGCTCGGCGTCGGGCAGCCGGGCGTAGGAGGTGGCGAAGACCGCGGTCACGTCGCGATCGGTGTCGCGCAGGTGGACGAGCCGGTCGGTCGCGTCACGCAGCTGCGTGATCAGATCCTGGACGCGCAGGGCCGGTCGGTGCCGCAGTCGCGCTCCGGCGATCCGCAGCGCCAACGGCAGCCGTCCGCACAGCTCCACCAGTTCGGCGACGGGGTCCGTCTCGTCGGTGCCGATCCGGTGCGGCCCGGCTACCTGACGCAGCAACGTTGCGGCCGGCTCGGCGTCGAGCACCTCCAGGGTCAGGGTGTGCGCGTCGTCCAACCCGGCCAGGCGGGTCCGGGACGTGATCAGCACCAGGCATCCGGCCTCACCCGGCAGCAGCGGCCGAATCTGGGCGGCATCGGCGGCGTTGTCGAGCAGGATCAGCGTGCGGGTACCGGCCATCCGGGACCGGTACAAGGCGGCACGCGCCTCCACATCAGGCGGGATCGCCTGCGCCGGCACACCCAATGACCGCAGCAGCGTCTCCAGGGCGTCGGCTGCGGACCTCGGCTCCCACCCGGCCGAGTGAGCATGCAGATCCACGAACAGCTGGCCGTCGCCATAGCGGTCCTTCAGCTGATGCGCGGCGTGGATCGCCAACGCGCTCTTGCCGATCCCGGCCATCCCGTCCACTGCGGCGATCACCAGCCAGCCCGCGGAATCCGACGCGGTGGCCACCGCCATCAACTCTGCCATCTCGCGCGAACGGCCGGCGAACAACCGTGTCGCGGCCGGCAACTGAAACCGCGCGCCACCGGCATACGTGCCCGTCGAGTCGTCACTGTCGTTGCCGGGGCCGGACGCCGCACCGACGGCTGTGGGGCTTTGATCCTGTGCCATCTGCTCGACACCGAGCGCCCCGGAGATGCGACGCATCGTGTTCGGATGCGGTCGCCGGGTCCGGCCGCGCTCGATCTCACTGATCGCGCGCACGCTCACCCCCGCGCGCGTCGCCAACTCCTCGATGGACAGGCCCTTGCCCCTGCGGAGGGCGCGGAGGTCACCGCCCAAAGACTCCGCCGTCATCGTCGTCCCTCCGCCCGCGGCGCACCCGACGCGATCAGCCCAACGGCGGAAACTGCCTGGTATTCCGCCGGAAAGCATCATCCGACTCATCATGGTCGGCGGCAAGTGCGTGTACATAGGGTGACAGCGGGCGAACCACAGGTGTTCCGCTGACCAACGGCGGAACTGGACGGCACCAAGAAATGCCGGCAGGCAGCTGGGTCTTGATAGGTCGGCGTGTCCCGCCACACGCGGCAGCCGACGGAACGCTCGGGCATTCCCTGTGCGGTTCACACGCTTTCAGGAGGTCTTGCTAGTGAGAGCACTGCCATCAACGTCGATCCGACGACTCCGAAGGAGTGGCCGCGGTAAGGCTTGCCTCGCGCTGGCCTGCGCGGCCGGAGTCGTGCTGGCCTCCGTGGCCGGCAGCGCGCCGGCCTACGCGACGCCGTCGGCGAGCGCCTCGCCGCCGCCTGGAGTACCGCTCCCGGGCGCGGTTCCGACTTCGAGCATCACCCTGCCGGGCGGTGACCGTGTCGTCCTTCAGGGGGCGAGCGGAAGCCAGGCGTACGACGTGGTCGGGCGCGACAGCCGGACCGTGCCGTTCCTGAGGTTCGATCCGGGCAACGGACATGACTACGTCATCCCGGCCTCCGCGCTGTCCAACGTCGCGTCGCTCGACACCGCGCAGTACGACGTGCCGCAGCTGTCCCATTCCGCAGCACCGGCATCACCCCCCCACGACGCAGGCGCCACACAGTTATCCGCTGCACATCGTCCAAATCAATGCGAAGGACTTGACCTCGGCGCCGGCGCAGCACGCCCTGAGCTTCGTGTTGAACGTCGACTCGAGGGCGAAGTTCGCCGCGGTGATCCCGGACCTCGGCGGGGTGTCCCGAGTGGCCGTGCCGGTGGGGAACTACGCGATCTACACCGGGTTCGCCGAATATGACACGAGCGGGAATCCCACCGGCGTGCGCCTGGTGCTGCAGGACAACCTGGTGATACCGAACTCCAGTGGCGTCTCGATGGTCACCGCCGACGAGCGCGCCGCCACCGCCCAGGTCTCGGCGGCCACGCCGAGACCTGCGAAGTCGGACAACGTGACGCTGAATGTGATCCGCACCGACGCCGCCGGCAACGTGGTCCCGATCCAGGCCGTCGCGTCAGGGAACGTCTTCGTCTCCTCGCAGGGCGCGCCGAGGATCGGGAAGCTCGGCTCCCAGGTGGCGTGGGACGGGGAGAGTCCGGCGGGTACCGGCTTGCCGTACCGCTATGACCTCATCTTCCCGCAGGCCGCCAATGTCCCCACGAACGAGACGTTCCCGGTGCCGGCGAGCGGGTTGGCCTCGCTCCACTACACGTTCGACACCGACGCGTCCAACACCGCCCACACGGGCCTGTACGAGATAGGCATGCGCAGCGGCCAGCTCGGAGGCATGTTCGCGTTCTATCCGGTGACAGTGCCCGAGAGTCTCACCGACTACGTCACCGCACCTCTGCCCACCGGTTTCTCGTGGCTCCAGAGTTACTTCGCGGAGCTGGGCAAGGCGCCGGACGAGGGGTTCGCGGGCCTGCAGGCAGGCAACGTTCCGAGCTTCGCCAGCGGGCAGCAGGTGTGGCGTACGTGGGGGCACGGACCGCTGGGCCCGCAAGTCGGCCAGTTCAGCGGCCCGAATTTCTGTTACTCCTGCGTGGCCGGCACGACGATGGGCATCGCCTTCAACGGCGACTTCACTGACAGCGAACCTGAGACCCCGGGCTATTACGAAGTCCCCTTCGGCTACCTCAACCCGACCGTCGAGAACTTCGTGGTCTATCGGGACGGCCAGCAGATCGACGCTGAGCCCGGCATAGGCGCATGGTTGGACAACGTCCCGCAGCAGACCGACACCTACCGCGCGGTGCTCGATGTGGACGCGAGCGGGATCAGCTCGGTGTCACAGGCCACGAAGACCCACACGGACCTGACGTTCGTCTACCACCCGGCCGGCGACCCGCATTCGACGCTGCCTCCGGGTGACTTCTGCGACGAGGCGGGCGGCGATCCCGCCTCGTGCCAGATCCTCCCGATGCTGAACCTGAGCTACCAGCTGAACACTGATGGGAGCAACACCAGCCACGCCGTGTCGGTTCTGAATCTGACAGTGGGTCACGAGAGCTACGACGGGCAGGGCTCGCAGGCCCAGGCCGCCTCGGCGAAGGTCGAGGTCTCCTTCGACGGCGGCGCCACCTGGAAGCCGGCCGCCACCATCCCCACCGTCCAGAACCACTACCTGGCCATCTGGCCCGACACCGGGGCCAAGGGGAGCATGCCGTCGCTGCGGGTCACCGCGACCGACTCGATCGGCGGCTCCATCACCCAGACCATCGCCAACGCCTACACCATCGGCTGACGGGAAGTAATCATGAGGCTGATAACCAGATCCCGTTTCCGCCTCGGGGCTGCCGCGGCAGGCGTGGCGGCCCTGACGGCGACCGCCTCGATGGCGGCCCTGTCCACCACGGCTTACGCGGGACCGGCCGGATCCGGGCACACCGTCTCGCCCACCGCGTCGCCCACGGTCCGAGATGTGTGCGGTGCGGCGCAGGCCGGGTACGACCGCTGTCTGGCCGAGGTCCGCACGGACGTGCACGAGGGTTTGGGTGTGCGGGGGAAGGCGGCCGCAGCCGTCACCGGCCACGCGGCGGCGTTGCCGGCCGGCTTCGGTCCAGCCGACCTGCAGGCGGCCTACAAGCTGCCGGGCACCGGGGGCGCGAGCCAGACTGTGGCGATCGTCGATGCCGGAGACGACGCGACTGCCGAGGCAGATCTCGCGGTCTACCGCTCCACCTACGGCTTGCCCGCGTGCACCACCGCGAACGGCTGCTTCAAGAAGGTGAACCAGACCGGCGCCTCCGCACCGCTGCCGGCGGATCAGGGCTGGGGCATCGAGATGGCGCTGGATGTGGACATGGTGTCTGCGGCCTGTCCGCAGTGCCACATCCTGCTGGTGGAGGGCGACGACGCCCACTCGAGCAACCTGGCCGCCTCCGTCGACACCGCGGTGAAGCTCGGGGCGACCGAGGTGTCCAACAGCTACGGCGCCACTGAGGGCAATGGCATCCAGGCATTCGCCGGGGACTATGCCCACCTGGGAGTGGCGATCTTCGCCTCCTCCGGCGACAGCGGCTACGGCCTCGGCATCCCGAATGTCCCGGCCGCCTACAGCTCGGTGATCGCGGTCGGCGGCACCTCGCTGACCAAGGACTCCAGCGCGCGCGGCTGGAGCGAGAAGGCGTGGGGCGGGGCCGGCAGCGGCTGCTCGGCCTGGATCGACAAGCCGGCGTGGCAGACCGACCCGGACTGCCCGGGTCGCATGCTGACCGACGTCTCGGCGGACGCCGATCCGAGCACCGGCCCCGCGGTCTACGATTCCGATCCCAACGACGGCGCCCCCGGCTGGACCGTCGTCGGCGGCACCAGCGTCTCCTCCCCGTTCCTGGCCGGCGTGGTCGGCCAGGCCGGCAACCCGGCGAAGTTCCCGAACGCCTCGGCGTTCTACGCGCCGTCGGCCGCCGCCGGTCTGAACGATGTGGTGGGAGGGGCCAACGGATCCTGTGGCGGGGATTACCTATGCACCGCCGTCGTCGGGTACGACGGCCCGACCGGCATGGGATCGCCGAACGGTCTGTCAGTCTTCTGACAGGTCGGCGGTGCGATACAGCCTCAGGCTCTGTGGACGACGTCCACGGAGCCTGAGGTGCTACGAACGAAGCATCGCCTTGGACATCTGCCACAGACGCGGCGCATCCTCCTCGTCCAACGCGTGGGCCACACGCCGTGCCTGGCAGTCCGGCTCGGCGCAACGGAACGCGGTGCCATACAACTGCTTAGCGGTCGCGTCAGTCGGCCACGCGTGCTCGATCGATTTCGAGGGCGGGATCGGTGGTTACCTCGGCCTCGTTGCAGTCCTCGAATTAGCGGGCTGAAACACCTTGGACCAAAGGCTCCGCAGCAGGGGTCGGCGTCTGCTCTCGGTGGTTGCGTCAGGCGCTGCGGCCGGGTGTTCTGCGTACAGCGGCGGACCCGGCCGCCGAGGTGGTGATCGACCTTGCCGCGTCACCGCCCGACCGTGGAATACCGCAGCGCGGACGACCGCTTCTGGTCAAGGAGGCGGACCTGTCGCCGATCCGGCTTCATGATCTGAGGCACGGTGCGGCCAGTGGCCTTGGCGGCTGGGGTGGATGCGAAGGTGGTTTCCGAGATGCTCGGGCACTCTACGACCACGCTCACCCGGGACACCTACACCGCCGTGTTCGACGAGCTGAAGCATGCCGCTGCGGCGGCGATCGATGCCGCCATCAATGGCGCCCGCCCCGGCGCAAGGGCGCCGGGGCGGGCGCACAGGCTGTGTGAGCCGCCTGGTCGCCGACAGTTCGGAGGTTTCGCATAATCGGTGTCCCAATTGGCGTGGTGGGAAATGGCGGGGCAGTCGGCTTGGCGGCCCGACTAGCTCTTTGCACAGGTCGCGTCAGGTGTTTGGGGTGACTCCCTGGACCACACCCTGGACCATCGATCAGGGGCGGGCAGCAGGACCGGCGATTCTGTGGGCCGAAAATCCACTGCACCGGACTCGGCAGTCAGAGCCCATACACGCTGAGCCGGAACGCAGTCGTGTCCTTTCCGGTTGAACATTGCCAGTCGCCAGGCTTCTGACCTGGCGATGGCAAAGTAGATCCGGTCGGCGTGGCAGGGTTTTGTTCAGACTAACCTTGCCGTTTCGGCCGGATCGGGCTTGAACCGCTTTGCGGTGCGCTGGCTGTTCCAGATGCTGCCGTCGAAGTTGTCCATGGCGGTGGACCACTCGCGGATGAGGACGGGTTGACGGTGCGGTGGCGGAGGATCACGTTGCCGGGGCGGCGTTTGCGGCGGAACCAGATGATGGCCTTCTCCTGGCGGATGACGGCGTGTCCGTCGCGCCGGGTCAGCTGGCTGGGTT
>NZ_JAAFZA010000450.1 GCF_015356865.1 Catenulispora pinisilvae
GCCCCCGGTGACGCCTCCGCCGCCGCCGGTGACCCCGCCGCCGCCGGGAACGCCGCCGCAGAAGCACCACCACCATCACCACCACCGCCACCACGAGGAGATCGGGCAGCTGCCGCACACCGGCACCGACGTCCTCGACTACGCGGGCATCGCCGCCGGAGCCCTGGTGCTGGGCGCCGGAGCGGTCATGGCCGCCCGTCGCAAGTCCGGCTCGGCGAACTAGTCCGGTAACTGGTGCGCTGACTGGTCAGCCGACCAGTCAGCCGCGTCGCGCCACACGCAGCGGGGCCCCTGGGATTCCAGGGGCCCCGCTGCTTTCGTCTCGTGGATCGTCACGCGGCGACTGTCACGCCGCGATGGCTGTCAGGGCCGGCAGGCTGTCAGGCCGACAATGGCTCGGCGATGGCTCGGCAACGCCTCGGCAAGGGCTGTCAGGCGGCAATCGCGACGCGATCAGACCTTGCCGGACAGCACCGTGTCCAGATACCCGTCCAGATCGCCGTCCGCCCCCGCCCGCAGCATGGTCCGGGTCCAGGCCCGCCGCTCGTGGTCGATCACCGCGAGCTCCCACACGCAGCCGGCCTGCCGGGCCGGGCAGCGGGCGATGTCCGCGGGATCGGAGAACCGGGCCGAGTACGCGGCCGTCGACAGCAGGCAGCCGTACGACCACCAGCCGACGACGTACGAGTAAGCGTTCGTCGACCGGTGCGCGATCACGAATCCGACCCCGTAGCGCCCGCCGCCGATCCCGGGCCGGGGTAAGGCCTCCGTCGCGGCCTTGCGGGCCCCTTCGCGGGCGGCCGGTTCGAGCTCGCCGTCAGTCGCGCCAAGCCCGTGGAGCTTCACCCGCCAGTCGTCGATCTGGAGCCGGCCCAGCGGCCGCACCCGCCTGGGGGTGTAAGAAACCGCCTCTGGCGCCTCTGTCATGACGCAGGATGCTGGCACACCTGGGCAGCCGACTCAATGCCCTGCCGCGGGTTTCACCCGGTGCGGGCGGGCGGTCTCACCCCATCAGGGCTTCGACCAGCCACTCCACCAACGCGCCGAGCCAGTGGTACATCACCACTATCTCGTAGCGGTCGTCCTGCTCCTGGATGCGGTCGAAGGGGTTGTCGTCGTCGTCCTCGATTTCCAGCCAGACCGCCAGGACCAGCCGGATGTCGTTGACCGCGCCGAGCCAGGCCCGGGCCTGGTCGCCGTCCAGCGCGAGCTTTTCGCCGGGCTGGTAGTCCCGGAGCGTGTCCAGGACCTGGCGGGCCAGCTCCCGCTTGCCCTCACGCAGGTCCGGCTCGGTGAGCCGACGGAACTCGCTGGCCTCGTCGGCGTCACCGTAGGCGTCCGGGAACAGCCGGGCCAGGGCCGGGTTGTCCGGCTTCTTCACCGGGCCGTCGGCGATGCCCAGGGCGGCGGCCAGCGAGTCCGGCTCATCGCCCAGCGGGTCCTCCTCGTCCAGCAGCGCGAGCTGGCCGTTCAGCAGGAAGCGCAGGACGTCGGCCTGGCCGTCGGTGAACGCGCCGACGATCTCCCCGGAGCGGCGGTGGCGCTTGAAGGGCTGGAGCACGTAGGGGTCCCCGATCTGGTTCTTCAGTGGCTCGACGCCATACAGGCGTCAGGCGTCATAGGGCGGTCGGCGTCGGTCGGCCGGCGGGTCGGCGTCGGTCAACCGTCCTGGCGCTGCACGGTAGCCCACAAGCCGTAGCCGTGCATCGCGGCCACGTCCTTCTCCATCTGCTCGCGGCCGCCGGTGGACACCATCGCCTTGCCGAGGTTGTGCACCTCCCGCATCAACCGCTCGGCCTTGCCCTTGCTGTAGCCGAAGTAAGTCGTGAACACATAGGTGACATAACTCATCAAGTTCACGGGGTCGTTCCAGACCACGGTGACCCACACCGGGTCCTGTACCGGGGCCGCGCGGGTCTCCTGCGCGGCCTCCGGATCGACCTCCACCGGCGCGACACTCATCGCACCAGACTACTCTGATTGATCGTGAACAGCACCGCGCTCCTCACGGACCACTATGAGCTCACCATGCTGGAGGGTGCCCTGCGCAGCGGGGCCGCCCACCGGCGCTCGGTGTTCGAGGTCTTCGCCCGCCGCCTGCCCGACGGCCGCCGCTACGGCGTGACCGCCGGCACCGGACGCCTCCTGGACGCCCTGGAGGAATTCCGCTTCAACGCCGCCATCTGCGACTTCCTGCACGAGTCGGGGATCGTGGACGAGGTCACCCGGGACTGGCTCGCCGGCTACCGCTTCACCGGCGACGTCCACGGCTACGCCGAGGGCGAGTGCTACTTCCCCGGATCCCCGCTGCTGATCGTCGAGTCCACCTTCGCCGAGGCGGTGCTCCTGGAGACGCTGGTGCTGTCGGTGCTGAACCACGACAGCGCGATCGCCTCGGCGGCCTCCCGGATGACGTCGGCGGCGATGGGCCGGCCGTGCCTGGAGATGGGGTCGCGGCGCACACATGAGCAGGCCGCCGTGGCCGCCGCGCGCGCGTCGTATCTGGCGGGCTTCGCGGCGTCCTCGAACCTGGAGGCCCGGCGCCGTTACGGCGTCCCGACTACCGGCACGTCCGCACACGCCTTCGTGCTGCTGCACGACAGCGAGCGCGACGCGTTCAGCGTCCAGGTGCAGACCCTGGGCCGGGACACGACGCTGCTGGTCGACACCTACGACGTCGCCGAGGCCGTGAAGGTCGCGGTCGACGTCGCCGGCCCCGACCTCGGCGCGGTCCGGCTGGACTCCGGCGACCTGCTGTGGATGGCGCACCGGGTGCGCAAGCAGCTGGACGAGCTGGGCGCCAAGCACACCAAGATCGTGGTCACCTCCGACCTGGACGAGTTCCAGATCGCGGCGCTGGCCGCGGCGCCGGTGGACTCCTACGGCGTCGGCACGTCCCTGGTCACCGGCTCCGGCGCGCCGACCGCCGGGCTGGTCTACAAGCTGGTGGCGCGCGGCGCGAGCGTCGAGCCGGGCGCGACGATGGTCCCGGTGGCGAAGAAGTCCTCTGAGAAGGCCACCCGCGGCGGCCGCAAGTACGCCTGGCGCCGCATCGGCTCCGACGGCGTGGCACAGGAGGAGGTGATCGGCACCGGCTCCGCGCCCGAGGCGCTGAAGGCCGAGGGCCGCGACCTGCTGATGCAGTACGTCGCCAAGGGCGAGGTGATCGCCCGCCCGACGCTGGCCGAGATCCGCGAACGGCACGAGGCCTCGCGCGCCGAGCTGCCGCCGTGGTCCACGCAGCTGTCGCGGGGCGAGCCGGCGATTCCGACGGTGTATCCGAGCTAGTGCGGTGGCCGGATTGGTTCACCGGGTTGGTGGTGTGGTCACCTGTTGGACGAGAGTCGGGTGCGGAGGTCGCCGGTCGTGTACGGGGTTTAAAGGCGTTGTTGAGAAATCGGCAGATTTC
>NZ_JAAFZA010000451.1 GCF_015356865.1 Catenulispora pinisilvae
GCCCACCACCGCCCCGACCTGGAAGGCCGCCGCAGTGAGTACTCCCGGCACGCTGACCCCGCCGCTTCTTCAGACGTCGCAGGGCTGGGGTCCGTACGCAATCGCCCTGCAGCAGGACGAAGCCCTGTCCATGGCCTTGAAGGACGGCCTGCTCCGGGTGGAGGAGGTGCTGCTGAACTACACCCGCAGCGACCACGCCTACATCAGCGAGATCACCTCGCACCTGGCGCAGGCCGGCGGCAAGCGCACCCGGCCGCTGCTGGTCCTGCTGGCCGCGCAGTTCGGCGACCCGGCCCGGGCCGGCATCGTGGAGGCCGCGGTGGTGGTGGAGCTGACCCACCTGGCCACCCTGTACCACGACGACGTGATGGACGAGGCGGCGCTGCGCCGCGGGGTGGCCTCGGCCAACCAGCGCTGGGACAACTCACTGGCCATCTTGTCCGGCGACTTCCTGTTCGCCCGGGCCTCGACCCTGCTCTCGGAGTTGGGCCCGGATGCCGTGCGGATACAGGCCGAGACCTTCGAGCGGCTGGTGAGTGGGCAGATCGCGGAGTCGGTGGGCCCGAAGAACGGTCAGAACCCGGTGGAGCACCATCTGGAGGTGCTGGCCGGCAAGACCGGCTCGCTGATCGCCACCTCCGGCCGGTTCGGCGCGATCTTCGCCGGCTGCACCAGCGACCAGGAGCGGATACTGGCCGAGTTCGGCGAACTGTTCGGGGTGGCCTTCCAGCTCTCCGACGACCTGCTGGACATCGCCTCGGAGTCCGAGCAGTCCGGCAAGACGCCGGGCACGGACCTGCGCGAGGGCGTGCACACCCTGCCGATGCTGATCGCGCTGGCGATGGACGGCTCCGCCGACCCGGACACCGGCCGGCTCCAGGAACTGCTGCGGACCGATCTGGCGGCCGACGACGAGGCCTTCGCCGAGGCGCTGGAACTGCTGCGCGCGCACCCGAGCATGGAGCAGGCGCGGGACGTCGTGCGCGGCTACGCGCAGAAGGCGAAGGCGGTGCTGGATCCGCTGGCGGAGATCCCGGCCAAGGAGGCGCTGCGGGCGCTGTGCGACGTGGTGATCTCCCGGACCACCTGATAGCCGGTCGGGGAAGACCGAAAAGCGCGCCGACGACGGATGTCGTCGGCGCGCTTTGTCTCCCCTCCTGGTTTCCGTCGGCCGGTCTTCAGGCCAGCGCGTCGATGAACTCGGTGACGAGCGCGTCGAACTCGCCCGGGTGTTCCATGTTCGGGTAGTGCGCCGCGTCGCCGATGGTGGCCTTGCGGCCGCCGGCGACGCTGTCGGCCAGCCGTTCGGCGTTGTGCCGGTGGTCGTCGGAGTCCGAGCCGCCGATCACCGCCAGCACCGGGATGGTCAGCTTGGCGGCCCGGGCCCAGGTGTCCTCGGCGTGCACCGACCAGTCCTGCTCGTCGGCGGTGTGCTTCAGCCAGGTCTTCATGGTCATCTCCTCGACCAGCGCCGGGATGGCGGGGTCGAGGTCGGCCAGGGAACGGTGCGGACCGCTGGTGAACTCGTTCCAGACGGCCAGGGCGCCCTTGAGATCGCCGGCGAACAGCGTCGGCCAGATCTTCTCCAACGTCTTGTGGGTCCAGCCGTCCGCGAACTCCGGCTCGCTGGTGCCGGCTCCGCTGACCACCAGCGCGCGCACCAGTTCCGGGTGTTCCAGGGCGGTGTCGGTGGCGGTCGCGGCGCCCATCGAGATGCCGATCAGCACCGCCGGGCCGGCGTCGAGGTGGCGGATCAGGGCCGCGACGTCGTCGGTGTGCCGGAAGGTGGCCGCGGCGTTGCTGCTGTCGCCGTGGCCGCGGGCGTCGGGGGCGATCACGCGGTAGCGCGCGGGCAGGGTCTCCAGCTGCGCGTTCCACTGGCGGTGGTCGAGGAAGCCGCCGTGCAGGAGGACTACGAGGGGACCGGTGCCCGCGTCGCGATAGGCCAGCCGGCCGCCGTCGGCGAGGGGCGCGTACTCGATCTCGTTCATGACACCTAAGGTGCCATTCTCGCGAGGAGTTGGCAACCCAGGTGTCATAATGAGGTGTGACTGATGACCCGCTCGCACCCGAGGGCCTGGCCTTGCGGCTCGCCGACGTCTATCTGCTGGTCGGGCCGCTGTATCGGCGCGTGCTGCGGAAAGTCGAGACGAGCCAGGAGATCGAGGGCGTCGGCGCCGGCGTGCGCATGGTGCTGGACCTGCTGCGCCAGGGCGGGCCGATGACCGTGCCGCAGATGGGCCGGGCGCAGGCGTTGAGCCGGCAGTTCGTGCAGCGGATGGTGAACGACGCGGCCGAGCGCGGGTTCGTCGAGGCCGTCCCGAACCCGGCGCACCGGCGGTCCTCGCTGATCCGGCTCACCGAGGCCGGCCGCACCGTCATCGAGGCGGTGATCGCCCGCGAGCACGGGCTGCTCGGCCAGGTCGGCGGCGATCTGACTCAGGCCGACGTGGACGCCTGCGTCAAGGTGCTGTCGTGCATGCTGGACGAGCTGTCGGATGTGGACGTGGACTGACCGGGCAGCTCACCGCGACCGGAGCGCCGGGCCCCGCGCAGCGCGTCCACGGTCAGCAGCACCAGCGCGGCCCAGACGATCAGGAACCCGGCCAGCCGGGCCGGCGGCACCGCCTCGTGCTGCACCAGCACCCCGCACAGGAACTGCAGGATCGGTGCCAGGAACTGCAACAGCCCGACCATCGACAGCGGGAGCCGGTTGGCCGCCGCGCCGAACGCGATCAGCGGCAGCACGGTCACCGGCCCGGCGAGCACCAGCAGCGCGGTGTTGCCGGCGTGCTGCCCGAAATCGAGCGTCCCGTGCGCGCCGAGCCACACCAGATATCCGACGGCCGGCACGAACTGCAGCGAACTCTCGATCGCCATCGCCTCGGCGGCGGGCACCGCCACGAGCTTCTTGAGCAGCCCGTACGTCCCGAAACTCCCGGCCAGCACCAGGGCGATCCACGGCGCCTTCCCGTACCCCGCGGCCAGCACCAGGACCGCGACCGCCCCGACCCCGACCGCGGCCCACTGCAACCGCCGCAGCCGCTCCCGCAGTACGAACACCCCGAACAGCACGGTCACCAGCGGGTTGATGAAGTACCCGAACGCGGTGTCGACGGTGTGCCCGTGGTTCACCGACCAGATGTAGACGAACCAGTTCACGGAGATGGCCAGCGCGGCCCCGGCGAGCAGCGCGAGCTTGCGCGGCGCCCGCACGATCCCGCGCACCCACCCCCACCGAGTCGTCCCCTCCGGCACCCGCCGCAGCGCCAGCAGCACGAGCACGGCCAGCAGCGACCACGCCATCCGGTGCGCCAGGATCTCCCCGGCCCCCGCGGGCTCCAGCAGCGGCCAGTACAGCGGGAACA
>NZ_JAAFZA010000452.1 GCF_015356865.1 Catenulispora pinisilvae
CCCAGCGGGGTGACCACGGCGGCGGTGCCGCAACCGAACACCTCGGTGATCTCGCCGCTCTCGATGCCCTGGCGCCACTGCTCGACCGAGATCGTGCCCTCCTCGGCCGGGATGCCGAGGTGGGCGGGAGACTCGTTCAGTCGCGACCCGGCACACTCACCGGGGAGACACCCGCTTCGTTCACGGATCGGTGTGCCGAGGGTATGTCCGCCGGTCGGGCCGAAGCTTCGTCCGGGCGGATAAGGCCGCGCGACGGAATCTGTAGAGAAGGACGAAGATCGTCGGCTGCCTGCACGGCCGGGCTCATGTGATTCTTGTCTCAGAGCCCTGATTCATGGGACGGGTGCGGACGGTGCCGCCGGTGTCAGCGAACCGGATCCGCGTCAGGGTCGCCCTGGGTCGTCGACCGCCCGGGGGGCTGTAGCCGAAGGTGCAGCATGGCCGCGAAACGGGCGTCGGCGTCCTGCAGGTCGATCTGGCCGATCTCGGCGACCCGACGCAGCCGGTACCGGAAGGTGTTCGGATGGACGTACTGCGTCGCGGAAGCGGCGTTCACGTCGCCGAACGCCTCCAGCCACGCCCGCAGCGTGGCGACCAGGCGGGTGCGGTGCAGGGAGTCGTAGTGGGTCAGCCGCGCGACCGGGCCGCCGAGCGCGTCGCCGCGCTCGGCGATCGTCTCGGCCATCTCCGCCAGCAGCGCTTCGAGCTGGACATCGCTGATCGAAGCCACGCAGGCCTCGCCGTCCCGGTTCCGCAGTACGTTCAGTGCCCGGTGCGCCCCGGCCCGCGACCGGCACAGTCCGCTGTGGCCGGTGCCGACCTCGCCGATGCCGACGATCAGCCCGTGCCGGATCCCGATGCGCCGCAGGAACTCCTGCGCCACCGCGGCGACGCGCTGCGCGCCGTCGGCGCTCTGCTGCGGCACCGGCACGATGGCGTACACCACGTCGCCGACGACGGCCACGGCCGAGCGCGGATGGACGGCGGTCAGGTGCACCGCGAACGCGTCGGCCACGCGTTGACGTTCGGCGACCAGGTGCGCGCGCTGCACGGCGGACGGCTCGGCGGGAGAGCCGATGACGTCGAGGGCGACGACCACGGCGGCCCGCTCGGCCAGCCCGAGGCGCGCGACGGCCTGCGCCGCGCCCGGCCCGGACTCCAGCGCGGTGGCGACCAGGTCGGCGTGCAGCCGCCGCCCGACGTCGGCCCCCGCGCGCAGCCGCATCATGTGCAAGGCGACGAGCTTGGCCGCATCGCGCAGCGCCAGCGCACGCTCGGCCGACAGCGGCGCCCACACCGCGGCCCAGATCGTGCCGAGGATCTCGTCACCGGCCCGCACCACCAGCGCGGCCCTGGGCATCTCGCCGTGACCTATCAGATCCGGCAGAGGATCGACGAACACCGGTTCCTCACTGCGGTACAGAGCCTGGTAGACACCGCGCTCCTCAAGGATGCGCGTGTACTGCGCCGGGACCTGCCGGCCGAGGATGGTCGCCACCCGCGAGGCGTCGGCTTCGTCCTGGCGGCCCGAGAATGCCAGAACCCGGTTACCGCGGTCCTCGATGGTGATCGGCGCGTCCAGCAATGCCGCGATGGCGTTCGCGAGCGCGAACAGGTCGCCGGCCGGCGTCCCGAACATCGTCGGCGTGCCCACCTCGGCGATGTCGCCTTCCGCGATCAGCGACCTGACCATAGCCGCCAGCTGCGCCCAAGTCGCCCCGGGCGTCAGGGCCAGCACGGTGACCCCCGAGCGCAAGGACGCGGCCTCGACGACCGGATCAGCGACGACGGGCGCTCGGACCACCAACGCGGCCGCGCCGGCCATGACGGGGTCGGTGAGCAGCGCGGCGATCGACGCCGGCTCCCGCACCCCCACCCCGAGGACCAGCGCGTCCAGGCACGACACCTGCTCCTCCAGCGGATCGTAGATGACGACGCCGCCGACCGGGGCCTGCGAGACCGCATCGCCGCACACCACCTCGAGCAGGGTGCTGCCCAGGTCCTCGATGACCCGGCCCAAGCTGGCCCGCAGATGCGCCTTCATCGCCAATCGCACGCCTTCCACATCTACGAGCCGCACCCACGCCGGGATCCCTCGCCGTCCACGGCATCCTGACGCCGCCGGGTCTCCGTTGGCAAGGATCTTGGGCTGGACCCGTCGCCGCGGCTGCCATGCTGGGCGCATGGAGGCGGCCCGATGCAGCCGGTCACCGGCGTCTGGCGTCTGGCACCTGGCACCGGCCGGCCGGCACCTGCCGCTGATCGCCACCTCGCCGGGCGCCGGACCGGCGGAGTCCCCCGGAGTGCCGGTCAAGCGCTTCTGCATCCACAACGACGGAGCCTGCGACGCGAATTCGCTGTACTGGGGCCTGGGCCGCCTGACACCGCCGGGGCGCCCAGATTCCGCACCTGTCCACGTCGCCTCGGATAGGCCAGATGAGTTGGCCTCTTCCGCCATCCGAGGGAGTTCACGTTCGGCTCTTGTCACTCCGGGCTACGTGCAGAGCGTAACGAGTGGCCGCCAATGGGGCGGCCGCCAGCTCGCCGAAGGAATCCCACCCCCGTGTCACTGTTCACCCGCGCTCGGGCTGCCGCCATCGCGTGCCTGTCTGCTCTCGTCCTCAGCCCGTTCGTGCTGGCCGGCTCGGCGGCCGCGGCCGGACCCATCCCCTTCGGCGCCGCGGTCCGGCTCACCAACACCGCGGTCAACGCCACCATGGTGCCCTGGAGTGGCAGCACCGCCCCCGGGGCGGTCGTACGGGTCTGGCCTGCCAAGTACACCGGAGACGTGTGGAGCTACCACCCGTTCCCGGGCAGCCACACCGCGGGCTGGCTGGTCAACGACAACTCCGACCTGTGCCTGGCGGCCCAGGACCCGACCGCCGACAGCCCGCTCAGGCTCGAGGGCTGTGACGAATCGCCGACGGAGGCCTTCGTGGCGTTTCCCCGGCCGAATGGCTTCACGATCCGCCTCCTCGACCGTCCCAACCTCGCGATCGGCCTGAAGACCCCCAACTGGTCCGGCTCCAACCTGACGCTGCGCAACTCCTACGCCGGGGCGCCGGTGGTGCCCAATGAACTGGTCTGGACGATCAGCGCCGCCTGACTCCCTGACGCGCGGCGGTCCGCACGGCCGCCGCACCGCCCCTAACCCCC
>NZ_JAAFZA010000453.1 GCF_015356865.1 Catenulispora pinisilvae
TGGCTGGGGATTTGGCGGGTGTGAGGGTTTTGGTTGGTGGTGAGGCGTTGGCTGTTGATTTGGCGCGTGATTTGGTGGGTGTGGCGGGGTCGGTGACGAATTTGTATGGCCCGACGGAGTCGACGATTTGGTCGACGGCGGCTGGGCTGGATGCCGGGGTCGGGTCGGTGGTGCCGATCGGCCGGCCGATCGCGAACACCCGGGTATTCGTCCTGGACGCTGAGTTGCGACCGGTCCCGGCTGGTGTCGTCGGCGAGCTCTACATCGCTGGTGCTGGTTTGGCTCGGGGCTATCTGGGTCGTACGGGTTTGACGTCGGAGCGGTTTGTTGCGGATCCGTTCGGTCCGGCGGGGTCGCGGATGTATCGCACCGGTGATTTGGCGCGTTGGACCGTCGACGGGGTGCTGGAGTTTTTGGGCCGTGTCGATGATCAGGTGAAGTTGCGTGGTTTCCGGATCGAGTTGGGTGAGATCGAGGCTGTTCTGGCCGGGCATGGGCTGATGGCCGGGTCCGCGGTGTTGGTGCGGGAGGATCGGCCTGGGGACAAGCGCCTGGTGGCCTATGTCGTGCCCACGCCTGACGCTGGCGAGATCGACATGTCGGTGCTGCGCGATCATGTCGCGTTGTCGCTGCCGGAGTACATGGTCCCGTCGGCGTTCGTGGTGCTGGATGCGCTGCCGCTGACCCCGAACGGCAAGCTGAACCGCCGCGCCCTCCCCGCCCCCGAATTCCTGGCGGTTCCGGGCGGCCGCGCGCCCCGCAACGCCCAAGAGCAGCAGTTGTGTGACCTGTTCGCGGAGGTCCTGGGCGTGGAATCAGTGTCCATCGACGATCACTTCTTCGTCCGCGGCGGCCACTCACTACTCGCCACGCGTCTGGTCAGCCGCGTGCGCTCGGCCATGGGTGTCGAACTGGATCTGCGGATCCTGTTCGAGGCACCGACGGTCGCCGGGATCGTCGGGTCCCTCCAGCCGGCGAAGCGGGCCCGGCCGTCGTTGCGGCCGATGGACCGGTCCAAATACGAGGAGCCGTCATGACCGGCCCCGCCCTGGAGGGCAGTCGGCTGGATATGAGCGGTGTGGGGCCGCCCCCAGGTTCGGGGTGGCGGGGAACGTCGGCTGGTACCGGTCCTGAAGGGCCGTTTTCCTGGATGGGGAGTTTTCTGTGATCCCGGTTTCGTACGCGCAGCGTCGGTTGTGGTTCCTGAGTCGTCTGGAGGGTCCGTCCGCGACGTACAACCTCCCGTTGGTGGTGCGCCTCTCCGGTGACCTGAACCCGTCGGCGCTTCAGGCCGCGTTGCTGGACGTGCTGGACCGGCATGAGAGTCTGCGGACGATCTTCCCGCAGGTGAAGGGTCAGCCGTTCCAGAGCGTGCTGCCGGTCGGGGAGTTGGGCACGGCCGCCGACCTGGTGCTGCGAAACTCCTCGCCGGAGACGCTGGACGCTGACATCGCGGCCGTGGTGGGCACCGTATTCGAACTGGAGTCCGATATCCCGGTTCGGGCTTGTCTGCTGGAAGTCACTCCGCAGGAGTTCGTGTTGGTGGCGGTGGTGCATCACATCGCCGGTGACGGCTGGTCGCTCGGCCCGCTGGCCCGCGATCTGGCGGTCGCTTACGCGGCCCGGCTACAGGGCACGGCGCCGGCTTGGGAGCCGTTGCCGGTGCAGTACGCGGACTACACCCTGTGGCAGCGGGAACTGCTCGGCGACGAAGACGACCCTGAGAGCGTCTTCGCCGAGCAGGTTGCCTTCTGGCGGGGGGCGCTGTCCGGTGTACCGGATCAGCTGGAGTTGCCGTTCGATCGTTCCCGCCCGGCCGTTGCCTCGCACAGCGGTGATCGTGTTGCGGTGCGGTGGGATGCCGATGTGCATCGTGCTCTGGTGCAGCTGGCCCAGCGGCAAGGCGCCAGTCTGTTCATGGTGGTGCAGGCTGCGATGGCAGCATGGCTGTCGCGGATGGGTGCGGGTACTGACATTCCCATCGGGACTGCCGTCGCCGGCCGCCTGGATGAGGCGCTGGATGATCTGGTCGGGTTCTTCGTGAACACGCTGGTTTTGCGGACTGATGTGTCTGGGGATCCGACGTTCGCAGAGCTCGTTGATCGTGTCCGTGATTCCGATCTGTCGGCCTTCGGGCATCAGGATGTGCCCTTCGAGCGCCTGGTCGAGGTGCTGAACCCAGCGCGTTCGATGGCGCGGCATCCGCTGTTCCAGGTGATGCTGTCCTTCCAGAACGCCCCGGCCGCGGACCTGGCCATGCCGGGCATGCAGGTCGAGGTGGCGCCCGCGCAGACCGACGCGGCGAAGTTCGATCTTGTCCTCGACCTGTCCGAGACGTTCACCGCCGGCGGGGAGCCGGATGGCATCGTCGGGACGCTGGAGTTCGCCACGGACCTGTTCGATGCCGACACCGTGGAGCGGATGCTGAGGTGGCTGCGTCGACTGGTACGGGAGGTGGCTGCTCAGCCGGATCAGCGCCTGGGTCAGGCCGAGTTGCTGGATGAGGCAGAGCGTCGGCAGCTGCTTTTCGGCAACAACGATACTGCTCATCAGGTTCCTGACACGACCCTGGTGGGTTTGGTTGAGGAGCAGGCGCGGCGTTCGCCGGATGCGGTGGCGGTGCTGTGGGGGGACGAGCGGGTTTCGTATGCGGATTTGAATGCCCGGGCGAATCGTCTGGCGCGGGCGCTTGTGGCGCGGGGTGCTGGTCCGGAGTCGCTGGTGGCGGTGGCGTTGCCGCGGTCGGTGGATTTGGTTGTGGCGTTGTTGGCGGTGTTGAAGTCTGGTGCGGCGTATGTGCCGGTGGATGTGGAGTATCCGGCGGATCGCATCGCTTTTATGTTGGCTGATGCCGCGCCGGTGTGTCTGTTGACTGATTCAGATTCGTCGGCGGAGTTGTCGGCTAAGGGTGTGGTTGGGCCTGCACCGTTGGTTTTGGATGATGTCGAGTTGGCTGGGTTCTCGGGTGCGGACCTTGTGGGTGGGGAGCGTCTGGGCGTTTTGGACGCTGGTTGTCCGGCGTATGTGATTTATACGTCTGGTTCGACGGGGCGTCCTAAGGGTGTGGTGGTGGAGCATGGCAGTGCTGTGGATTATGTGTTGTGGGCTGTTCGGAGTTATCCGGGTCTTGGTGGTCG
>NZ_JAAFZA010000454.1 GCF_015356865.1 Catenulispora pinisilvae
GTCCAGGAGGTCCCAGCACGTGACGAACCACCGACCCGCCTCCACCGCGCACGGCGCCTACCGCGGTCGGCACCGCAAACCCCGCCCCAGCCTGTACAAGCTGATCTACGACCGGCTCATCGTCCCAGCCCCGACCCGGGTCGATCCGGCGCGGGAGATCACCCTGCGGGCCCGCCGCTCAGCCGTGTGTCAGCGCCGCGCTGCGGGAGGCCGCGATGCGTGAATCCGGTGAGCGGTATGCCACCCGAATCCCCGCCGACGTGGATCGCCCGGACGTCATCGTCGCGCGCCTCACTGCTCGGCAGGTGGTGATCCTGGCCGGCACCGGGCTGGCGGTGTGGGCGGCGTTCATGGCCGCGCACACTGCGCTGCCGAACGTCCCGCCGGTCTACCTGATCGCCCCGGCCGCACCGGTCGCGGCGATCGCTATCGGGCTCGCATTGGGCAAACGCGACGGGCTGACCGCCGACCGGTTCGCACTGGCGGCGCTGCGCCACGGGCGGACGCCGAAACATCTGGTGGCCGGCGGCAGCGAGCAGGCGGAGCCGTTGCCGCAGTTCCTGGGCAAGGCACTGCGGTCCAAGGCAGGCCCGGTGCCGGTGCCGGTGTCGATGCCCGGCCACGGGATCGACGCCAATGGAGTCATCGACCTCGGCAGCGACGGGCACGCCGCCGTCGCGGCGTGCGGGACGGTCAACTTCGCGTTGCGCACTCCAGGCGAGCAGGACGCGCTGGTGGCCTCGTTCGGCCGGTGGCTCAACGGCTTGACCGCCCCGGTTCAGCTGCTGGTGCGCACCCATCGCCTGGACCTGACCGACGCTGTGCAGCAGCTGCGTGAGGCCGCCCCGGGACTGCCTCACCCGGCGTTGGAGCAGGCCGCGGCCGAACACGCTGACTACCTGCAGGCGCTGGCCGGCCGCCGCGACGTCCTGCACCGCCAAGTCCTGCTGGCCGCGCGCGAGCCGCGCACCGGCCGCAAGGGCAGGGCCGGCAGCGCGGATGCCTCGGCGCCGCAGCGGCTGCACCGCCGCCTGGATGAGGCCGCGCGTGCTCTGGCAGGCAGCCAGATCGCTGTGCGGGCCTTCGACGATGCCCGCCTTCGCCACCTGCTCATCGACGCCACCGGCGCCGGCCGCGAACCCACCACGGAAGGAGAAGGCGAGGGATGAGACGCAAGAACGGCGCTGGCAAGCGCCAGACCGATGTTCAGCCCGAGCCGGTGCGCGCGCTAGACGCGATGCCCGCGCCGGAGTCCGTGCAGGTCGCCCCTAGGCACCTGCGGATCTGCGACATGTTCGCCGCCTCCTTCGCCGTCACCGGGTTCCCCTCGGAAGTCGGCGCGGGCTGGCTGGAGCCGCTGCTGACCTACCCCGGCCGCCTGGACGTGTCGGTGCACATTGAGCCGATCGAAACCCAGGTCGCCGCCGAGCGGCTGCGCCGTCAGCGGGCCCGCTTCGAATCCGGGCGGCGCGCCGACTTCGAGAAAGGCAGGCTCGCCGACCCGTATGCCGAGGCCGCCGCAGAAGACGCCACCGAGCTGGCCTACCGGCTCGCGCGCGGGGAAGGACGCCTTTTCCGGGTCGGGCTGTATCTCACGGTCTACGCCGGAACCGAGAAGGCCCTGGCTGAGCAGGTCTCAGCGGTCCGATCCCTCGCCGCCGGGCTGCTGCTGCAGATGCAGCCGACCTCATTCCGGGCCCTTGCCGGGTGGACCAGCTGCCTGCCGCTGGGAGTAGACGCGATCAAGCTGCGCCGCACCTTCGACACCGCCAGCTTGGCCTCGGCGTTCCCGTTCACCTCCCCAGACCTGTCGCCAGCCGACCCGACCGACACCTCCGCCCCCGACGGGATCCTGTACGGCGTCAACGCCGCCTCCTCCGGGCTGGTGATCTACGACCGGTGGGCCCAGGACAACTACAACAGCATCGTGCTGGCCCGCTCCGGAGCAGGGAAGTCCTTCTTCTCCAAACTGGAGATCCTGCGCTCGCTGTACCGGGGTGTGCAGGTTTTGATCGTCGACCCCGAGAACGAGTACGAGCGGCTGGCTGCCTCAGTTGGCGGCGCCTATCTGGATCTCGGCGCGGACGGGGTGCGCCTCAATCCGTTCGACCTGCCCGAGGGGGCGCAGAAGTCGGCGGGCAAGACCAACGCGCTGCTGCGGCGTGCCCTGTTCCTGCACACCTTCATCTGCGTGCTGCTGGGCGAACAGCTTGCCCCGACCGAGCGCGCCGCACTGGACCGGGCGGTCCTGGCCGCCTACGCCGCCGTCGGGATCACCGCCGACCCGCGCACCTGGAAGCGCACCGCGCCGATCCTGTCCGACCTCACCGACGCACTACGCACCCAGGGCACACAGGAAGCCGCGAACCTGGCCGCGCGGCTGGAGCCGTTCACTACCGGATCGTGGGCCGGTCTGTTCGACGGACCCACCACCACCGCCCCGTCCGGGCATCTGCAGGTGTTCTGCCTGCGGCACCTGCCCGATGAGTTGAAAACGGTCGGCACTTTGCTGGTGCTGGACACGGTGTGGCGGCAGGTCACCTCCATCCAGCGCCGCCGGCGCCTCGTCGTGGTCGACGAGGCGTGGCTGCTGATGCGTGAACCTGAGGGCGCCCGATTCCTGCTGCGCATGGCCAAGGCCGCCAGAAAGTGGTGGGCCGGCCTAGCCGTGATCACACAGGACACCGCCGACGTCCTGGCGACTGACCTGGGCCGGGCGGTGGTGGCCAACGCGAGCACGCAGATCCTGCTGCGCCAAGCCCCGCAGGCCCTGGATGCCGTCGCCGACGCCTTCCACCTCTCCGCAGGCGAGCGGGACTTCCTGGCCACCGCGCCGGTCGGCACCGGCCTGCTGGCCGCCGGCGAGCAACGCGTCGCCTTCACCGCCGTGGCCTCCGATACCGAATACGCGGTCGCGACCACGAACCCGGCCGACCTGGTCGATGAGGAGCCCGACGGCTACTTCGACCCCGACCAGGACCACGCCCCCGAACACGCCGACAGCGCCACCGGGCAGGGCCCCATACCCGCGTTCAGCACCGCCGATCTCGACGATTCCGAAGGAGTGCTGCTCTGAC
>NZ_JAAFZA010000455.1 GCF_015356865.1 Catenulispora pinisilvae
CCAAAACCCGCCCCAAAAAGTTCGCCATCGCCCGACCAACCCGCGCGTCCCGATACCCCGGGTGCCCCAACCCCAGCGGCCACAGGAACGTCCCGGCCGTGAACACCCAAGCGCCGCTCGCCGCGCGGTAGACGCTCGTGTTCTGCACGAATCGCGTCCCGTTGGAGATCGTGTACGGCGAGGCCGTCAGCAGCGTCTGCTCCTCGACCTTCGCCTTCGGCATGTCCTCGAAGAACGAGTCGGCCTCCCCGCCGAGCAGCCCCGGCAGCTCCTCCCCGTCCTTCACCCCGGTCCCGGCCCAGAACCAGTGCCCGGACTCGCGGACGACCAACGGCTGCCGCCCCTTGAGGATCCCGCTGTACTGCACCCCCATCAGCTGCTGCTCGGCGCGCGGATGCCCCTCGCCGGCCCGCCACATCCCGGTGCCGAAGTCCTCGATGTGCGGGTCCTCGAAGCCCTTGTAGCAGGACATGGTGCGGCAGGCCTCGTCATAGCGGACGTGCCAATAGGCGTTGTTCGCCGTGAGGAACGCTAGAGACGTTCCCGCTGCGACCGCCTCCTCCGCGTGCCGGTACATATCCGTCGACCAGTACTCGTCGTGGCCGGCGAAGATCAGGCCTTTGTACTTGCTCGGGTCGATGCGTCCGGCGTGCAGGTCCAGTCCGGTGGCGTAGGAGAGGTCGTAGCCCATGCCTTCGGCCCACTGGATGAAGGACTGCTCGCGGACGAACCCGTCAGGCAGACCATCGGCGAAATAGGGGCGGGCGAAGGAGACCTGCGTGGCTCGCGCCGGGTTGGAGATCCATCCGCGCGCGTCTGCGGAGAACTTCGCCTTAAGCGCGGGGTCGTTCTCTGCGGCGTCCTTAGTGACGTAGCCGTAATAGACGTTGCGCCCTGTGATCCCGTCGCGCGGCCACCAGTTATAGGCCTGCCAACTGGTCGACGGCAGCACCACGAGGAAGTCCGCGGCGACCTCATCCTCACGCACCACGAAGGGGACGTAGTTCCGGAACCCGTCAGCCTTATCCAGGACGGCCACGTAGGTCCCCGACAGCCAGCCCGTCGGGATGTCCAGCGTCCACGCCACCGGCCACTCCACGGCGATCCGCCCGGTCTCCGCATCCGGCGTCGGCACCGGCTGCGGCCCGGCGTTCAGGGTCGGGGACACCAGTACGCGACGCGCCGAGGCCCCCGCGTAATAGCCGAGGCGGTACACGGAGATCGTGAAGGAGCCCGCAGGCTCCACCGCCACATGGAAGTCGATGGCCTGCCCGACCGCGACCGAGTCGGTGGACGCGTAGCCCTTGATCTGGCGCTCGTGGTCCGTTCCCGGTCGCGACTTGCCGCTGCCCATGCGCCAGTCCGCAGAACCCGCTTTAGCGTTCTCCGCCGTAATACGGTTCCCGCCAGTCGGCAGGACCGACGCCGGGAGCCCCGCGCGCGGGTCGCCGAGTCGCCCCGGACCGGTCTTCAGGTGCGTGGCGCGGAGGACGGCGCGCGCGGCCGAGGCCGTGTTGGTCTTCTTGGCCAGATCGCGCAGGAACTTCGGCGTGCTCGACATGGGTCGATGGTAGCCGGGGAGTTTGGGTAATCCTTTGCGCGGTCAAAGTTGTGGCAGGACACTGTCAGCCGGGCTCTGAGGCGTCTCTTAGAACTGGCGTCCCTTAGAACTGGTAGCTCATAGAACTGGCGTCTCTAGAACCAGGGTCTCGCGGGGGGACTGGATGGCTCGCATTCCGTTCGGCACGATCATGGCTGTCCTGGCGCTGAGCGCGGCGGCCGCTTTCCTGGGCATCACGGTCACCCACAGCGACCCGGGAACCACCGCCGCCACCGCCACCGCGTGCGGCGCGTCGGACGCCGCAGGGCAGAACGCCTTCTGCTGGGTCGACAAGGCCGCCACGATCACCGACGAAGGCGCGGTGTGGCGCACCATCAGGGTCACCGACGGCCGGCACGGCGCGTCCCACTCGGTCCTCACCGGCTGGGTCACGCTGGACATCCTGCCCCTGGCGCAGATCCCGTTCGCGGAGGCCGACTGGCCGTCCTTCGACCCGCACCGGGGTGACAAGGTCGTCGCACGGATGGTGCGGGGGAAGGTGGTCAGCGTCGCCGGCGCCCGCGGACGGTACTTCGTGCTCGACGCGACACCGGCCAGCTACCCGCTGGTCTTCATCGCGCTGGTGCTGCTGGCGGCGGGGTTGATCGCGGCGGCCTTCGGGCGGCACCTGCCGCGTGCCGGACTACGCCGCCAGTTCGCCCGGATCGCGCCGCGGATCCTGCTGCCGCTCACGGTCGTGGCCGTCATCACCTTCTACGTCCACGAGTCCGAGGCGACGGTGTGGGGGATCGCGATCACGGGCGGCCTGACCGCCGCCGGGTTCCTGGCCGGTGCGCGCTGGCGTCGGCCCACCCACCGAAGTCAGCCCACCCGCCCACGTCAGCCGACCCACTAACGTCAGCCCGCCCACTGACCCGACAGGAACAGCAACGCCACCCCCGCCATGACCGGCGCGACGCAGCACACGTAGAGCGTCCGCACCATCGGGCGCCGCACGGCCCACGTACCGAGCATCGTCCACAGCGGCCACCACAGGAGCATCGCGCGGGGGACCGACATGAACCACGTGGTGGTGCCGAGCGCGAACAGCGAGAGGGCGACGTAGAGCGCTTCCGGCCACCGGTGCTTCACCAGCAGCACGACGGTCAGCGCGACGCCCACCACGACCGCCAGCAGCTCCAGCTGGAAGACCCACGCGGTGTGCCCGGCCTGGCTGGCCCCGAAGGCCGCGCGCCAGGTCTGGTCCCACGCGTACTTCGGGTTGCGGAACGTGCGGAACCACCCGGCCGCCTGTGCATGCTGCCACGCGGCCCAGTCCCCGGTGCGGTGGTGCAGGTACGTCATGTACGCGGCCACCGGCAGCAGCGGCACCGCGAGCAACGGCGCCTGCCGCCACCGCCGCCGCCCAGGCCCGTTCCCCCGCGCC
>NZ_JAAFZA010000456.1 GCF_015356865.1 Catenulispora pinisilvae
GGATGAGTGAGACGGACGAGTGAGAGGGACGTGTAGAACGGCGCGGGCGGGTCATTAGCACCAGACAATGCAGACAATGCTGTGCGGGCCGGGAGGAGGCTCCCATGAGCATCATGGCGGACACCGTGGTCGCCGGCCGTTATCGGGTTCTCGGGCTGCTGGGCGCGGGGGCCGACTCGGAGGTCTTCCGGGCGGCGGACCTGCGGGCGGACCTCCAGGCCGCTGACGTCCAGACAGCCGACCTCCAGCCGGACCAGGGCCGACTCGTCGCGCTGAAGACGCTCTCCCGGCCGTCGGACGACGCGACGGTGTGGCGCCGCTTCGAAGAGGAAGTGCGCATCCTGGCGTCCCTCGACCACCCGAACCTGGTGCCGTTGTCGGACCACGGGGTCTTCGACGGCCGGCCGTTCTTCGTGATGCCGCTGGTCGCGGGCGCCTCGCTGGAGGACCTGTTCGGTTCCGGGCCCATCCCGCCCGGCGAGGTCCGCCACATCGGCGCGGGGGTCGCCGACGCCCTGGACTACGTCCACGCGCGCGGCGTCGTGCACCGCGACATCAAGCCGCAGAACATCCTGCTCGGGCCGCGGCGCCACGTCTTCCTCACCGACTTCGGCGTCGCCAAGTCCTGGGACGGCCCGCTGCTCACGGCACCGGGCCATGTGGTCGGCACCGCCGGCTACGTCTCCCCGGAGCAAGCCCAGGGCCAGGAGGCCACCGACGCCTCCGACATCTACTCGCTCGGGCTGGTCCTGCTGGAGGCGCTGACCGGGCACCGCGAATACACCGGGACCGCCGCCGAGCGGGCCGCGGTCGCCGCCGCCCGCTCCCCGCGCATCCCGCCGGCGCTCGGCGCGCCGTGGTGCCGGGTCCTCGCCCGGATGACCGCCCGGGACCCCCAGAGCCGGCCGAAGATCGACGAGGTCAGGGCGTTGCTGGCGGCCGAGGGGCCGGATTCGGGGGGTTTGGTCCGCCGATCATCGGGCAACCGATGGCAATGGCCGGTTTGAACCTGGCGCGCAAGTTGATCCAGACCCATCTGGTGGGCGGCGAGATGACGCCCGGGTCCGAGATCGCACTGCGCGTGGACCAGACACTGACGCAGGACGCCACCGGGACGCTGGTGATGCTGGAGCTGGAGGCGCTCGGGCTCAAACGCGTCCGCACCGAGGTCTCGGTGCAGTACGTCGACCACAACCTGCTCCAGGCCGACGAGCGGAACATGGCCGACCACCTGTTCCTGCGCTCGGCCGCACAGCGCTTCGGGCTGTGGTTCTCCCCGCCCGGCGGCGGCGTGTCGCACCCGGTGCACATGCAGCGCTTCGGAATCCCCGGCAAGTCGCTGATCGGCTCGGACTCCCACACCTGCGCCGCCGGCTCGCTGGGCATGCTGGCGATCGGCGTCGGCGGTCTGGAGGTGGCGCTCGCGATGGCCGGGGAGCCGCTCTACCTGACCATGCCGCGGGTCTGGGGCGTGCGGCTGACCGGTGAGCTGCCGGACTGGGTGAGCGCCAAGGACGTGGTGCTGGAGATGCTGCGCCGGCACGGGGTGAAGGGCGGGGTGCACCGGATCATCGAATACCACGGGCCCGGTGTGGCGTCGCTGTCGGCGATGGACCGGCACGTCATCGCCAACATGGGTGCCGAACTAGGCGCCACCGCCACGGTCTTCCCCGCCGACGACCGCGTCCGCGACTTCCTGCGCACCGAGGGCCGCGAGCACGACTTCGTCGAACTCGCCGCCGACCCGGACGCCGACTACGACCTCACCGACGAGATCGACCTGGCCACCCTGGAACCACTGATCGCCAAGCCCAGCTCACCCGGCGCGGTGGTCCCCGTGCGCGAAGTCGCCGGCACCCCGGTGCACCAGGTGGTCGTGGGCTCCTCGGCCAACCCCGGACTCCGCGACTTCGCCATCGTCGCCGCCATCCTGCACGGCCGGCACGCCCACGCGCAGGTCTCACTCGACGTCAACCCGACCTCACGCGAGATCCTGGCCGACCTGACCAAGACCGGCGCGACGCTGGACCTGATCCGCTCCGGCGCGCGCCTGCACCAGACCGGCTGCCTGGGCTGCATCGGCATGGGCCAGGCCCCTGCGAAGGGCCGCAACAGCCTGCGCACCTTCCCCCGCAACTTCCCCGGCCGCTCCGGCACCCCCGACGACCAGGTGTGGCTGTGCTCCCCGGAGACAGCCGCCGCAGCAGCACTCACCGGCGCCATCACCGACCCGCGCGAACTCGGCTTCGACTACCCGACCCTCGACCTCCCGGAGTCGGCGTCCACGGACGTCGTGGTGCTGGAGCACCCACTGCCACCAGGCCTGGCGCAGGAGGTCGAGCTGGCCAAAGCCGAGAGCATCGGCGCCCTGCCAGAGCTGGACCCACTACCGGACACCCTGCACATCCCGGTAGCACTGAAGGCAGGCGACGACGTCTCCACCGACGAAATCCTGCCCGCCGGCGCCGCCGCCCTCCCCTACCGCAGCGACATCGCCAAACTCGCCGACTTCTCCTTCACCCGCCTGGACGAGACCTACCCCCGCCGCGCCCGCGAACTCGGCAACCACGCGGTCATCGGCGGCGAGAACTACGGCCAGGGCTCCTCACGGGAACACGCGGCACTGGCCCCGCGCTCACTGGGCCTGCGCGTCGTGATCGCGAAGTCCTTCGCACGCATCCACGCCTCGAACTTGGTCAACTTCGGCGTACTACCGCTGGAGTTCACCGACCCGGCCGACTACGACGCCATCCAGCCGGGCGACGAGCTGCACTTCGAGGCGCTGGCACAGGGACTCGCCGACGGGGAGCTCACGGTGCGGGATGTTACGCAGGGGACGGAGTTCCGGGTGCGGCACCGGCTTTCGGGGCGGCAGGTTGCGACGATTCGGGCTGGGGGGCGGATTGCTGAGCATTTGGGGGG
>NZ_JAAFZA010000457.1 GCF_015356865.1 Catenulispora pinisilvae
CCACGAACGTCTGCCCAGGACAGGATGGTGACCGAAGCTGATGGCCGATAAGGTTCGTCTACGGATGCGTTTTCAGTACGCACACGTTAATCGATGTTGGCGACAGTGACCACAGAAGCCGTTTCTTCCGTCCGCCCTTCGTCCTGCTCGATGTCCGGCACCCGAAACGCGAACAGAGACGGATCCCCCAGCTCTCGTACCGCCTCCCGCCACTGCGGGATCCCCGATACGAGAAACCCCGTGAACCCCTGCGTTTCCAGCAGGAACAGACTTCCGGCGTCAGCTTCGATCCCGAACCTTCGGCAGGCGGCCTCGTGCTCGTCCCCTGCCGCCCGGGCGATTCGCAGCCCCTGCATCCGCGGCTTGATCATAAGAGCTTCCACATGCCACGCGCAGATCTCGATCCGGGTGGTCGAGTTGTCCACCCAGCTGGGATTGCTCCGCAACATCAGGGCGTCATGGGAATGGCCCAGGCTCCACACTTGGAAATATCGGTCGGATTCGAACGCCACCATATTCTCACATCCCAGGTGGGACACGAAGTCCCGCATCTTTTCGCAGCTGAATCCAGTCCGGCTCGTGCTTAAGCATATCAGCGGTCACGTCCCGGCCTCGGAAATAGAACCGGAAGGAGCTCCAGGCCCGACCGTCCGGGTCGTCGCCGAACTTGTGCAAATACACAGACTTGGCGATCTCTGTCACCTCCCAGGCCGTTCCCATCTCGTTCGATGGGTCCGCGACAGCCTGCAGTCCATTCCTTTGGATGAAACCGGAGCCGCGCAGGAACGCCGCGCGGAAGGCATCCTCAGGTGTTTCTCCGCCAAGCCCGTCCAAGACCAGTGTCACCTTCGGCGTCTGATTCGGCCCTGTAGGGTTCCAAAACCGGTCGCGCGTGCTGACCTGGCGGTTCAGCAACCGGTTCGCAGGGTGTTCATGAGGCCCTGTGGTACCCGTTGAGGAGTGCTCCGAGGACGGGCTCGCGGCGTATTCGGCCGGCGGGGAACGGGATGACGTTCGGCTCGTCGGCCGGAGCCCGAAGGTCTAGGCCCGGTGGGGTCTGGCGGTGTTGTAGTGCCGCGCGTAGCGGTGAAGGAAGGTCCGCAGGTGGCGTTGCCCGAAGATCAACATGCGGTCGGTGCATTCGGTCCGGGCGGTCAGTACGAATCGTTCGGCGTAGGCTGTGGTGGTCAGAAACTCGGTTCTGGCAAGATTTTCGTGAAGCCGTGACACTCCGTCATCGAAGTGCCATCGTCTCCACTGTGTGACGAATTGCTGGAAGTTGTGTTCCCGTGCCTGGGGACGGTGCTGGTGGAGCACGTCGAGGTCGTGGGTGGGACCGTTCGGGTCAGTGCCCGTACCCGCGATGGTGTCGTGCTGCCGTGTCCCAGTTGCGATGCTTCATCAGGACGCGTTCACAGCCGTTACCGACGACGCATCGCCGACACTGCCGTCGGTGGCCGTCCGGTCGTCATCGACTTGTCGGTCCGGCGCCTGTTCTGCGAATCGGACCTGTGCTCCCGGCGGACGTTCGTCGAGCAGGTCGACGGACTGACCATCCGTTACGGACGGTATACGCCGCTGTTGTTGGGCGTGTTGCAGGCGGTGGGTCTGGCGCTGGCTGGACGGGCCGGAGCGCGGCTGCTCGTGGTGCTGCACGCGGTGGTCAGTCGGGTGACGCTGCTCTCGCTGGTCATGGTGCTTCCCGATCCGGCGCCGGTGACGCCGCGGGTGCTGGGTGTGGATGATTTCGCGTTGCGCCGTGGTCATGTCTACGGAACGGTTCGAAGCCCGCGGGTTCACCGAAACTGAAGCTCATTCAGCGGGAACCCGAGGGTTCGTCGCGGTCTGCAGGCGAGGAAGGACCCGTGGGTTCGGGGATAACCGCGAGGTCGGGGAGGTCGGGAACGGTTCGGCCGATGCGGTGCTCTTCACTGTCGACTTCCGCCATGAAGCGGCGAAGGACAGTCAGGGGAAGCTCGCCTTGGCCGAGGATCACTCGGACGGGGAGCGTGAAGTTCTCGTCGGGGATAAGCGCGACGGCGAGCATGGCGCCGTTGGGGCCGAGCTTTGTCAGTTCCAGGCTCCAGGCGTCGTTGGGCAGCGAATACATGACCTGGAACTCGTAGAGGTCGTCGTCGTGCTGCCAGAATTGGTGCATGCGCTGATCATTACATCGCCACCAGCGTGTTCGCGACGGGGTTACTGCTGGTCGGTGGTGCGCTCTGCCGGGCTTTCCAGGATCTGTCGTGCGGCCCAGGCGTAGCGGATGGCGGTGATGTCGCCGATGCCGAACATCTCGGCGAGGTGGAGCGGGTCGGGGCCCGAAGTGAGGGCTTCGTCGAGTTGGCGGTCGACGCGTAGCCGCTCCAGGCCGACCCCTGTGCCCACGAATGACTTGGTGAGCCATAGGCGGCTGCCCGATCCCGTCCCAAGTGCTGTGACCCGGTTGATCAGCAGGTGGGGGTTGCCGGTGCGGGGCCACTGCGTCCGGCGGTAGTCGAGCCATTCGATAAGGAGGCCGTAGGTGAGATCGTCGATCGGCCGGGTGTGTCCGGCGACGGTCAGCCGCCGGTTGCCCAGGTCGACGGCGTCGAGTTGCAGGTCGCAGATGGCCTTGGGGCCGGCGGCGTGGACCGCGGCCAGGGCGACCGCGAGGCGTTGAGCCGGATGCGCGGCGGCGGCGATGGCCGTACCGATCTCGCCGGGGTCCAGCGGCAAAATGACGCCGTACTCGAGCCTGCCGGTCTTGAGAGGGCGGAAAGCGACCGTCTGTCCGGTTCGTCGTTGGCTTTGGGTTGGGCTCCTGTGCAGGAGGTTTCGGTAGTTTCGTAGGGTTCTGTCATCGCGCTTTTCGGTGACAGCCAGCGGATTCGGCACTGCGGCCGCCCGTCGCG
>NZ_JAAFZA010000458.1 GCF_015356865.1 Catenulispora pinisilvae
GACCCGCCCACCCCGTGGGATCCGGTCGACGCCATCTACGCCGCCGCCAGACTGCTGTGCGCCAACGGCGCCAAAGGCGGCACCGACATCCCCGGCGCGATCTACACCTACAACCACTCCGAAGACTACGTGAAAGAAGTCCTCGACTACTCCGCCCAATACACCGACGGCACCGGAAACACCCAGCCCCCACCCGACACCACCGATACGACCACACAATCAGCAGTCATCGCCAAAGTCCTCGCCTACGCACAGGCGCAACTCGGCGTCCCCTACCAATGGGGCGGCAACGGCCCCGCACACGGCCAAGGATTCGACTGCTCCGGACTCGTCCAACAAGCCTACGCCGCCGCCGGCATCAACCTCCCACGAGTCGCCACCGACCAATACCACGCCGGAAAAATACTCCCACCCGGAACACCGCTACAGCCCGGCGACCTGGTATTCTTCGGGAACCCGCAATTCGCGCACCACGTTGGGATATACGCGGGCAACGGGTTAATGATCAACGCGCCAAACACGGGCTCTGTAGTGCGATATGAGAACTACAATTGGCCGGACTACTTCGCCGCCACCAGACCCACAGCACGCCCGTAGCCGAACCGCTCGGGCCGTTGCGATATCGAAGCGGCGAGGCAACACGTGACCTCTGCCGCCGCGGATCCGCCCGACACAGCTTGCGACGGGGCAGCGCAGTCCGCCCAGCCCGCTTTCAGAGGCCGCTGAAGCACAGCCGCTGCCACGTCGAGGCCGACCCAGGCTGCACTGCCGCCCGGGGCGAACCCCGCAACGCCTCCAGCGCGACCGGGAGCCCTGGCGTCGGGCCGGCAACCGGCACCAGAGTCCTCCGAGCAAGAGCATATCCAGAATCAGGCACGCAACATCAAATCAGAGCACTGAGGCAACCCGTTTGCCAATTGGGGCTCCAATTCGTACTCCAATTCGTACTCTAATTCCTACTCCAGTTAAGGAAAGGAGTACCAATATCTGGTCCTCGGGCAGGTCGGGCGGTATTTACGCACGCGGAAGTCGCCCAGACTGATCGGTAGAAGTAATCAATCCCGATCCCTGTGCGGCGGCCCCGGCGTCTTCTCATCCCCTCGCTGTCCGCTTCTCTTCTCCTTCTCGCCCCGTCGTCTCCCCATGTCAAACCCTGCTCGTATAACCCCTCTCAACCTTTCTCAACCTCCTTCAACCCCAACCCCATGCCGGCGCCCCGTCCTGTCCGCCCGGCCGGCGACGTCAGCCCCGCGCCACGCCGCCTTCAAGGCCAACCGGTCACCGTCAGTGACAACACTCGAAGGCCATCAAAGCCTCGAAGCCACCTTATCCGGACATTAATGGGCATCCGCTCGCGGTGGCGGGCGGTGCGCCGCGCGACCGTTCCGCCCCGCGCGCGGCGCGCGTACCGGTGAACCGTAGGCGTGCGCGCCGCGCGGCATGTGAAAACTAGCCGCGCGGCGCGCGAACGCAACGTTTCATAGCCGGATACCGCGCGCCTCGACGCTTTCAGAGGGAACATCCGTAAAGAGTCTTGGAAAGCGTCGAGAAAATGCCAAACAACGACACTTATCAAGCCGCATTTCGACTTGATCTATTTCCGAAAGTCGAGCTATATTAGTGATGTGCCCGGGGGGAAGCCCGAAGCGGGAAATGCGAACCGGTCACAAAGAAACGAAAGAAACGCCGCTCGACTTGTTGCGAATGCCGAGATAAGGTTGATGCAACACCCCGGGGAAACCCGGTAGGCATTAAACCGGAAAGTAATTCCGGAAATCCCGAGGAAAGCTCTACCCGGGCGGAGCCTTGCCTAAAACCGGCAATAAATAGGCCCCGCAAAATCGAAAGAAAGGCGGTGAACGCGATGTGCGACCTTTGCATAAATGACGAAACGTGCGGTGATTGCGGCGCGGAACCCGGTGAGAAGTGCATGCCGTATTGCCTCGCCCCCATCGGCCCCGACGGGCCACACGAGTACGACCTCGATACCGAGGAGATCTCCGCACACCCGCAAGTCGCCGCCGCCCGCGCCGCCCTTGCCGGACACGGGATCACCGCGATCATCACCGCCGCCGATTCCGGCGGATGGCACCTCGCGGTCCCGCGCTACCGCGAACGCACGATGATCCTTATCGGCGCGCCGGAAGACCTCCCCGAGAACGGCGACCCGATCCCGGGATGGGTGATCAACCACATTGAGTACGACGGCGGGGACCTCATTGCCGCGCCCTACTACGCGCCGGAGAACTCCGACCCCGCGCCGATGGCCGAAGCCCTCGCGGCCTACCTGACCACCCTCTGACCGAACCTGATGAAAGGGACACCCGTGTCCGACTCGACCGACCCCTACGCCCCGCGCGCCAACGCCGCCGGAACCGCCAGCACCTTCATCGACTATTGGGACACCTTCACCAACGGCGACCTCGCCCACGACTTCACCGAAGCGGTGGATCAAGCGCGATGGGGCGACGATCCCGAAGGCGGGACCTTGGCCAACAAGGAAACCGCCATACAGATCACCGACAAGGTCGTCGACTACGACTTCGCCCGCAAGCTCGCCGCCGAATACCTGTACGGCGACAACCCGCTCGTCTTGGACCCGTACGGCCCGGCCGGGGCGATCCCGGTCCCCGGCAAGTACAACGAGCACGGATGGGTGATCTTCGGATGGGCACCCATCGAAGCCTTCCCGAAGCACGAGCCGCGTTGCGCCATACCGCACGCCTCCTGACGAGCCTGAGCGGGGCAAGCCTCGACACCCACGACGGAATACCCGCTGCACCCCTGCCCTGACCCCCAAAACCGCCTGCCTTGCGAGAAGAAAGCACCGCGCCGCCATGACC
>NZ_JAAFZA010000459.1 GCF_015356865.1 Catenulispora pinisilvae
GTGGGTGGGCTGCCGGTGACGGCGGCGCGCGCCGGGTTCGAGGCGTCCGGGGTGTCGGTGGCGGCCACGTTGCGGCAGCTGGGGGCGCAGGTTGACTTGTGGCTGGAGCGGGCGGAGGCGATCACTGATCCGGAGAACGTCGAGCGGCAGGTGCGCTCGGTGGAGCTGGACGCCGCAGCGCGGGTGACGGCTGCGGAGCAGGTGGCTGCGGCGGAGGCTGCGCGGCGCGCGGAGGCGGAGGTCGCCGGGCAGGCTGCCGGGGCGCGGGCGGAGCAGGCCGGGGCGGATGCCGAAGTGGCGCGGCAGGCGTTGGAGGCCGCTGTCATCGCGCACGCCGACGCCGAGCAGTTGCTGCGGCAGGAAGCCGCCGAGGAACTTGCGGTGGTGCGGGAGCAGGGTGAGGCCGCGCTGGTAGCGATGCGGGAACAGGCGCGGCGGGAAGTGGAGGCCGCGCGGCGAGATGCCGCCGAAGCCGCGGAGCAGGCCGATCGGGCGCGCGCCGAGGCGGCGTTGCAGCTGCAAGCCGCACGGGAGCAGGCCGAGCTGGTACGGCAGGCCGCTGACGCCCAGATCGCCGTGGCCGAGGGTAAGGCCGCGGCCGCTGCCATCGAGACCCAGGCGGTGGCGCAGCGCGCGGCATCGGAGCTGGAGGCGCTGCGGGTCGGGCTCACCGCACAGGTGCAGGCGGCCAAGACCGACGCGGAAGCCGCACACGCCGCCCGCGTAGCAGAGGGTGAACGTGCCGACCGGGAAGCAGCGGGCAGGCAGGCCGAGGCGGAGCGGGTGGCGCGCGCCGAAGCTGCCGCGGAGGGTGCGGCGGCACAGGTGGAGCAGGTGATGGCGCGGTGGCAGCAAGACGTGGCGGCGCTGGCTGCGGAGCGGGAGGCACGGCGCGAGGCGGAGGTGTTGGCGGCGTCGCTGCGTGGGGAGCTGGCGGCGGCCACGCGGGAACGGGACGCGGACCCAGGAGCAGGCGCAGGCGCGGGTAGAGGCGCGGGAGGAAGCGGGGCTGCGCGGGTGCCGGGCGGGCAGCGGCAAAAGACCGACACGGACAGTGGGGACAAAAGCGGGCGATGAGCAGCAGTAAGACGCAATAAGGAGCAGTAAGACACGGTAGGGCGCAGTAAGACGCGGTAAGGCAAAGCGGCGCGGCGAGGGTGGTGAAATCCCCCGCCGCGCCGCTCGCTGTTCGGTGAGGCGCTAGGCGCTCCAGGCGTTAGGCGCTAAGCGCTCCAGGCGCTAGTCAGGCAGCGCCCAGGTCTGATTGGCCTGGTGACTGCCACAAGTCCACGTGTCCAGCTTCGTACCATCCGCGCTGCCGCCGCCGTAGACGTCCAGACACAGCCCGGATGCGTTGTTGGTGACGGTTCCGTCAGCCTGCGCCGTCCACTGCTGCGCGCTACTGCCGCTACAGCTGGAGATCACCACAGCGCTGCCGGCAGCAGTCCCGCTGGCGGTCAGGCACTTCCCGAGCGTCCGCACACTGCCGTCGCCAGGCCGGCTCCACGCCTGATTCGCGCCACCAGAGCACGTGTAGAGGATCGCGGCCGTGCCGTCGGCGGTGTTGCTCCCGGTCAGGTCCATGCACTTGGCGCCGTTCCCGACGATCTCACCGGTGGGAACCGCGGCAGCGCAGCCGGCAGCGGGTGTCAGCCGCCAGATGGCAGTGCCGTGAGCAGGGATCGTGGCGGTCAGAGCGTTGCTGACCGTGGAGGTGGCGCCGCTCCACAGGTCCTTGGCGGTGGCGGTGCAGCCTGGCAGGCCGACCGAGGACAGCGTGGTGGACACCGTCTCGGCGCTGGAGCCACGGTTCAGGACAGCGACGGCGCGGTCGCCGTTCGCGAGCGGCTTGGCCAGCACGTCGGTGGTGCCGTTGGTGGAGACGACGCCGGCCTGCCGGCCCGCGGGGTCCTGGTCCAGCGCGATGAGGTCGGTGTTGCCCAGTGCCGCGAGGCCGTCGGGGCTGAGGTTGGGGACGTCGGAGGACAGGATCATCGGGGCGTTCATCATCGCCCACAACGCGACCTGGCTTCGGGACTCGTCGGCGGTCAGGCCGGGGTCGCCGGCGATGAGGAAGTCGGGGTCGTTCCAGTTGCCGGGGTGGGCGTAGCGGGAGATCCAGCGGTTGTAGCCGTAGTTGGACAGCACCGAGGACCAGCGGCTGGCGGTCGGGTTGCCGCTGTCGTAGGTGGCGATGTCCCAGCCCTCACGCCACAGCTGCCCCAGTTGCCCGACCCAGCCCAGGACGTCGAACCAGGTCGGGTTGCCCCACTCGGCGCTCTGGAAGTAGGCCGGGGCGGACTCGGAGAAGGTGATGGGGCGGCCCGCGGCGGCCAGGGCGTTGGACTCGGCGCTGTAGGCGTCGTGGTAGGCCTGCTCGGTGGATTCGCCGGACGGGATGTAGACGTTGCAGCCGTCGAGCTTGAGGTAGTCCACGCCCCAGGAGGCGAACGTGGCGGCGTCCTGCGCGAAGTGGTCCGGGCCGCCGCCCTGCGGCTGGCCGCTGCCGGGGTAGCCGCCGCACGTGGCGGAGCCGGCGTCTTCGTAGATGCCGAAGTTCAGGCCTTTGCCGTGCAGGTAGCTGCCGAGCCAGGCCATGCCGTGCGGGAACTTGGTGGAGTCGGCGACGAGGTTGCCGTCGGCGTCGCGGGAGGACGCCATCCAGCAGTCGTCGACGGTGACGGTGGTGTAGCCCTTGGCGGCCAGGCCGGTGCTGACCAGGGCGTCGGCGTTGGCCACGACGGTGGACTCGTCGACGGAGCACTGGTAGTGCGCCCAGTCGTTCCAGCCCATCGGGGGCGTGGCGGCCAAGGTGGCGGCGGGCTTCGCCGTGGTG
>NZ_JAAFZA010000046.1 GCF_015356865.1 Catenulispora pinisilvae
CCGCGCCGACCGCCTCGATCGCCTCCCGCAGGGCCGGCGCCACCTGCTCGTCGTCGGCCAGCCGGGACAGCCGGCGCCGGGACGAGCGGCCGCGTAAGCCCGGATACAGGAACTCGTCCAGCCCGCAGGCGTGCACGACGGTGCCGAGCGCGCGATCGCCGACGCTGGAGATGTTCTCGATCCGGGTGCGCACATAGGCGCAGCGCTCCAGGTCCACCGGCACCAGCCGGGTGCGGGTCCGGCCGCCGTCCCCCCGACGCTCGATCCGGATCACCCCCCGGTCGGCGAGCAGCGTCACGTACTGGTGGAGCGAATCCGGTTCGGTGGGGCGCTCGGCCAGCCACAGGTCCAGCCGCGGCGCGCCGCCCTCGGCGTGCAGGGTGGCCAGCGCCCGGTCGGCCAGCGGGTGGCCGATCGGCCGCGGATTGGCGATCGCGATGCGCCCGTCGGCCACCGAGACCCGGCCGGCCAAGCTCAGATCCAGTGCCTCGGCTCCCCGTAAGGCCGTGCCGAGGTGCTCGGCGGCTTGGACCCGGCCGTCACGCGGATTGATCGCTAGTAGGAGTAGATCGTCCCCGATTGTCACAGGGCCGAGCATAAGGGTACTTACTCGGCGGGTGAAAGGTCCGGGGCGGCGTGAACCCTTACATTCAGTCCTTGACGATCTGCAACAGCGCGCAATAGCCGAGCAGGATCAGCGCCAGGAAACCGAAATACAGTGCCGGCAACGAGGTCATGCCCATATTCGCGGCCAGCATGCTCAATGGCAGCGACAAGCCGACCGCCATTGCCGCACCGGTCGCCAGCAGCACCGGACGGCCGGCGCGGGACGACAGGAATGGGATTCTTCGGGTCCTGATGATGTGGACGGCGAGCAGCTGGGACGACAGGCCCTCGACGAACCAGCCGGTCTGGAACAGCGACACCCGGGAATCCCCGGCCGCCGGCACCCACCACAGAACCGCCCACGTCGCCAGGTCGAACAGCGAGCTCAGCGGCCCCAGGCGCAGGACGAAGCGTCGCAGGCCCCTGCTGTCCCAGCGCCGGGGCTCGGCGAGTTCCTCCTCATCGACGGCGTCCCAGGGCAGCGAGAGCTGCGACAGGTCGTAGAGCAGGTTCTGGACCAGCAGTTGGATCGGCGCCATCGGCAGGAACGGCAGGAACGCCGCCGCGATCGTCACCGACACCACGTTGCCGAAGTTCGAGCTGGTCGCGGCCCGGATGTACTTCAGCGAGTTGGCGAAGGTGCGGCGGCCTTCCTCGACCCCGGCGGCCAGCACCCGCAGATCCTTGTCCAGCAGGATGACGTCCGCGCTCTCGCGCGCCAGGTCGGTGGCGTCCGGGGCGGTCAGGCCGACGTCGGCGGCGTGCAGGGCCGGGGCGTCGTTGACGCCGTCGCCGAGGTAGCCGACGGTGTGGCCGCCGCGGCGCAGGGCCTGGACGATGCGGGCTTTGGCCACGGGGTCGGTCTTGGCGAAGACCGTGGTGCGGGCGGCCAGGCCGGTCAGTCCGGCGTCGTCGAGGGCTGACACAGTCCGGCCGTCGACCACCCGGCCCGGATCCAGGCCTACCTCGCGGCAGACCCGGGCCGCGGCCGGTGCTTCGTCGCCGGTGACGACCTTGACCACGACGCCTCGCGCGGCCAGCTCCGCCAACGCCGCGACGGCCGAGTCCTTGGCCGGGTCGGTGAAGCCCAGCAGGCCCAGCAGGGTGAGGCCGGACTCGTCGGCGACGCCGTAGGGACGCGCGGCGCCGCCGAAGGCGGGGACCGTGCGGGACGCGACCGCCAGCAGCCGCAGACCGGCGTCCCGATCGGCGGTCGCGACCTGGTCGATACGGGCCCTGATTTCGGCGTCCAGCGGGACGACGCGGCCTTCGTCGAGTACTGACGTACAGCACTCCAAAACTTCCTCCACGGAGCCCTTAGTGATGATCACGTGGTCGGGTTCGAACCCGCCGGGTGCGGTGACCACCACGCTCATCCGGCGGCGGCTGAAGTCGAAGGGGATCTCGTCGACCTTCTGCCACTGCGGTCCGGCCAGGTCCGGGTTCAGGTCCGCGTCCGCGTCCGGGTCCGGGTCGGCAGCCGGGCCCAGGCCGAGGGCTTCGGCGTGGGCGACGACGGCCTCGTCGAGGGGGTTGCGCCAGCCGGCCTGCAGGAGGCTGTTGAGGGCGGCGTAGTCCAGCACGGTCTCGTCGCGCCGGCCCCAGGCGTCGGTGTACCGGTCGAGCGTGGGCCGGCCCTCGGTCAGGGTCCCGGTCTTGTCGACGCACAGCACGTCCATCGCGCCGAGGTCCTGGATCGCGGGCAGCCGCTTGACGATCACCCGGCGCCGGGCCAGCGCGAGCGCGCCGCGCGCCAGCGTCGTGGTCACGACCACCGGCAGCATCTCCGGGGTGATGCCGACGGCGACCGCGACCGCGAACAGGAAGGCCCGGTGCCAGCTGCCGGAGGCGATGCCGCTGACCACGAAGACCAGCGGCGCGAGCACCAGCATGAAGCGCAGCAGCATCCAGCTGACCGAGGAGACGCCCCGGTCGAAGGCGGTGGCGGGGCGGCCGCCGTCCAGTTCCCGGCCAAGGCCCGCCAGGTAGGTGCGGCCGCCGGTGGCGATCACGACGGCGGTCGCGGTGCCGGACAGGACGTGGGTGCCGGCCAGGCACAGGGCTGAGTGCTCTGATGGATGGGCGTCGGGCAGACCGCTGTCCGTCCCCAGCCCGGACAACTCCGCGTGCTTACCGACCGGCATCGCCTCACCGGACAGCAGGCTCTGGTCCAGGAACAGGTCCTTGGACCGCAGCAGCCGCAGATCGGCCGGGATCAGGTCGCCGGCGGCCAGCCGCACCACGTCCCCGACCACCAGTTGGTCGAACGGCAGCTCCCGCGCCATCGGCGCGCTGTCGTCGTCGGCCCGCCGCACGACCGTGGCCGTGGTCAGCACCAACGCCCGGAGCGCGTCGACCGTGCGCCGCGACCGCCGTTCCTGCCAGTACCGCATCCCGGCCGCGATCACGATCATCGCGGTGATCGCCAGCACCCCGCCGACGTCCCCGCTGAGCGCGAGCACCACGTCCAGGACCGTCAGCACCAGCAGGAACGGCGCCCGGAACGCGGCGGCGAAGGCGTGCGCGGGGAATCCGTCCGGCCGCCGGGCGATCTCGTTCTCGCCGTCGCGCTCTAAGCGCGCGGCCGCCTCGGCCTCGGTCAGGCCGCGCAGTCCGCTGTCCAGGCCGCGCAGCACTTGCAGGACCGGCTGTCCGCCGCACGCCGTCAACTCGGCGGTGCGGTCCGTCAGAGCGGCGGTCGGGATGGCAGCGCGGAACGGGGACAGCAGCGTCATGGCGGTTCGTTTTCGGTCGTGCGGCGGCGGACCGCGCGCTGTACTAGGCCGTGTTCGCTGGCCTCCCGATCACCGGGAACGCCTGCTCGGCCTGTTCGGCGTGGTGGTCCAGCATCTGCCGGACGATCGCGACGACGTGCGGGTCGTCGACGACGTAGACCTGGCGCCGGCCCTCACGGCGGGAGCTGACCAGACCGGCCAGCTTCAGCTTGGCCAGGTGCTGGCTGACCGCCGCCACGTTGCCGCCGGTCGCCTCGGCCAGCGCGGTCACGTCCTGCTCGGCCCGGGCCAGCAGCCACACGATGTGCAGCCGGGTGGTGGCCGCCAGCATGCCGAAGGTGGCAGCCGCGTCCTGCAGGAGCCGTGGGCTGGGCGCCCCGTCATCCGGAACGGCGTCGTCCTCGGTGCGGGACTCCTGTCTGCGGCGCATGTCACCTCCTCGTTTCGTCCGGGTCGGGGCCCGGTTCACCAGGAGTCCATTGTGCCCGACGGCCGCGGGCCCACTCAAACACTTGCGCAATCGCTTGATTATTCGCCCGACCAGTTCGCCGCGCAGCTGGCCCGCGGCCCACTACCCCGCCGCCTGGAATACGATCACGGAACCATGGACACCTTCGCCGACGTACCCACCACCACCCTGGCCGACGTGCTCAGCCGCGAGAACATCATGGATCTCGGGATCCGGCCGCTGACCACGACCTCCCCGCGGCTGGCGGGACCGGCGTTCACCGTCCGGTGCCCGCCCGGGGACAACCTCATGGTCCACGCGGCCATCTACCGGGCCGGGCCGGGCTCGGTCATCGTCGTGGACACCGGCGGCGACGTCGACTTCGCGGTCGCCGGCGGCAACGTGATGGCGGTGGCGCAACGGCACGGCGTGGCCGGCCTGGTCGTGGACGGTGTGATCCGGGACCTGGCCGAGGCCCGCGACGCCGGCTTCCCGGTCTACGCCCGCGGCAACGTCCCCATCCCCGGCGCCAAGAAGGCGATCGGCGCGCACAACGTGCCGGTGCGCTGCGGCGGCGTGACAGTGCAGGCCGGCGACATCGTGGTCGCCGACGAGGAGGGCATCGTGGTGGTGCCGGCGGCGCGCCGCGACGAGGTGTTCACGGCCGCGCGCGCCAAGCTGGCCAAGGACGAGGCCGAGACCCTGCAGGAGTGGGAGCGCGCGCACCGGGCCCGGATCGACAAGGCGCTCGCCGAGCTCGGCTTCGAGGGCTGAGGCGGGAAGCCGCAAGCGCCAGGAAGCCGCAAGAGTCGGCGAGCGGCAAGGGCCGGGAAGCCCGCAAGAGCCGGCAAGCAGCAAGAGCCGGGAAGCCGCAAAAATCGAGAAGCAGCAAAAGTACGGCCCGAGAGCTGTTCAGCTCCCGGGCCGTTTTCCCCACAGCTCAATCGTCCGAATCCGTCTTCGGCGCGTGCGTCAGCGCCTCGACCTCCGGATCGTCCTTGTGCCAGTGCACCGTGTGGATCCCCGGCTCCAGCGACAGCCGGGCCACCAACTGCTCCAGCCGGCTGGTCGCCTCGCCGTCGAGCAGCAGATGCGCGGTCAGGCTCGTGGCGTCCTGGGTGTCGGCGCGGGTGGTGTCCAGGCCGCGCAGGTAGACGTCGCCGCCGGTGGTGTCAGCCACCAGCAGGGCCCTGATGTGCGACTCGGACTTGGGCCGGCAGGTCAGGTGCAGGCGGTAGGGCTGAAGGTCCTCGTCCTCCTCGGCCGGGTTGTCCCGGTCGAACAACCGGCCGGCCGGGCGGCCGAAGAGGTGGACCAGCAGCACCGTGACGGTGCCGATCATCGCGAAGGCCAGGTGGCCGGAGGCCGCCATGACGCCGACCGCCGCCGAGCACCACAGGGTCGCGGCGGTGTTCAGGCCGCGGACGTTGAACCCGTCGCGCAGGATCACGCCGCCGCCGAGGAAGCCGATGCCGGAGACCACGTAGGCGGCGACCTGCGTGCTGTTCTCCGAGCCGTTGACGTCCGAGTACAGCACGAACAGGGTCGCGCCCACCGCCACCAGCGCGTTGGTCCGCAGGCCGGCCATCCGGGCCCGCATCTGCCGCTCCACGCCGATCGCGGCGCCGCAGCCCAGTCCGACCGCCAGCCGCGCGATGAACTCCCAAGTGGTCAGGTTCTGCATGTTCGCCTCCTTATGGCGCGAAGGACAGCTCTATCAGGATTCGTCGGCCGCTCGATGACGGCCGGGCAAACGACGCGCCCCCGGCTTCGGTCGGTCCGCCGGGCGCGTGGGTGACGGCCGGCGTCACGGGAGGGGTCAGTGCCCGAGCATCATCTCGACCAGCTTCCACACGCACATCACCATCGACACCAGCAGGTACAGCCGCAGCGCACCCATGGAGTAGCGGCGGGTCCTGGAGAACTTCAGCTGACCCAGCTGCGCCAGCGGCGGCATCCGCCACTCGTCCCGGCCGGAGCGGTCGATGAACTCGGCGACGAAGTCCGGGGTGCGGCGGGCCCGCAGGGCCTTGACTCCCAGGAACCCGGCGGCGGCCAGAGCGCCGACCGCGCAGCCGACCAGGATCTGGTCGATCTGCCCGGTGCTGATGGCCGGCCAGATCACCGAGGCGGTCAGCACCATCGACAGCGCGATCAGGACGCCGATCACCGCCGAGGTGAACAACGTGGTCTTCTTGCTGTTGACCCAGGGCCCGAGCACTTCCTTGTCGACGCACAGCAGCAGCAGGAACACGGTGGCCGAGGGCAGCAGCACGCCGGCCAGCGCCTGCACGCCGGTGGTCAGCACGCCGAGCACGTGGTCCGAGGCGGTCAGCACGATCGTCGCGGCCAGCGCGATGACTCCGGCGTAGACGGCGTAGAAGCCCTTGGCCTGCTTCACGCCCCGGTGCAGCGAGTGGTTGATCTTGAAGACGTCGCCGATGGCGTAGGCGGTGGACAGCGACACCGCGAACGCGCCGATGATCGAGGCGTCCAGCAGCGCCACTGCGAACATGTCGCCCAGCGCCCGGCCGCCGTAGTTCTGAAGCGCCGTCGCCAGCGAGCCGGCGTTGGTGAAGTCCGGGGCGCCCTTGGCGGCGAAGGCCACCGCGCCCAGCCCCATGATCGCCGCCCCGCCGATCACCACGACCACGATGCCGATCCACAGGTCGGCCTTCTCGTACTTCATGAAGCGCGGGGTGATCCGCTTGTCGATGACGTAGCTCTGCTGGAAGAACAGCTGCCAGGGCGCGACGGTGGTGCCGACGATCCCGATGATCAGCAGCATCAGCGGCGCCATGCCGCCGGCGCCGCCGGGGAACGAGGGCCGGACGAAGTCGTGCGCCATGCCGCCGACCGCCGGGTGCGCCATCAGCGAGATCGGGATCAGCAGCAGCGAGCCGACGCAGAACACCAGCGCCAGCCGCTCGAACCGGCGGAAGGAGCCGGTCGAGGCCGCGGCGACGATCACCAGCGCGGCCAGGACCACCGACGGCACCTTGGGCAGGCCCAGGTAGCCGGTCGCCAAGGTGATGCCGATGAACTCGGTCACGAGGGTCAGGGCGTTGAGCAGGAACAGGTCGATGACGGAGAACGCGCCCCAGAACTTGCCGAAGCGCTCGAAGATCAGCCGGGCGTGGCCGACCCCGGTAACCGCGCCGAGGCGCAGCACCATCTCCTGGTTGACGTAAAGAACGGGGACCAGCAGCAGGAGCGTCCACAGCAGCTTGGTGCCGTAGTCGTGGCCGGCCTGGCCGTAGGTGGCGAAGGCGCCGGCGTCGTTGTCGCCGATCATCACGATCAGCCCGGGGCCGACGATCGCCAGCAGCGTCTTCAGCTTCGCCGACAGGCCGCGGCGGGCGTCGTGGTCGCCCAGCTGGATGGTGCCGAAAGCGCCCTTGATGTCGCCGACGTGCGCGTCGTCGAGGACTGCGGTGGTCGGGTGGTCGAGCAGTGCGGTGGTCATATGGTTCACCCCTCCCGGCCCGCTTGGCGGGCATGCAGGAGACGGCAGCAGACGTCGAGCCCCCGGCGGGGGCCGTTACGGGAAAAGAGTCAGGGCTGCTGCGCGTCGGTCGGATCGAAGAGCAACGTGGAGCACGGTCGGCCAGCCGCGATCGGCTGCCGTGTAGTGCTACTACTCGGACTATCCACGCCACTCACCTCCACCCGACAGGGCCGCAGGAATCCACCTGCACCGCAATCCTCACGGGAGTACACACGCTGGAACGCGTGCTGAGTCCAACTGAAAAGCTGGAGCACTCCCTCTCGTAAGAGCTTTGGCACTGCCCGGCGTAGCCCGACCGATTGGCCGGTAGCCACTTCGAGTCACCCCTTAAGCCGAGGAGACCTGTCCTGACCTTGGGCGTCTCTCGACGTCGTGAGATCAGTGGCTTGTGTCCGGTGCAGACGCCTCACCTAACGAGGTGCCTTCTTGACGGGAGTCAGGCTATCCGATCATTGCTCATTTGCCTAATCGAGCGAATGATCAGGGGTGCGGCGGCGCCTCGGCCGCCCCGGGCGCGACCCTGGCGGGTGAAGTGGCGGCCGGTACGCGCGGCGCGCTGGGTCCGGGCCCCGGTCAAGGGCGGGCCGCGCCGGGCGGACCGCTGACCGGCTGCACCGTCGCGAACGTCTCGACCACCAGCCGCAGCGTCGTCAGGACCGCCGCGCCGTCGCCGCGGGCGGGCGGCGGTTCGAGGGCGTCCAGCGGGATCGCCCGGCCGGCGTGCACGATCAGCGCCTCGGCGGCGTCGGGCCAGAAGCCGAAGCCGGTGTGCGTCGTCTCCTCGGTCCTGGAGTCGCGGTGCGAGTAGGCGCTGCTGATGCGGCCCGGCTCCGGCTTGCGGATCATCCCGGCCGCGTCGGCCCGCTCGACCAGCGTCGATCCGCCGGCGGACCAGTGATCTCCGGCGGCGTGCGACTCAGCCCACTGATCCGCCTCCGGGGCCAGCTCGAAGTGCCAGCCGTGGGTCCGCTCCTGGAACTCGCGCTCGGCGACGTGCCGGAGGCGCGCGCTCTCGGCGTAGAAGGCGTCCAGCTGCTCCTTGTCCATCGCTCGATAGTAGGCAACCGCCGCCAGTCGGCAGGCGCCGCAGTCGGCAACCACCGCATTGGGCAGACGCCGCAGTGGGCAAGCGCCACAGCAGGCGACCGCCGCCCGTTCGCCCGCGCCGGAGTGCCGACTCCGGATCTTCGTCTTACGGTCGGAACGTGGATCTCCCGGTCATGCCGCCGGTGCGGCCGATGCTGGCCACCGCTGTGCGGGACGTGCCGCGCGGCGCGGGCCTGGCCTACGAACCGAAGTGGGACGGGTTCCGCTGCGTCGTCTTCCGCGACGGCGCCGAGGTGGAGCTGGGCTCGCGCAACGACCGGCCGCTGACGAGGTACTTCCCGGAGCTGGTGGACCTGCTGCTGGCCGCGTTGCCGCCGCGGTGCGTGGTGGACGGCGAGATCGTCGTGGTCACCGGCGCCGGCCTGGACTTCGACACGCTCCAGAACCGGCTGCACCCGGCCGCCTCCCGGGTCCGGAAGCTGGCGGCCGAGACCCCGGCCAGCTTCGTCGCCTTCGACCTGCTGGCGCTCGGCGACCGGGACCTGACCGGCGAGCCGTTCAGCGAGCGCCGCCGGTTGCTGGCCGGTGCGCTGAACGCCGGCAGCGAGCGGATCATCCTCACCCCGCTGACCGAGGATCCGGACGTGGCGCAGGACTGGTTCACCCGGTTCGAGGGCGCGGGCTTCGACGGCGTGATGGCCAAGCCCTTGGACCTGCCCTACGAGCAGAACAAGCGGGTCATGCTCAAGGTGAAGCACGAGCGCACCGCGGACTGCGTCGTGGCGGGCTTCCGCCGGCACAAGGACGGCGAGGGCGTCGGTTCCCTGCTGCTCGGCCTGTTCGACGACGAGGGCGTCCTGCACCACGTCGGCGTGGCCAGCAGCTTCACCGCGGCCCGGCGCCGGGAGCTGGTCGGCGAGCTGGCGCCGCTTCGGGAGAACGCCCTCGACGGGCATCCCTGGCGCGACTGGGCCGAGGCGCAGGAGCAGGCCGGCCAGCGGATGCCCGGCGCGCGCAGCCGGTGGGCCGCCGACAAGGACCTGTCCTGGGAGCCGCTGCGGCCGGAGCTGGTCGCCGAGGTCCGGTACGAGCACCTGTTGTCCGGCCGGTTCCGGCACGGCGGCCGCCTGGTCCGCTTCCGGCCGGACCGGACGCCGGAGTCGTGCACCTACGCCCAGCTCGAACAGGTGCCGCCGGCCGAGCTGGCCGAGGTGTTCGGTGCGGAGGGGGAGAAATGACCGAGGAGACCATCCTCGACATCGACGACACCGAGGTCGCGCTGTCCCACCCGGACAAGGTCTACTTCAGCAAGCGCGGCGAGACCAAGATGGATCTCGTCCGCTACTACCTGGCGGTCGCCGGGCCGATCATGAACACCCTGAAGGACCGTCCGCTGCTGATGGAGCGCTATCCGAACGGCGCGGGCGGCAAGTCCTGGTTCCAGAAGCGGGTGCCGAAGACAGCGCCGCCGTGGCTGACCACCATGGAGGTGTCGACGCCGAACGGCACCACCAGCGACGCGCTGGTCGCCGCGAACATGGCGCACATCGTGTGGGGCGTGAACCTGGGCTGCCTGGGCTTCCACGTCTGGCCGATCCGCGCCGCGAACCCTGACATCACCGATGAGCTGCGCATCGACTTGGACCCCTCCCCCGGCGTCGGCTACCCGGAGGTCCGGCACGCCGCGGTGCTGACCCGGGAGCTGTTGGCCGAGCTGGGCATCGAGGCTTACGTGAAGACCTCCGGATCCCGGGGGCTGCACATCTATGTCAGCCTCCTGCATCGCTGGGACGGCTACGAGGTCCGGGCGTCCGCGGTCGCGTTGGCCCGGGAGATGGAACGCCGGTATCCGGAGCAGATCACTGCGCAATGGTGGAAGGAGGAGCGGGGTGCACGGGTGTTTGTGGACTTCAATCAGAACGCGCCGCACAAGACGGTGTTCGGGGCGTGGTGCGTCCGGCCGCGAGTCGGTGCGCAGGTGTCCACGCCGATCTTCTGGGACGAGCTGATGACGGTCGTCCCCGACGAGCTGACGATCGCCACGGTCCCGGCCCGGGTCGCCGAGCGCGGGGATCCGTGGGCGGAGTACAACGCGCGGCCGCAGTCGCTGGAGCCGCTGCTGGAGATGTCGCGCCGGGACATGGCGAACGGGCTGATGGACGCGCCGTGGCCGCCGGTGTATCCGAAGCAGCCGAACGAGCCGCCGCGGGTGGCGCCGAGCCGGGCCAAACATCAGGATGCGGATCCGGGCACGGATCCGGACTAGGGCATGGATCCGGACCGGGACGCGGATCCGCACCGGGACGCGGATCAGGACACGGATCCGGCTGGCACTTCGTGACTATTTCCCAGCGTTCTCAACGGTTTCAGCTTCTGTCTCGACCAACTCGACGCGCACGCCGAGCAGCCGCACCGGCCGGTCCAGCTCCAGCAGCGTGAACACCTCCAGCGCGGCGCGTTCGATCGCCTCGGCGTCGGCGGTGGGCGTCGGCAACGTGATGCTCCGGGTCTTCGTCAGGAACGGCGCGTATCTGATCTTCAGCCCGACGCGCGCCGCCGGCCGGCCCTCGTCGGCGACGTCGCGGGCCACGTGCCGGGCCAGCAGCCGCACCTGCTCGGCCAGTTCGGCCGGGTCGGAGATGTTCTGCTGGAAGGTGGTCTCGCGGCTGCGGCCCTTGGCCACGTGCGGCGTGCCGGTCACCTCGGCGTCCCCGGCGCCCTGGGCCAGCAGCCAGAAGTAGGGGCCCATCTTCGGCCCGAACCGGTCGGCCAGTACGGCGCGGTCGGCCCGACCCAGGTCGGCGACGGTGTGCAGGCCCAGTTCAGCGAGCTTCTTGGCGGTGCGCGAGCCGATGCCCCACAGCGCTTCGGTCGGTCGGGCGGCCATCACGGCGGCCCAGTTCTCGTGGGTGAGCCGGTAGACGCCGGCCGGTTTGGCGAACCCGGTCGCGGTCTTGGCCCGCAGCTTGTTGTCGCCGATGCCGACGGAGCAGGACAGGCCGGTCTCGCCGAGGACGGCTTCGCGGACGTCGGTGGCCAGCGCCTCGGGGTCGTCGGTGCGGGCGCCGAGGAACGCCTCGTCCCAGCCCATCACCTCGACCACGACCGGGAACTCCCGCAGCGTGGTCATCACGCGCTCGGACGCCCTTTCGTACGCGGCGCGATCGGCGGGCAGGAAGACGCAGTCCGGGCACTTCTTGGCGGCGGTTCGCATCGGCATCCCGGAGTGGACGCCGAACTCGCGCGCCTCGTACGAAGCGGTCGCGACCACGCCCCGGCGCGTCGGATCGCCCTGACCGCCGACCACGACCGGCCGGCCCCGCAGCTCCGGCCGCCGCGCCACCTCGACAGCCGCGATGAACTGGTCGAGGTCGACGTGCAGCACCCAGTCCGTGCTGGACACGGGTCCAGTATGCCCAGGCCCAGGCGGGGTCGCCTGTCGGAGGCGGCCGTCTGCGGCACGCCGCCCGAGCAGCACGCCTCGCAGGCAGCACCACACCGCCCGAGAGCACGTCTCGCGGGCTGAATGCCTCCCGAGCAGCACGCCTCGCAGGCAGCACCACACCGCCGGAGAGCACGTCTCGCGGGCTGCATGCCTCCCGAGCAGCACGCCTCGTGGGCGGCCCGCCTGCCCGGCGACCGGGTCTGCGATCGCCCGAGCGAAGCTCTCCCCATCAGATCGCCCGGATCGCCCGGATCGCCGCCGCGCCGGGAAAACCGCCGCCCGTGGGTGCCGCCCGGCAAGATGCCGCCCGATCCGCATCAGGATCCTTCGTCGCGATCAGAAGGCGGTGCCCATGAAGTTCGAGGCCGAGCGAGACATCTTCGCCGAGGCGGTCGCGTGGACCGCGCGATCCCTGCCGGGCCGCCCCGCCGCGCCCGTGCTCGCCGGCCTGCTCTTCGAGGCCTCGGACCCGGGCTCGGTCAGCGTGTCCGGGTTCGACTACGACACCTGCGCGCAGGCCGGGATCGCCGCCGAGGTCGGCGAGCCCGGGCGCCTGCTGGTCCACGGCAAGCTGCTCGCCGACATCGCCAAGTCGTTGCCGAACCGGCCGGTGCGGATCGCCTCTGAGGGTTCGAAGGTCCTGCTGTCCTGCGGCTCCTCCCAGTTCGCGTTGCAGACCCTGCCCGTCGCCGACTACCCCGAGCTGCCGGGCATGCCCAGCGCCACCGGCACCGTGGCCGGTTCGGACCTGGCCGCCGCCGTCGCGCAGGTGGCCGTCGCGGCCGCGCGGGACGACACCGTCCCGATGCTCACCGGGATCCGGATCGAGATCGACGGCGACACCCTCACCCTGGTGTCCACCGACCGCTTCCGGCTGGCGTACCGCGAACTCTCCTGGCAGCCCGGCGAACCCGGACAAGCCGCGACCGCGCTCCTGCCCGCCAAAGTCATGGCCGCCGCCGCCCGCGCGCTGGCCGGACGCGACCGGGTCACGCTGGCGCTGGACGGCGGGCAGAGCGGCGCGGGCCTGATCGGCTTCGCCTCGGAGGACCACCCCAGGGGCTCGCGGCGGATGACCTCGCGCCTGCTGTCCGGCGAGTTCGTGAAGTACCGCTCCTTGTTCGCGTCCGTTTACGCCACCACCGCGACCGTCGAGACCGCCCCGTTCCTGGCCGCCGCCAAGCGCGTGTCGCTGGTGGCCGAACGTACTTCGCCGATCCGCCTGGCCTTCACCGAAGGCGCGGTCTCCTTGAAGGCCGGCGCCGGGGACGAAGCGCAGGCCTCTGAGTCTGTCGAAGCCGTGCTGGCCGGCGAGGACACCACCGCCTCGTTCAACCCCGCCTTCCTGCTCGACGGGCTCCAGGTGATCGACACGCCGTACGCGCAACTGTCGTTCACCGCCCCCGGCAAGCCGACCGTCCTCATGCCTCGCCAGTCCCTCGACGTCCCGGCCCGCGACGACTTCCGCTACCTGATGCTCCCGCTGAAGGCACCGCACGCGTCCGGCACCGGGCCCGCATGAGATATTCAAGACCTGACCCGATTAGCCGGAAGCGAGGTCCACGATGGTCGCTGAACTCACAGCGGACGGGGCGACGACACGCGAGCTGGAACGCATGATGGCGGAGTTCCCAGACCTGCCGGTCGAGGCCGTCATCAAGCAGGACATCCTGCGGCAGGGCCTGGCGTTCAGCCCGGACGCGCTGCGGGTGGCCAGCGGGTACAAGCCCAAGGACTACTTCATCTTCACCTTCGACCTGGTGCCGGTCGCGGAGATGGCCGAGCACGCGCAGTTCCGGGCCCCGGAGGAGATCCGGATGACCGGCGGGCCCTACGACCTGCGGCGCACCGTGGTGTCCACGCGGGTCGCGCCGGACAGCCCGTACGTCGTGGAGTTGCGTGACGGCAAGCTCGCGCTCAACTGCGAGGGCGTGTACCTGTCCGACCTGGAGTTCCCGCCGATCCCGGCCTACTACGAGCACTCCCTGTCCTCCGGCAAGAAGATCAGCCAGATCGCCCCGGCGATCGAGTGGGGCTACCTGGTGTACCTCACGGTCTACCGGCTGTGCCAGTACTGGGGCCGGGACGAGGAGTGCCGCTTCTGCGACCTCAACGAGAACTTCCGGCAGCAGCGGGCGGCCGGCCGGGAGTACACGGCGGTCAAGGAGATCGACGACATCGTCGAGGCGATGACGCTGATCAACCAGTACGACACCGTCACCAAGGCCTACACCGTCACCGGCGGCTCGATCACCAAGAAGCTGGACGGCATGCGCGAGGGCGAGTTCTACGCGCGCTTCGCCGAGGCCATCGAGTCCCGGTTCGCCGGCCGCTGGATCCCCAAGGCCGTGGTGCAGGCGCTGCCGGTGGACGAGGTCCAGATGCTCTTCGACGCCGGGTACCGGGTCTACCACCCGAACTACGAGGTGTGGGACAAGGACCTGTTCAGCTGGATCTGCCCGGGTAAGGACCGCTATGTCGGCCACGACGAGTGGATGAAGCGGATCCTGGACTCCGCCGAGATCTTCGGCCCGACCAACGTCATCCCGAACTTCGTCGGCGGCGTGGAGATGGCCGAGCCGCACGGGTTCACCGACGTCGACCAGGCGATCGCCTCCACGACCGAGGGCCTGGACTTCTTCATGAGCCACGGCGTGATGCCCCGGTTCACCACCTGGTGCCCGGAGCCGACCAGCAACCTGGGCCGGCAGAAGGGCCCGTCGCTGGAGTACTTCGTGAAGCTGCTGCGCGCCTGGCGCGACACCTTCGAGAAGTACAACCTGCCGGTACCGCCCGGCTACGGCCGTCCCGGCGCCGGTAACGCCGAGTTCTCGGTGAGCGCGTTCATGGACGTCATCCGGACGCATTGACCGCATTGAGGTTCGCCAGGTTCCGGCGGCGGCGACCCATCCGCCGCCGGACCCTTCGATGGTTGACAAATCGAACAAAGAAACAGCCCTGAAGCCCGGCCGAAAGGCTTGACAGTGTAGTTTGGCCGCTACCGCCTTCGTGCGGGACAGCCGAAAGCACTTGGGGAGATGACAGAATGACGGGGCGGCGAATAACGACGTTGCGGACTGCGGCCTGCGGCCTGACGGCGGCGGCCCTGCTGGCCACCAGCGCGTGCGGCGGCAGCAGCGGTAAGTCGAAGGCGTCGGCCGACGCCAAGGGCGGGGCGGGCGGCGCGACCACCAGTTCCTCGCCCGCGGCCACGCCGCAGAGCGTGGCGCAGGCGTTCCTGGCGGCCTGGTCCAGCGGCGACTACGCCGGGGCCGGTGCGCTCACCGACGACAGCACGAACGCCACGAACCGGTTGAAGGCGATCGCCGGTTCCCTGAACGCCCAGAAGGTCCAGCTGACCCTGGGTTCCCAGGAGAACGTCCAGGCCAGCAGCAGCGGGTCGACGCCGTCCGGGTCCACCTCGGGCTCCTCGACCTCCGGCTCGGCCGCCACCCCGTCCGGCGGTTCGTCCTCCGGCGCGGGGCCGCTGGCCCGCTTCGGCTTCAACGTGAACGACACCTTCGCCGGCAACCTGGTCTGGGCCTACCCGTCGTCCCTGGACGTGGTCCAGGGCCCGTCCGACACCCCGGTCGTGCACTGGTCCTCCTCGGTCATCAACCCGCAACTCGGCGGCACCGCGCTGCTGAAGGCGGTGGCACCGAAGCAGACCGTCACGGACAGCACCGGCAACCCGATCGACCTCACCGCCCACCCGACGCTGGCCCCGGCGATGAACACGCTGGCCAACCACGCCCCGGTCTCGGCCAACCCGACGCAGCTGACCATCCAGTTCGTCGACCCCAAGACCAACAACCAGATCCCGAACTCGCAGGACTGGCCGCTGGGCACGTCCAACGGGACCACCCCCATCCTCAAGACGACGATCGACCCCAAGGTCCAGTCGGCGCTGGAGACCGCGCTGAAGAACTGGAAGAACTCCGGCGTCGTCGCGCTCCAGCCGTCCACCGGCGACATCCTGGGCATGGCCAGCAACGACCCGGGCTTCACGGCCCTGGAGTACCAGGGCACCCGGGCGCCGGGCTCCACGTTCAAGGTGGTCACCACCGCGCTGGCGCTCACCCAGGGCCTGAAGACCACCGACACGGTGAACTGTAGCCCCAACGCCACCGTCGAGGGCCAGACGATCAACAACGACGCCAGCCTGCGGGGCGGTCTGTCGCCCGCCACCCTCAAGGACGCCTTCCTGGTCTCCTGCAACACCGCATACGTGCACCTGGCGCTGGACGGCAAGCTCGGCAGCGACTACAGCGCGCTGACCAACGAGGCCAAGACCTACTTCGGCATGAACCAGAAGTGGGACCTGGGCATGGGCCCGGCCACCTACGGCACGCCCGGCGACCAGCAGGTCCCGCCGGCCGACGGCCAGGGCCTGTTCGCCCGCGAGGCCTTCGGCCAGGGCAAGATCACGATGTCCCCACTGACCATGGCCTCGGTCGCCGCCACGGTGTCCACCGGCACGTTCAAGCAGCCGATCCTGGTCCCCGGCACACCGCAGATCCCCGCCACCCCGCTCCCGCCGGCGGTGGACAGCCAGCTCGTCTCCCTGATGCAGGGCGTGGTCAACTCCCCGGAGGGCACCGCTTCCACGGTCTTCCCGCACAACATGGGCATCGGCGCCAAGACCGGCTCCGCCGAGGCCTCCGACACCCCCACCACCGACAGCTGGATGATCGTCTTCGACAAGACGCACGACATCGCCTTCTGCGCGCTGGTCCTCAACGGCGGCATGGGCTACCAGGCGGCGGGCCCGGTCATCAAGTCGGCGCTGAGCTCGCTGGGCTACATCTAACACCGGCCGGATCCGGGACACCGGGTCACGTCCCGCACGATCGGGTCCCGCCGCCGACGAGGGTTGTCGGCGGCGGGACTTTGGGTTTCGGGACACGGGACTCAGGGCTCAGGGCTCAGGGCTCAGGGCCAGGGCCCAGGACACGGTGTTCCGGTCGCAGGGCCTTGCGTTTAAGATCGCAGGGCTTTGTGTCACGAGTCGCCGAACTCTGCGTCGCGAGATTCTGTGGTGCGGTCGCGGGATTCCGCGCCTCAGCGGAAAGCCGCGATGTTCCGCCCGGCCCACTGCGCGAAGGACCGCGGAGCCCGGCCCAGCACCCGCTCCACATCCGGGCTGATCTGCACCTCCTCCGCATTCGGCGCGCTGATGATGTCCAGCGTGTCGTCGGCGAGTTCGCCCGGAATCCCCTGCTGCTCCATCCCCGCCTTCGCCTCCGCGCGCGTCAGCTCGTGAAAGCGGACCGGCGACCCCAGTGCCGCGGCGATGTCCGCGCTCTGCCCGCGCGGCGTGATCACCGCCGGGCCGGTGAGCGTGTAGACGCCGCCCAGGAACCGTTCGTCCGTCAGGGTCGCCGCCGCCACCTCGCCGATGTCCGCCGGGTCGATGACCGGCACGCCGGTGTCGCCGAACGGGGCCGCGACCAGCTGCCGGGTGCGGACGGACTCGGCCCACCACAGCGCGTTGGAGGCGAAGCCGCCCGGCCGCAGGATCGCCCACTCCATGCCGGACTCCCGCACCGTGTCCTCCAGCTCGCGCATCATGATCCGGGTCGCGCCGAACGGCCGCGTCGACACCCCTTGCGTCGACAGCAGAACGATGCGGCGCACCCCGGCGGCCGCGGCCGCACCGACGATGGCGGCCGGGTCCGCGTCGGCCGCGTGCAGACCGCCGGACAGCAGCAGGAACAACGCCTTCGCGCCGTCCAGCACCGGCTCCAGGCCGGCCGGGTCGGCCAGGTCGGCGACCACGTGCCGCACCCCCTGCGGCACCGCGGCGGTGTGCCGCGAGACCGCCGTGACCTGCTGCCCCGCCGCGGCGAGCGCCTGCGTCAACGGCCGGCCGATGTTTCCGGTAGCACCGGTCACCACAATCATGAACTGCTCCTTCGTGCCAACGTTGTTGCGTGCTGACGACGTTAGGAGACTGGGCTAACCCTTGGTAAGGACATACCTCGGGGTAAGCTCCTCCCATGACAGGAGGCACACAGCTCACCGACCCCGTGACCGCACCCCGGTATGACGTGTTTCACACCGACTGCCCCGCGCGCGATGTGGTCGACCACGTCACCAGCCGCTGGGGAATCTGGGTCCTGATCTCGTTGCGGCAGGGCGATCTCCGCTTCTACGAGCTCCGCGACCGGATCCAGGGCGTCAGCGAGAAGATGCTCTCCCAGTCGCTGCGGGCGCTGGTCGAGGACGGACTGGTCTGGCGCAAGGTCGAGCCGACAACCCCGCCCCGGGTGACCTACGGGCTCACCGATTTCGGGCGGGAACTCGGCGAGCCGCTGGAGGAATTGTTCGGCCGGATCACCCGACGGCTGACGCCGCCGCAGTAACAGGGTTCTGAGTCAGATTCTCAGTCGACACTATCGACGCCAGGCGGTCAGGCGGCAGGGGACGCCGACGTAGGTGACGTGATCCGCACTGGCGCCGGCCCGTTCCCAGCCGCCTTCGAGGATCTCGAAGAACCGGTCGTCGGCAGTACAGCCACCGGCCTCCTGGCCCGCGTAGATCAGCAGATCGCCGCGATAGGCGGTGAGTGCGCGAGCCGCCCAGGCGTCGTTGTTGTTGGGCCAGCACAGGAACAGTGCCCGGTCGCTGTGATGGGCCGCGACGCTGTCGTCACCGGGCTCGACTGCGGTGTAGGCGCGGTTCGCATACCCGTTGAGCTCCGACGCCGCGAACGGATCGTAGGCGAGCGTGTCGATACCCGCGGCGCGCATCAGAGCGGCCCAGTAGCCGCCACCGGCGCCGATCTCGACGACCCCGCGCCCGCCGGCCGTCGCCGCGATCCACGCGATGTCCCCCGGACTGGGGATCGACCAGCTGTACCGGCGGGACAGCCCGTCCCGGTCCAGACCGGCGGCCCGCACCCGGTCCCGGATCTCGGCGTCGGCATGCAGCCACATGGTCGTCGGACCGGCGCTGCCGTCCCAGATCTGCGTCGGCAGGTTCCGGATGACCTGCCAGTACGGGTTGCCGATGGTGTCGGTCTGGTCATCACTTGTTCGGTCATCGCGGCTTCCCCCGTGTTGCGTTCCCAGAGAAAACCTACCTGTTCACCGTCCACGGGAACGGCTCGCGGTCCGGCTCCACCCAACCAGCACGGGCCCCGGCGGACGCGAGCAGCGCCGAGGAGTAGAAGCGGGACAGCAATCGCTTGTCCAGCAAGGCCGGATTCGACGCGGCGAAGTCGTCGAAGACGTCGAAGCCGTCGAAGCCGTCGGCCCGATGCTCAGCGGCGTGGTACCCGACCACCTCGACCCACGCCCGGCTGACGGTGGCGTGGTACTTCTGCGGCGCTCCGGCGTACCGCGCGGTCTCCTGTATCCCGTCGCTCACCACAGTGATCGCCTCGGCGGTACCGAAACGCCGGACCGCCAACCACGTCACGTGGACGTGCTGCCGGTGTCCGAAGCGCTCGGAGCCGGCCATGACTTCGTCGTACAACGCCTGGAAGCTCATCTCGACTCCTCGGTCAGTGCCCGCAGCACCTCGTGGAACGCGGCGACCTTCTCAGTGCCCAGCGATGCCAGCGCGCGCCGCTCGAACGTGTCGATCGTCTGCCGGATCGCGTCCGCGGCCGTCCGCCCGGACGGTGTCAGCTCGATCAGCACCGAGCGCCGGTCGCCCGCGAGCGTCCCGCGGGTGATGTGCCCGCGCCGCTCCAGCCGGTCCAGGACCCCGGTCAGCGTGGTCGGCTTGGTCCCGATCGCGGCGCCGAGTTCGGAGACGGTGCGGCCGCGGCCGTCGGCGAGGTTCGCCAGCGCGTTGACCTCCGACGGCGTGAGGTCCAGGTCGACCAGTTCTGTGGCCAGCGTGTGCAGTGTGGCGTGCGTGGCGCGCTGGAGGGCGAGAAGGGCTGATTCCTCGGGTGATACGGATCCGGTCTTCACGGAATCGGATAATACTGTTCCGTAGTAATCCAGGCAACAATCACACCGGCGAACCGGAGCTGCGCGGCCTAGGATTCGAGGTGATCGAGCTGGCGGGGCACGACCATATCTGGGCGTTGGCACAGTCTGATGCGGTGTCGCCGCAGCTAAGGGAAGTACTGGCGGGGAGCAAGTAGTGAATGCTGTGGAAGACAACCAGATCGAATCGGCTACCGGGGCGCTGCACCGGCTGACACGCCTGACCCCTGATTGGGAGTGGAACAAGCGCGCGGACGACCCGCGGATCCGGCACGACATCGAATCCAACGACGAGAAGCGGCGCACACCGCCGGTGAAGTCGTACCCGGACACACTGCCCCGGACCGCGCTGCCCCGGGATCTGCCGGTAGGGCGCAAGTCGGCGCTCGCGGTGCTCGGCGGGACGACGTCAGCCGGGGCCGAGTCGGCGTCGGACGGCGAGGGTGGCAGCGCGCCGCTGGACTTGGCCGCGCTGAGCCGGGTGCTGTTCCTGTCGGCGGGCGTCGTGCGCAGCCGGCGGGAAGACTTCGGAACCGTGCTCTTCCGCGCCGCGGGTTCGGCCGGCAACCGCTTCCCGCTCGAACTGTACGTCGCGATCCCCGAGCTCCCGGGCTCCGACCTGCCTGCCGGCGTGCATTGGTACGACCCGGTGGACCACGCCCTCGTGCGCATCGGACCGCCGCCCGCCGACTCCGACTCCGGCACCGGCACCGGATCTGACTCGGGCACCAGCACCAGCTCCGACTCAGACTCAGATTCCGGCGCGCCGACGATCATCGTGACCGGCGTCCCCTGGCGCACCGGCTGGCGCTACGCCGAGCGCGGTTTCCGGCACATCTACTGGGACTGCGGCACCATGCTCTCGCAGCTCCTCGCGCTCGCCGACTCCGGCGGCCGCGCTCCGCGCCTGTTCACCCGGTTCCCCGATACGGCGGTATCAGAGCTCGTAGGAGCCGACGGCGTCCACGAGTGGCCGATCGCCCTGGTGACCCTCGGCGCCGGAGCGCCGTCGATCACGGCGGCCGAACCGGCGGTCGCCGGGGTCACCGACCCGGAGCCCGCCGAGTTCCCGCTCGTCACCGCCGCGCAGCACGCCGGCGACCTGGAGCAGCTCGGCGAGCCCTGGAACTTCGACACCCCCACGGTGCCGACCGAGGACTCCCCGACGCTCGACGCGGTCATCGTCAAGCGCGGATCCCAGCGCCGCATGGACCCGAGCCTCGGCCTGTCGCTGGAGACCCTGCGCACCTGCATGAGCGTCGCGCTGCGCGGGATCGACGTCCCGCACTGGATCGCCGTCCACGACGTGACCGGCCTGCCGTCTGGGCTGTATCGCTGGCCGGAGCTGGGAAATCCGGTCCGTCCGGAACACCAGGACGCGATGCGCGCCGAGCTCCACCGCGTCTGCCTGGGCCAGGCCCTGGGCCGCGACGCCGCGTTCGTCGTCATCGCCGGCACCGACGTCGCCAAGCTGTCGGACCGCGAGTACCGCGAAGCCCAACTCGCCGCGGGCATCGTCGAGGGCCGGCTGCACCTGGCCGCCTACGCTCAGGACGCCAGCGCGACCGGCATGACGTTCCTGGACACCGAGATCCCGGCGCTGCTCGGCGATCCCGAGGCCCCGGATGCCCTGCTGTTCACCTGCGTCGGGGTGCCCGGCAACACCTCCAAGCCGGCCGGTCGGCCCGGGGCACCGACAGCGGTCCGCAAGGTGACTCCCCGGGATTAGGCCGCGAAGGAGACGAGGCGCGCTACGCGGCGAAGAACGCCTTCGTCGCGTGCGCCAACGCGATCTGCTCCTGCGGGTACGAACCTTCAGATCTGCTCGACATGCTCGACGTTCGCCTGATCCACCGGATCGGCGCTCGGCTCGCCGGCGAACCACGCGTCCAGCATCTCGACCAGCAGCGGCTGGGAGGTGAGGCGCAGGCTGAGGGCCAGCGCGTTGGCATCGGCCCACTTTCGCGCGCCGTCGGCCATCACAGCGTCCGTACACAGTGCGGCCCGCACGCCGGCCACCTTGTTCGCCGCGATCGACGCCCCGGCGCCGGTCCAGCACGCCACCACCGCCTGATCAGCACGCCCCTGGGCAACGGCCCGCGCCGCCGCCTCCGAGCACCACGCCCAATCCGCGCGCTCGCCCGGGACCAGCGCACCGAAGAGCTGCACCGTGTGCCCGCGCCGTTCCAACTCCGGCCCGATCTCCGCCGCCACCCCGGCCACCTCATCCGCCGACACCGCGATGCGCATGGTCCCGCTCCGTCCTGTTTCGATCTAGGTGTCCATTGCACCACGCGCCGCGCCCAGGACGCAGTCGCCACACAGCGCGCCATCGCGGTCGGGAGCCGCGCGGTAGATGAGGCAGCAGCTGCGCCGGCGGAACTTGCCGTCGGGCTCGAAGGCGCCGGAGCCGGCGAGGTAGGGGCTGGACAGCAGATCGCGCATCAGGGCACTGACCTCGGGACGCGCCGCGGAGAGGATCTTGCCCGCGCCGACCAGAGCGGAGGCCACGTTGCCGCGCACGATGCGCTCGCTGAGGCCGAAGCCAGCGATCGCCATACCGAACTCGCCGACCACGCCGCCCAGCACGCCATCGGAAAACGTGGCGCCGGAGTCGAGCGCGGCCTCGCGCAGCGACAGCGGGAAGAGGCTGCCGAGTGTCGGCTGCCACCAGAGATCTGCCGCCCGAACACGGCCGCACCGCTGATGAAGCACCGCCAGCGCGAGCAAAGGCGAGACCACCCGCGCCACCAGCCCCAGATGCACGACCGACGCCGCGACCCGCAGCTCCACCCCCGCCGCCTTCTGCCCAGTCCCGGCAGCCAAGAAGGCACGAACCCCCGCAACCCGCTCCGCCAGCGCATCAGGATGGTCGACCAGCTCGCGCATCGGCCGCCACGGCGCCGCAGCCGAGACCGAAGACACCGATACTTCCGACGCGCCGCCGCCCGCAAGCCCAGCCTGATCACCACCAACAAGCTCCAGCGCCGCAGCCGAGCCCGGGCCCGTTTGTGGTTCCGCCGCGCCGCCACCGACCCCGCCGTGAAACTCCACCCCGAAATAAGGCCCCAGCGCGGCGAGCTCTTCGCTCACTCGCGCCGGGGCCGTCAAGCTGTCGTCGGCAGCCGTCACACCGCCGCCGCGGTGACGCCCGAACCCGAGCCCGACCCCGCGGCACCCGTCGCCTCGGCGCGCTGCATCACCGGGCGCAGGACGCGCTCGGCCAGTGGGCCGAAGATCAGGGCGAGCGTGCCCCACAGGATGACCTGGTTGCAGATCGAGTAGAAGCGGAACGAGAACAGCACGTCTGCTGGGAAGCCCGGGTAGACGATGTTGCCCTTCGGGTCCGTCAGGGGTAGTGGCGTCTCGGTGGCGTGGTGTCCGTAGGCGTGGACGTTCGCCGAGAGTTCGCCGAGGCTGGGCAGGATCGCCATCACGATGCCGATCGCGGCCGCGAAGGCGAGCGCTGAGAGCAGGGTGGCGTTCCAGTTGCCGAAGCGGGGGGCCAGGCGGCGGCCCAGCCAGGTGGCGGCCAGGATGAAGGCCAGGGAGCAGACGACCATCGTCAGGTACAGGGCCGCGCGCGGTTTGATGGTTTCGGCGTGGCCGATGGCCGGCGGGTTGGCCGGGTACTTCAGGTAGGGGACCAGGTAGATGCCGGCCAGGCCGGCGCCGGCCACCAGCAGGGCCAGTACCTTGGGCTGGATCCGGCCGACGCGGCCCAGACACAGCAGGTAGACCACCGAGTACAGGGCGCCCATGGCCGCGCCGAAGCCGATCAGGCCGACGCCGATGCCGATGTTGCTCTGCACCGTGCGGCTGAAGATGTCCGGGCCGCCTGGGTCGATCGGCAGGCCGGCGGCCTTGTCCAGGACCGCCTGGGCGGCGTCGCGGCCGTTCTCGTAGGCGATCGCCTTGTCGATCACCGGCTCGGCGAAGATCCGGGCGAAGCAGAACGCGACCAGGCCGGCCAGCGCGCCGGCCAGCAGGCCGCGCGTGATGATTTGCTTTTCCATGAGGGCTCTGATTCCCCGCGCTCAGTGGCAGGGGAAGCCGAGCAGGTGGCGGGAGTCGTGCACGAACTCGTGGATGTGCATGTCGCTGCCGAACACCGACACCGCGCCCTGGTCCACGCCGATGAAGTAGTACGCCAGCAGCCCGAACAGCAGCGCGCCGCCGATCCACAGCCTGGCCTTGGTGGCGGAGACCACCAGCGGGGTGGGAACAGATGTCGGGGCAGGGGAAACGGGCATGGTGCTCACGATGAGCCCTCCTTCGGGATCCAGCGTCCCTGTTCGATGGAGCGGGTCGACCGGGGAGGGTCTGACTCACCCGTCACCTCGTCTGCCCGACGAGGGGAGGGCTCACAGTGGCGCGACCGTGCCGGAATCTCACCGGCTTCCTGTCCCAGTACCTTGCTTGGGCAGCGTAGGGCCGCCAGGGGCACCCGTCAAAGAGATGTCGATCACCGTCGCCCCACACTCCCCCTCAGACCCAGGGGTGACGCCGGCGGTGACGCGGGCCCCAGAACAGGCGATTCAGTACCTTGACGGGGGCGGGCATAGCGTGGAAGAACGCCGCCTGTTGGGCCTCGTCAGCGCCGTCGACGACCCATGGGACGTAGGCGGCGGCGCCCGACAGCTTCTGCTTACGGGCGATCGTCTTGCCGAAAGCGGCCCAGTCGTCCGGGCTCAGGACCTCCTGGATCAACGGCAACGCGGCGTCTTCCTCATGCTTCATATGGCCGCCGAGCGCCGCTTGGAGATCCCCGACGAGACCGGCGAGATCGGCGGGCCCGGCGAGATCGGCGCGACCAGCGAGATCCGCATGATCCGCGAGATCCGCAGAGCGCTGTTCCAAAGCGGCGTCCACGGCTTCGAGCAACGGGTCCAGGCGCGCGTGTTCGGCGGCCATGGCGGCCAAGATCTCAGCGGCCAGGATCTCGGCGGCGTCGGGACGGCCGACGCAGGCCGCTTCGACCCGAGGCCACAGCGCCTCGTCCTCGGCAGTGTGGTGGACATGCAGCTGCTGTTTGAAGTTGGCCCACCCGAGGCGGACGCCGACGCTGTCGGTGCGGCCCTCGGCGGCGGCCCGGCGCAGCCGCGCCAGATCGCGGCGGAAGGCGTCGTGGGTGACGTACATCAAGGTGAAGTCGATGCGGCCGGTCGATCGGCCGGCGGTGCCGGTACTGGTGCCGGGGTCGGTACTCATGGCAAGCCTCCGTCGTCATTGATACGAGACTCATAATACATGAGAGCTAGAAGTTATGAGATACGTATCAATTACGGAGGTCGGAGATCGGCCGAGGATTCCCCGGAAACCACAAGGTCCCACTCTGAGCAGCAGCTCGGAGCGGGACCTGAAGGGTCGATCAGGCGTTGGGACGCTTGCCGTGGTTCGCGCCCTTCTTCTTACGACCTCGCCTCTTGTTACCGCGCTTAGCCATCTCAGTCCTCCTTAACCGCCCGGAGTGCCCGGACGAGAACGTAAGTCTATGGTCCCGTTCAGGCCCGGATCGCCTCCTTGCGCGCCCGGTCCCGCACGCGCCGCGCGATCAGCTGCGTCGCCGACAGATTTCGTCCCGCACTCACGGTCAGCACCGGGGGCACGGTCTCCAGCCCGTGATAGAGCACCGCGACCAGCTGCAAGAAGCTCATCAAGCCCGCGAGGTCGACACCCAACGGCTCGGTCCTGGTCGGCACGTCCGCGTCGACCACCAACGGCCGGTCGAGCGCCGCCACGACGTCACACAACACAGCCAACTCCTCGGCCGCCACGGTCGCAACCGGGCGCGGATCGTAAGGACGGTCGGCGCGGAAGGGCAGCGACTGGAAGGTGTCGGCGACGCGGCCGGCGGATTCCGCGACCGCGGTGAGGAATTCGGGAGTCACCGTGCGGCCTCCTCCAGGACCGGAACGCCCGAGGCTTCCGCCCCACCGACCGCGCGCCGCAGGTACTCCCCCGTGTGTGATCCCTCCGTAGTCAGCAACCCGGCCGGATTCCCTTCGTACAGCACGTATCCGCCGTCGGCCCCCGCCTCCGGCCCGAGGTCGATCAGCCAGTCGGCGTGCCCGACCAGGTCCAGGTTGTGCTCGATCACGATCACCGTGGCGCCGTGTTCGTCGATCAGCCGGTCCAGGGCCGCCAGCAGCCGGTGCACATCGCTCATGTGCAGCCCGGTGGTGGGTTCGTCGAGGACGTAGACACCGCCCGGCTCCGACAGGTGCCCGGCCAGCTTCAGCCGCTGGCTCTCCCCACCGGACAGCGTGGTCAGCGGCTGGCCCAGGCGCAGGTAGTCCAGCCCGACGGTGGCCAGCGCGCCGAGGATCGAGGCCACCTTGCGATCGGCGGCGAAGAACTCGGCGGCCTCGGACACCGTCGATTCCAGCACGTCTCCGATCGACAGCCCGCGCAGCCGGTATCGCAGCACGTCTTCCGTGAAGCGGCGGCCGTGGCAGGCCACACACGTCGACGTGACCGTGTCCAGATACGCCAGGTCCTGCTCGATCACGCCGAGCCCGGCGCACTCCGGGCACGCCCCGGCCGAGTTCGCGCTGAACAACGCCGGATCGACGCCGTTCGCGGCGGCGAAAGCCTTGCGGATCCGGTCCTGCACACTGGTGTAAGTGGCGACGGTCGAGCGCCGGTTCGCCCCGGGCGCCGACTGGTCGACCGCGATCACCTGCGGGTGCTGGACCCGCAGCACGGCGTGGGCCAGCGAGGACTTGCCAGAGCCGGCCACGCCGGTGACGACGGTCAGCACACCGGTCGGGAAGTCGATGTCGAACCCGGTCAGGTTGTGCGCTCTGGCGTTGACGACCGGCAGCTTCCCGGTGGGTTCGCGTAGTGCGTGGTCCGGTTTCAATCGGACCGGCTCGTCGAGGAACCGGCCGGTCAGCGTCCCGGACCCGCGCAGGCCGGTGACGTCGCCGGTGTAGCCGATCTCGCCGCCGGCGGTCCCGGCGCCGGGCCCGAGGTCGATGACGTGATCCGCGGCGATGATGACGTCCCGGTCGTGCTCCACCACAAGCACGCTGTTCCCCTTGTCCCGCAAGGCCCGCAGCAGGTCGGTCATGCGGGACACGTCGCGCGGGTGCATCCCGATGCTCGGTTCGTCGAACACGTACAACAGGTCATTGAGACTCGACGCGAGCTGCCGCACCAGCTTCACCCGCTGCGCCTCGCCGCCGGACAGGCTCGCGGTGCGCCGGTCCAGGCTCAGGTATCCCAGACCGATGCCGACCAGGTCCTCCAGCCGTCCCCACAGTGCGTTCAGCAACGGCTCGATCGTGGGTTTCGAGATCCGCTCCAGCACGGTCACCAGTTCCGAGGCGGCCATGGCCGACAGATCCGCGATCGTGTGGCCGGCGACCCGGCTGGACAGAGCCAGCGGCGACAGGCGCGTGCCGTCGCAGTCCGGGCAGCGGGCGGTGGTCGTGAACGCCGCGATCAGTTTGCGGGTGCGGCCGCCGCGAGTCTCAGGGTCCTGGTCCAGATACAGCCGCCGGAACTTGGTGACCGCTCCTTCATACGAGGCGTTGTAGGCCTGGCCCTGGAACTCCATGGCCACGACCCCGTCGTCGGCGTAGAGCAGATCGTGCAGTTCGGTGTCGGAGTACTCGGCGACCGGCCGCGCGGAGTCCAACCGCCCCGAGCCGACGAGGATCTGCCAGTTCCGGCTGCCGACGGCGAAGACCTCGCAGAGCAGCGCTCCGTCGTCGAGCGAGCGGGAGCGGTCGAGGAACACGTCCAGGTCCACGACCGTCGCCTCGCCGAGCCCTTCGCACGCCGGGCACATCCCGGCCGGCATGTTGAACGAGAAGGCGTCCGCGTGCGGTACCAAGGGTTCCCCGGCGCGGCTGAACAGCAGGCGCAGCAACGGCGCGATGTCGGTGATGGTGCCGACCGTGGAGCGCGCGCCGCCGCGCAGCCGCCGCTGGTCGACCATGATGACCGCCGGGAGGTGTTCCACGGTGTCCACGGCCGGGCGGGACAGCGCCGGCAGGAAGCCGCGGACGAACGCCGGCAGCGTCTCGTTGAGTTGGCGCCTGGCCTCGACCGCGATGGTGTCGAACACCAGCGAGGACTTGCCCGAACCGGACACCCCGGTCACGGCGGTCAGGGCGCGCTTCGGGACCGCCACGTCGACGGCCCGCAGATTGTGTTCTCGGGCTCCTCGGACCTCGATCCATTCCGTCACGTTTCGCATGATTAAAGTTTATCTTTGAAGTGGATGTAGAGACTTTTGTGGTTGGTACCGCGCAGGTGAAGGCAAAAGCTTAAACTCCCGGGTTAAAGCCGCTACTACAAGGCCACGACCGAAAGGAGTGTTCCGCTGTGCGTCCGGTGGACTTGGCCCGCGCCGCAGGCGTGTCGACCCAGCAAGTACGCAACTTGGAGGCGGCCGGCGCGCTCCCGGCGGCGGAGCGGAGTGTGTCGGGGTACCGGCGTTACAACGAACGGCATCTGGCCGCGCTGCTTGCCTACACCGCTCTCGCACCGGGAGTCGGCGCCCCGGACGCGCGGGCGATTGTGGCGGCGGTCGGCGAGCTGCGGGTCAGCGATGCCACACAGCTGTTGGACGCGGCGCACGCGGCGTTGCATCACGGTCGGGCTTCGCTGGTGGAGATCGAGCGCACATTGGCGGCGGCTGTCGCACAAGAGCCCGCGGCCGACGCGCCGGACGGGCTTCGAGTGAGCGCGTTGGCCCGGCTGCTCGGCGTGCGCACCTCCGCGCTGCGGGTGTGGGAGGCGGCGGGATTGCTCGCCCCGGCCCGCGAACCCGTTACCGGATACCGCGTTTACAGCGCGCGAGACGTCCGCGACGCCCGCATCGTCCACACGCTGCGCCAGAGCCACTACCTCTTCGACCGCATCCAACCGATCATCGACGGCCTGCGGCGCACCGGCGGCTCGGAGGCCTTGCAGGAGGCGTTGGCCGATCGTCGGTTCTCGCTCAACCAGCGCTCGGCAGCGTTGTTGGAGGGTGCTTCGCGGTTGTGGAGCTACGTCGAGCTGATGCGCGAAACGGGCGCCTGAACTTGGACTTCACGGCCGCAGCCCGGCCAGTGTGACGGCCACCAACCGGTCCACCGCCGCCTTCGACGGCAGGCTGCCGGCACCGTTCAGCGCGTTCACGCAGTACACCGCTAGTTCGGGCGGCGGCACGTCGGTACGCACTTCGCCGCGAGCAGCGGCCTGGGCGATCAGTTCACTGACGAAGTGTTCCAAGTGCCGGTGCGCCTGCTCGACTCCGGCTGAACCGTGCAGGGAAGCCGCGAGGTCCGGGCTGTGGTGGTCGCCCCGGCCGCGGCGGTTCCGCTGCGCATAGGAACGAAGCACGACCGCCAGCCGGTCCGCGTCCGAGGCCATGGCCGCCGCCTCCATCAGCTCCGCCAGGTGTGTGACGACCTGCCGGTCGTGCCAGGCGGCCAGGATCGACGCGACGTCCGGGAAGTACTTGTAGAGCGTCGCGCGGCCGATGCCGCTGGCCTGGGCGATACCGGACATCGTGACGCCGGTCAGGCCGTGCTCGCCGACCTGGGCGGCGGTGGCGTCCAGGATCGCCTCGCGGACGGCGTCGCGGTGGTCGGCGAGGGTGTCGCTCCAGATCTTCGGCACGGTATCCATGCTATCCACTCTGTCGATGATCGAGACATAGTGCCATTTCCGGCGACAGTCTGTATTGACAGAGACAGTCTGTATCGAAAAACTGAAGACATGAATTCTCACTCGCCTTGGGACGTCGGCGAACCGCAGCCCGCGGTTCGAGCGCTGGTCGAGGCCGCAGAGTTCGCCGGCCGGGTGTTGGACGTGGGGTGCGGCTACGGGGAGAACGCGCTGCTCATAGCGGCCTCGGGGCTGCATGTGACAGGCCTCGATCACGACGACGAGGGATTACAGCGGGCCACGCGGCTGTCGCGGGAGCGATCGCTGGACGGCCGAACGAGGTTCATCCGGTTCGACGTCCGGAACCTGGCCGAACTCGGCGAGACCTTCGACACCGTCCTGGATTCGCTGGTGTTCCACGCTTTCAAGGGCCCGGCGCGCAAGGAGTACGTCGCGGGGCTGCGTTCGGTACTACGGCCAGGAGGACGGCTACACGTCCTCGGCTATAGCGACCTGCACGTGGGCCCGCCGAACCCGCCACACCAAGTCTCGCGCGCCGATCTCCGCGAGGCGTTCGCCGACGGCTGGACCGTGGACGGGATCCGCGAGGCGAGATGCCTGTCGAACCTGGCCCCCGACGGCGTCGCCGCATGGCTGGCCACCTGCACCCGCGATCAAGAGGAGTCCTGACCATGCCCACCGCCGAAGCCCACGTCACCACCGACCGCGCCGTCCGCTATCTGCGACAGCTCTGCTCCCACGCCTCGCGTCTGCGCCACGGCCCCGGCCATGGCCTGCGGCCGGGCCGCGGCCACGCCGGCCCGGGTGCCGAGGCCACGTCCGACACCACCGGCCGTATCACCCTGGGCACCGCCCGGTGCGAGCTGACCGCGGGTCCGACCGAGCTCATACTGCGCGCCGACGCCGCCGACGAGGAGCAGCTCAGGGCCCTGCAAGAGGCGTTGACCCGGACGCTGGAGCGGGTCGGGCGACGGGACGGTCTGACTGTGCTCTGGGAGTAGGCCCTGCTGCCGATCGCCAGGACGGCCATGCACAATGGCTGACCATGCAGGCTTATCGCGATCAGCACGGCATCCCCCACGCCCGCGCGGCGTCCGTCGAGGCGGCGTTCCGCGCCCAGGGCCACCTCGCGGCCTTGGACCGGGGCCTGCAAATGGAGTACGTCCGTCGCAAAGCCCTGGGAACGTGGGCGGAGGTCGTCGGATCGCGGGCGCTCACCGACGACATGTTCTCCCGGCGGGTCGGCCTCGCGGCGGCGGCCCGCCGTTCGTATGAAGGGCTGGCGGACGAGACGAAGGCGGTGTTCACCGCGTACGCCGAAGGGGTGAACGACGCGCTGGGCGGGAGTCTGGCCGGGTGCGACCTGCCGGAGCCGCCGCGCAAGTGGGAGCCCTGGCACAGTGTCGCGGTCTACCTCGGCCGGCACGTCGGTATGGGAAGCATGGCGCACAAGCTGTTCCGTACCGCGTTATTACCGGTGGCCCCGGCCGACGTGGTCTGGCGGGTGCGCTCCAACGCCCGGGAGGAGCTGATGGTGCTGCCGACCGGGGCCGTGGCACGGGTCGACACCGCGGGGCCGCCGCCGGGGCACGGCGAGAAGGTACGCGGCTGGCTCAACGGGCTCGCGGAGGTCGAGACCGTGGCCGCCTCGGCGGACCCGGCGGCCGGGAGCAACAACTGGGTGGTCTCCGGCGCGCACACCGCCTCGGGTCGTCCGCTGCTGGCCGGGGACCCGCACCGGCCGTTCGAGACGCCGGGCCCGTACTGGCAGAACCACGTGTCCTGCGACGCCTTCGACGCCATCGGCCTGTCGTTCCCCGGCGTCCCGGGCTTCCCGCACTTCGGCCACAACGCGCACGTGGCCTGGGGCATCACCCACGGGATGGCCGACGACCAGGACCTGTTCGTGGAGAACCTGGACCGGCTGGACACCCGCACCGAGCTGATCACGGTCCGGGACGCCGAGCCGGTGCGGATCACCGTGCACACCAGCGCGCGCGGCGGCGTGGTGGTCCAGGACGACACCGCGAACACCGGGCTGGCGCTGCGCTGGACCGGCACCGCCGAGCCGGACCGCACCCTGGACTGCCTGCTGCCGATGCTCAAGACCGCCTCGGTCGCAGAGCTCGACGACGTGATGCGCGGCTGGTCGGTGCCGGTGGACCACCTGATGATGGCCGACGTGCACGGCGCGATCGGCTACCGGCTGCGCGGCCGGGTCCCGAGCCGGGACCAGGCGAATTCGTGGGCCGCGGTACCGGGCTGGGACCCGGCGTACGCCTGGCGGGGCTGGGTGCCGTTCGACCAGATGCCGGCGGCCCGCGACCCCGAAGAGGGGCTGCTGGTCTCGGCGAACAACCGGCCGAGCGCCGACCCCACGCCGTATGTGGCGCACGACTTCGCCGGACCGGCGCGGGCCACGCGGATCTTGCAGCTGCTGCGCGAGGGCGTGGCGGCGCCGCAGGCCCTGGACCGGGCGGCGATGGAGCGGATCCACGCGGACGTGTCGTCGCTGACGGCGCGGGAGTTCGTGGCCTCGCTAGAGCACGTGAAGGCGGCGGAAGGCAGCCGAGTTTCACAGCTCCTTGAGTTGCTGCGGGGCTGGGACGGCACGATGGGCCTGGGCTCGGTCGCCGCCACCGTCTACACCGAGGCCCGCCGCGAGCTGCTGACCACCGTGCCGCTGCCCGGATCCGACGCCTCGCACGCCCGACTCCTGTCGCCCCAGCAGCGCACCGGCACGCTGTGGCTGTCGTTCCAGGCGCTGCTGGCCGGAGCCCGCGCCGGCGACGAGTCCATGTTCGGGGCCTGGTCGGACGCGGTCGGCCAGGCGCTGGACCGGGCGGCCGAACGGCTGACGGAGGAGATCGGCCCGGACCTGGCGGACTGGACCTGGGGCCGCCTGCACCAGTGCCGCTTCACCGCGCTGCTCCCCGGCGTCCCGGCGGTGGCCGGACGCCCGGTCCCCGGCGACAACGAGACCGTGCGCGCCGCCGGCCTGCACGGCATCGAGACCACCACCGCCAGCTCCGGCTCGGTCGCCCGCTACGTCTTCGACCTCGGCGACTGGGAGGCCAGCGGCTGGGTGGTGCCGGAGCAGACCGACGAGTGGTACGCCGCGCGGCTGGTGCCGATGCACTACGACTGGGCCGTGATCGAGTCGGCCGGGACGCCGATCGTGCTGGGGGCGGCGGCCGATCTGGAGGACGCGGCCCGGTAGCCGGATCGCGGGTGGTGGATCACAGAACCCGTATATCCCTATCCTGGCCCTTTCGCCGAAGTACGACGGGGGGGGCCAGGTGCGGACCGGCGACGACGTGGCAGAAGGCACGGCCGTGGAGTCCGCCGTGCTGGCCGCCTTCCCCGACATCGCCGTCTGTATAGCCGTGCCGATCAGGGGCGAGCGCTGCGACCTCCTGCTCACGCTGCGGGCCGATGCCGATCCGAACGCCGCGTGGGACGAAGTCGTCCGCGCCGTGGTGTCGGCGGCCGAGGTCCGGGTGGTCACCGACGAGGTCCGGGTGGTCGCCGACGAGTGGCTGGTCCGGGACTTCGGCGGACGCCTCGACGTCGAAGCGACCCGGCAGCGGCACCGTGACTTCCTGGCCGGGGCCTGGCTGCCGGGGCTCGGGCCGGGGTCGAGGCCGGAGCCGTTGCCCTCCCAACGGATTCGGGTGACGTTCGCCGGGGCCGAGTCCGGCCGTGCCGCCCTGACCTGGGGCCAGCGTGATATCTGGGCCACCATGATCCGACAGCGGAACTGGCTGCCGCAGGGCGGGCGTCGGCCGCTGGCTCCCGGGACGCGCGTCGAAGATGTCGCGGCGGAGCTGGCATATCTGCACAGCCGCTACCAGTCCATGCGGACCCGGCTCGTGTTCGACGGCGTCCACGATGACCCGGTCCATGATGACCCCGTCCACTATCACGCGTCGGGCAGCAAGGTCCGCCAGTCGGTGGCCTCGGCCGGTGCGACCTTCCTCGACGTCTACGACACCCCACCCGGTCAGGACCCTGACGCACTCGCCGCGCGCGTGGAAGCCGTCTACCGGCGCCGCCCGTACGACCTGCGCAGCGAGTGGCCGGTCCGGATGGCGGTAGTCCGAAGCGGCGGAGTGTGCCGGCATCTGGTCGTCCTCATGCACCACTTGGCCCTCGATGCCGGTGGTGCGGCAGTGATGATCCGCGAGGTCGCCGCCCGCGAAGGCCGGGAGCCCACAGGCATGCAGCCGTTGGAACAGGCGCGCTGGCAGGCGTCAGAAGCCGGGCTGCGGCACCAAGACAGAACACTGCGGTACTTCGCGAAGTCGTTGGACCGGCTGGCCGCCGGACCGCCGCCGGCACTGCGTCCCGGCCCGGACCGGCCGCGGCACTGGTCCGGACGCCTGGTCTCCCCCGCGCTCGCCGACGCGGTCGCGACGATCGCCGCCCGGCGCGCGGTGGACGAATCGGCCGTACTCACCGCGGTAACGGCGATCGCCTTCACCCGGTTGGCCGACACCGACCGCGTGCTGATCCGGCCCCGGGTCGGCAACCGCTTCCGGTCGGCGCTGGCCGACGTGGTCTGCTTCGCGGCCCAGAGCGGACTGCTGGTGCTGGAGCTGGGCGACACCACCTTCGATGAGGCATTGGACCGGGCGCGCGGCGCGTCGATGGCCGCGGTGAAGAACGCCTACTTCGCTCCCGAGGCGCTGACGGCGATGCTCGACCGGTTCGCCGCCGACCACGGTCGCGGGCCGGGGGTCGAGATGTTCTTCAACGACCGGCACGCCACCGAATCGGGGGTCGACTACACCACGACGGCCGCGCCGCGTCCGCGCGAACCGCGGCGGACGCGCGGCGGGTCGACGTCGACGTTCGGCTGGCTGGACCGCCGGCCGGACCAGGCCGAACCGCTGTCGGTGACGATAGACGACGCCGACGGTGCGCTCGCCGTGTCAGTGCACTTTGACACTTACGCCATCGCGTCGGAGGTGGCCGAGGAGCTGGCCTGGGGTGTCGAGCAGGCAGCGCTGGAGGCGGCGGCGGACGGTTCGGCGTCGACCGGTGTTCAGCTGCGATCAGGATTCTGACTGGTGAGCGCCGGGTAAGGATCGCACCGTCCCTTTTCCCCCGACAGCGCGCCCTGGAGGTGCCGCATGTCTCGTCGGTTGTCTTTGCGGAAACGTACCGCCGTGTTGCTCACCCTGGTGTTGGCGTTGGTGGGCGCCACCGCTGCCGCCGCCCGGCCGCGGCACGAGCTGAAGTTCGACGTCTCGTTCCCCGCCGCCACCCGCGCCACGCCCGCCGACGGCCGGGCGTTCGTGATCGTGTCCACCAACGCGGACTCCGATCCGCGCGAGCAGATCAACATCATCAACGGCGCGCCGTACTGGGGGAAGGACGTGAACGGGCTCAAGCCCGGGCGCTCGGTGACCCTGGATTCCGGTGCCTCGACCTACGGCTACCCGCTGTCCACACTGAACCAGCTGCCGCCAGGCCGGTACTACGTCCAGGCGTTCTTCACCGTCTACGACACCTTCCACCGCGGCGACGGCTCGACCGTCCAGATGCACATGCCCTGCGGCGACGGCCAGGACATGTTCAACTCGCCGCGGAACATGTACAGCACCCCGCAGTGGATCACCATCACCGGCGACCAGGACCGGCCGGTCAAGCTGGCGCTGGACCACGTCATCACGCCGGCCGACCCGATCCCGGCCGGCGGCACCTGCCAGCAGGGGAACCCGGCCGACAGCCAGCACGTGAAGCACATCAAGATCCTGAGCCCGGCGCTGACCAAGTTCTGGGGCACTCCGATCTACATCGGTGCCAACGTCCTGCTGCCGCAGGGCTACGACGACCCGAAGAACGCCAACGTGCACTACCCGGTCGAATACCACTTCGCGCACTTCACGGAGGCCGCGCCACACGGTTTCAAGGAGGACGGCAGCAACTCCTTCTCCCAGTTCTGGCTGAATCCGAGTTCGCCGAAGTTCATCAGCGTGGAGGTCCGCGAGGAGAACCCGTTCTATGACTCCTCCTACGTGGTCGACTCCCCCAACGTCGGCCCCTACGGCACCGCCACCACCAAGGAGCTGATCCCGGCGCTGGACGCGCAGTTCCGGACGATCGCCGCACCCTGGGCCCGCGTCACGGCCGGCGGCTCGACAGGCGGCTGGGAAGCGCTGGCCTCGCTGGTGTTCAACCCGGACGTGTTCGGCGGCACCTTCGCCGGCTACCCCGACCCGGTGGACTTCCACCGGCACCAGATCGTCGACATCTACGACGACGCCAACGCCTACAACACCCTGCGCCAGTTCGACTATCCGACGCAGCGCCCCGACGACCGCAACACCGCCGGCGACACCATCTACGACATGGCCCAGGAGAACCTGTGGGAACTGGCCCTGGGCGACCACGACCGCAGCGGCGGCGCGTGGGCGATCTGGGAGGCGGTGTACGGGCCGCAGGGCAAGGACGGCTACCCGGCGCTGGTCTGGGACAAGCGAACCGGCGCGATCGACCACACCGTGGCCGCGCAGTGGAAGCCGAAGGACCTGGACGCGAAGCTGGCCGCCCAGTGGTCCACGCTCGGCCCACAGCTGCAAGGCGAGATCCACATGTACGTCGGCGACACGGACACGTACTTCCTGAACGACGCCGTGGAGCTGCTCCAGCAGAACCTTGACTCGCAGACCACGCCGCCGGCCGACGCCACGTTCACCTACGGCCGCGAGAAGCAGCACGGATGGTCGCCGTACACGGACGCGCAGTGGTTCGGCGTATACGCGGCCTACATCGCTTCGAAGGCACCGACCGGGACGGACACCTCCGGCTGGCGCGGGAGTCCGACGACGGCCGCCGCGACGGCAGCCCCGACCGTGACGATCCCGGCCGTGACGACGACCGCGTCGAAGACGGCGGCCACGAACGAGGTGCGCGCGATGCTGCCGGCGTCGATGGACGGAGGCGTGATCGACCCGTCGGCGACGACGCGCGGACTGCCGCGGTGAGCTGACAGCCGGCAGGCGTGCCACTCGATCTCGGGCGGCACGTCTGCGGGTGTCGGTCAGTATGGTGATCGCCATGCCAGCCGAAGAACTCGACGAATCACTCACCAGCGAGACCTACGAGGCCATCGCCTCGGCGTGGAACTCGTGGGGGCGCCTCGACTCCGACGTGATCGCCCACCTGATCAACCCGGCGTTCCTAGGCGGACCGGCGTGGCCCGCCCTGCGCCAGGCCCACACGATCACCCGCCGCGACGACGCCCTGTTGGTGGCCAGCAGCGGCCTGGCCGACCCCACCGCGTGGGACGACGCGGAGCCGACCAACGGGTTCGGGATCGAGGTGTACGGCATCTCCCCCGATGTCCCGGTCGGGCTCGGCACGACTGATGTCGCCGTGTCCTGGCTGGGCGAACTGGTGCAGGCGGTGTCGAATCAGGTGGCGCACTTCGGGTTCCGGGTGCCCCAGATGCTCGACACCTACGGTCTGATCACCCTCGCCTTGCCCGGCTTGGAACTTCCCGACGCCGCCGGCGACTATCTCGATGACGACGATGCGCCGGTGGTGATGCTCGGGCTGACCGACGCGGAGGTACCCGCCTCCGTACCCGGCCCACTGTCACCCATCGGCCTGGTCAATGTGAAGCTGCTGACCGTCGCCGAGGGCCGCTTCTGCGTGAACAACACCATCGGCGACGAGAACGCCCGGGGCGAGTTGGCACGACGCTTCGCCGAGCAGGACCATCCGCTCTGGTCGAGCCTGAAGCGCCCTTCGGTCCTCTGACGGCCGGCGGCGACCGGGCCCCTCAACCCGGTCGCCGCCTGTTCATCAGGAATCAGATACACCTCACCAGGCGACGGTCACGTTTCCCGTCCCGGATGTCGGCACGGTGTACGTGTGGTTCGAACCGCTCTCCCACGTGACCGTCCCGTCCGAGTGCTTGATGAAGAACTTGAACTGGATGTTCGCCCCGGCCGGGACGCTGGCCAGGCTGAACCACGTCGGATAGTTCGGGTCGAGCATCGGGCCGATCGCGACCGAGGTGTCGGTGCTCCAGTTGCCGAGTTCGTCCTGGTCGCCGGCCAGATAGAGCTCGTCGCCCGGCTGGGTCGATGTGCCGGTGACGTTGAACGTCACCGGGACCTGAGTCCCGGTCTCCACGTGGTAGGAGATGGCGTTGCCCGCCACGCCGCCGGAGGACTTCAGCACCACCGAGGCCAGGCCCGGGGTGACGCCCGAGGGGATGGTGATGTCCGCCTCGCCGTTGGACCAGGAGTCGACGGTCGCCGGGACGCCGCCGACCGTGGCGGTGCCGGCGGCGGAGCCGAAGTCGGTGCCGGTCACGGCGACCACGTCGCCGCTGTGGCCGATGGTCGGGCCGATGTTGCCGACCTGCGGGGCGGACTGCGTCGGGGCGACGTAGGACCACACCGCGGCCTGGCCCGGGTTCAGGGTGTAGGAGCCGACGGGGTTGTTGCCGCCGGTGCCGGCGCCGACGGTCAGCGTGCCGCCGCCCAGGGCGCCGCCGAGCACGTCGTTGTAGCTGCCGGCGGGCAGGGCGGTGTTCAGGCTGGTCAGCGGGTAGCCGGCCGACGTGCTCTTGTTCACCGCGACCAGGACCGTGTCGTTGTAGAACTTGCGCTCGTAGACGTACACGTCGTTGTTGATCCAGCGCTGAGTCGAGGTGCCGTAGCGCAGCGCGGGGTTGCTCTTGCGCAACGCGGCCAGCTTCTGGATGTCGCCGAAGCTGCGGGTGTTCTCAGCGAACGAACTCATCATCGGCCGGTTGTAGGGGTCGCCGCCGACCTGGCCGAAGGAGTTGGTGGTGTCGTTGTGCAGGTACTGCTCGTCGCCGTAGTAGATGGACGGGATGCCAGGCACCGTCATGTCCACCACGGTCGCCTGGTCCAGCAGCGTGGTGTTGTTGTCGACCGACAAGAAGCGGTTCTCGTCCTGGCTGTCGACGAAGTCCACCAGGTCGTTGGACCAGTTGAAGGAGCTCTGCTGGCGGCTCAGTTCCGAGTCCAGCTCCGACATGTTCGCGTTGTTGGCGAACACGTCGCGGACCGCGGTGTTCAGGTCGAAGTTCTCCAGCGACTGGCCGTCGGTGTTGGCGAACTTCACCTCGTTCGGCCACAGCGGCGCGCTGCTCGGGTCGGCCCACTCGCCGTACATGAAGACGCTGTGCGAGCCCTCGATGTTGTCGACGTAGCTCTTGAGCCAGCCGCCGGGCATGTGCTTCACAGCGTCCATGCGGATGCCGTCCACGCCGTGCCCGAGCCAGGTGTTGACCGCGCCTTCCACGTAGTTCGTGACGGCCGGGTTCTCCTGCGCGAGGTCGGCCAGGTTGAACAGGTTCTGGTACTCGACGTCGTACAGGTTGTTGTAGTCCGCGACGCCGCCGTTGTGGTGGAAGTAGCCGTTCGGGTCGTTATCGTAGGTCGCGAGCGTGGTCCCGTTCTGCTTCAGCGCGCCGCCGGCGCCGTAGTTCGGGTTGCTCGTGTCCTCGGGGTTGGAGTCGTTGACCGCCCAGTCCATGATCACCTTGATGCCCTTGGCATGCGCCGCGGCGACCATGGCGTCGAAGTCCGCCCACTGCCCGAAGTGCGGCTCGGGGGTGTAGAAGTCCATTCCCCAGTAACCGTGATAGCCGGCGGTGGTGTTGCCGTTGCTGTCGGGGACCGGCACGTTGACGTTCTGCACCGGCGGCGAGATCCAGATCGCGCCCACGCCGAGGTCGGACAGGTACTGCATCTTGGCGGTGACCCCGGCGAAGTCGCCGCCCCAGTACTCCTGCCAGTTGTTGTGGGTGGGGTCGTTCAGGTTCGGCGCGGACGACGGGTTGTCGTTGCTGGTGTCGCCGTTGGAGAAGCGGTCGGTGAGCAGTTGGTAGATGACGTCGTTGGTCATGTCGCCAGTGCTGACCGGGGTGGAGCTCACCGCGGCGGTGGCGGTGGCGGCGGTTTTGGCGGACCGGACCGGGGCGGCCGAGCTGGGGGCCGCCGCGGCGGTCACCACGGTGGCCGCGGCCAGGCTCACGGCCGTGCCGGCCAACGCGAGTCTGCGGCGTCGTTGCATGGTTGCCTCTCCTATACGAATGATGCGGATCAGCCCTTGACGGCGCCCGCCGTCAAGCCCTTGACGAGATACTTCTGGAGGTAGAGGTAGATCAGGACCACCGGGATGCCGGCGAGCAGCGAGCCGGCGGCGAACTCGCCGTAGTCGGTGTTGTGGTTGCCGGAGACCAGGCCGTACAGGCCGACCGCCAGCGTCTTGTGCGCGCTGCCGGTCAGGAACACGCCGGCCAGGATGATCTCGTTCAGGAAGGACACGAACGAGAACAGCCCGACCACCACCAGCATCGGCCGGGCCAGCGGCAAGATGATGCGGAAGAACACCTGCGCCTCGGTGGCGCCGTCGATCCGCGCCGACTCGTCCAGCTCCACCGGGATGGTGTCCAGGTAGCCCTTGAGCAGCCAGGTGTTCACGCCCATCGCGCCGCCGAGGTAGACGACGATCAGGCCGAGCGAGGTGTTCAGGCCGAACGCCGGCAGGACGCTGCCGATGTTGATGAACAGCAGGTACAGCGCGGTCAGCGCCAAGAAGTTCGGGAACATCTGCACCAGCAGGATGCCGGTGAGCCCGGGCCGCCGGCCGCGGAAGCGCAGCCGGGAGAAGGCGTACGCCCCGCTGACGCCGATCAGAACGTTGAGAACCGACGAGACGCCGCAGATCACCAGGGTATTGACGTACCAGCGGACATATGGCGAGTTCGGGTCGTGGAACAGCTTGCTGAAGTTGGCGAAACTCGCACCGCTCGGGATCAGCGAGGTCGTGGACAGCGTGCCGACCGGGTTCAGCGCGGCCGAGACCAGGAAGAGGATCGGGACGAGCGCGAACACCAGGGAGGCGATGCCTATCAGGTGGCGCCACCACAGACGGTCCTTCATCGGGCGTACACCTCCTCCAGCTGTCGGGTCTGCCGGAAGCCGGCGTAGGAGATCAGGCCGACCAACACGAAGAGCAGGAACGAGATCGCCGAGGCCAGGCCGTACTGCGCGCCCTGGCCGCCGAACGACAGACGGTAGGTGTAGCTGATCAGGATGTCCGTGTCACCGGCCGTGGAGCTGCCGGAGGGGTACGGGGCACCGTCGGTCAGCAGCCGGATCACGTTGAAGTTGTTGAAGTTGTAGCCGAACGAGGCGATCAGCAGCGGCATCGCGCCGATCAGCACCGTGGGCATCGTCACCGAGCGGAACACCCGGAACGGCGAGGCGCCGTCGACCCTCGCGACCTCCTTCAGCTCCTGCGGCACCGCCTGCAACAGGCCCGCGCAGACCAGGAACATGTAGGGGAAGCCGAGCCACAGGTTCGTCAGCAACACCGACCCGCGCGCCGACCAGGGGCTGCCGAGCCAGTCGATGTGGGTGCCGAAGAGCTTGTTCAGCAGGCCGAAGTCCTTGTTGTACATGCTCGCCCAGACGAGGGTCGAGATGAACGCGGGCATCGCGTAGGGCAGGAGTAGCAGGGAGCTGTAAAGCCTTCGGCCACGCATCCGGGGATGGTCCATGACCACCGCGAGCAGCAGGCCCAGGCCGAACGTGCTCAGCACCGACAGGACGGCGAACGCGATCGTCCAGACCAGGACCCGCAGGAACGGGCCGCGGATGGCGGCGTTGGTGAGCACCGAGGTGAAGTTCTTGAACCCGACGCCGACCTTCCAGCCGATCGGCAGCGTCTTGCCGGAGCCGTCGACGGCCTTGAACTCACCATCAGAGGCCTTGTACACGGTGCCGGTCCGGGTGTCGGTCATGGTCTTCGCGGCGGCGTCGTACTTCATCGTGAACTGGCCGACGTACGCCTCGGACAGGCCCACCGACTTGATGAAGCCGCCGCCGGTCGGCACCTCGAACGCGGCCAGCCGCTGGCCCAGGCCGTTGACCTGGATCCCGGTCAGGATGTGCCAGCCGGCCGCGGTGATCACCTTGCCGGTGAACTGGTCCTTGGTCACCTCGGAGTCCGGGACCGGCGTGAGCCCGGCGGCGTCGCCGCGCTCGACCTTCCCGTTCGGGTCGGTGAGGAAGAACACGAACGCACCGGAGATGTCGGCGGTCTTGGTCGCCACCGACAACTCGTAGCGCTGCGCGCCGGGCTGCTCCAGCACGGAGTCGGCCTCGATCTGCGCCACGGCCTGGGACTGGCTGAGCCGGTGCCCGTCGCCGTAGTTGGTGAACGCGGTGTCGATCGTGTAGCCGATCGGGTAGACCTGGAAAGCCAGCAGCAGGATCGTGCCGGGGACCAGGAACCGAGCCGCGATCCGCTTCGGGGTCAGGTAGACGTAGGCGAGGATCGCCGTCACCGCGACGGTGACCGTCACGCCGGTCCACGAGTGCTTGTCGACCAGCGTCGGGACGGTGAGCACCGCGAAGAGGACGACCAGGCCGACGAAGACGACCCGTGGCCACGACAAGCGTGCCAGACGCTCAGAGGGCAAGGCGGTCACGGCCGCTCCCCTGCTTTCTTTCGGCTCCGTACGGTGCGACGGCCCGGGGGCAATTCGAGTCGCCGCACCGTGCGGAGGCTTGCGGTTTCAAGGACGGAAGAGATGGTGGTCTGCCAACGGTTGGCCGGCTAACCCTTGGCGATCGCCGCGCGGATCTGGTTGGCGGCGTTCGTCATCGAGGTGTTCGGGTCGGCGCCGCCGACGATCGCCGCCTCGGCGATCCCGAGCGGGCCCCACACCGCGGACATCGCCGGGATCTGCGGGAGCACGACGCCGTGCGCGGCCGCGGCCTGGAAGGCGGTGATGTCCGGGTCGGTCTTGGACACGTCGTTGTACGCCTCGGTCAGGGCCGGGGCCCGCGGGTCGACCTTGTACAGCGCCTCCTCGACGTCCTTGCGGGTCAGGTAGTTCAGCGTGAACTCCTGCGCCAGCGCGGTGTTCTTGGCCTTCGCCGAGACGTAGAACGCCTGCACGCCGACGAACGGCTGGGCCGGGCCCAGGCCGGCGAAGCCGGGGACCGGGCTGATCGCGTACTTCAGGCCCGACTTGCGGATCTGCTCCAGCGACCACGGGCCGGAGATCAGGTACGGGGTCTTGCCGGAGGTGAACAGCGACACCGCGTTGTCGGCGTCGATGGAGCGCTTGAAGACGTTCTGGCCCTTCTCGCCGTACTTGGCCAGCTGCGCGGCGAACGCCTTGGATCCGGCGTTGTCCACGCCGACCTGCGAGGGGTCGTAGCTGCCGTCGGGCTTGGTACCGAAGATGTCGCCGCCGGCCGAGCCGAGCAGCGGCTGCGCGGTGTAGGGGTCGCCCTGCTGGCCGATCTGCATCGCCAGCGCCTCGGAGGCCTTGCCGGACTTCACCGCGGCCTGGCCGTTGGCCACCATGGCCTCGAACGTGGCCGGGTTCGCCGCCGCCTCACCGGTGTTGGTGATCAGCGCCAGGTTCTCGGTCGCGTAGGGGATGCCGTAGACCTGGCCGTTGTAGGTGACGGCGTTCAGCGCGGTGGTCTCGAAGGCGCCCTTCTGGGCCGCGGTCAGCGGCAGCGGCGAGATGGCGCCGTTCTGCACCATGTTGCCGATCCAGTCGGTGGCGCCGACCACGATGTCCGGGCCCTTGCCGGCCGCGGTGGCGGTGACGTACGCCGACTGAAGGTCGGTGGACACCGGCTGCACGCTCACCGAGATGCCGTTCGCGGTGGCGAAGCTCTGGGCGAACTGCTGCAACACCGGGGCCCGCTGGGCGTCGGCCCAGATCACCAGGTCGGTGTTGGGGTCGCGGACCGGCGGCGCGCTGGCCGAGGAAGAAGCTGTCGAGGCCGCGGCAGCGGCCGATGAGCCGGACGCCGATGGCGAGGAGGCCGAACTCGTCGAGGAGGACGAGCCCGCAGCGGACTTCGAGGACGAGCTGGAGCAGCCGGTCAGGGAAAGAGCTGCCGCTACGACCGCGACAGCGGCGGTCGTCAAGGAGGGACGGTATCTCACCATGACCCCTTTGGTCAGTTGTCGGGAGAAAGGAGTTTCGCTCTGCGTGCGACCTGAAGAAGACAGGTCAGAGCGTTGATGTCGGCGGGGTCCGGCCGTGACTCGCCGTTAACACCGCAGACCCTAACTGGAAACTCGGACCGGACAATCCGTTGCAGCTTCTTGCGTCGCTGTTTCAGATCCGTGCACTTCTGTTTCTACGTTTCTGCAAGAGGCCCGGTGGAGGCCCGCACGACCAACTCGGGGAAGAACAGCGACTCGGTCTTGCGGATGGTCACCCCGCGGATCTGGTCGATCAGCGTCCGGGCTGCGGCGACGCCCATCGAGAGCACCGGCTGGCGCACCGTGGTCAGCGGTGGATCGGTGTAGCCCATGAGGACCGAATCGTCGTAACCGATCACGGAAACGTCCTCGGGGACCCGCTTGTGATGTTGCTTCAGAGCCCGGATCGCACCGAGCGCCATCATGTCCGAGCCGCAGACGATGGCCGTGACGTTGCGCTGCAACAGCCTGGAAGCCCCGGCGTACCCGCCCTCGACCCCGGGGAACGAGATGTCCACCAGGTCCGGTTCGTAGCCGCCGGCCCCGAACCGGGTCTCCATCGCGGTGCGGTAGCCGGACAGCTGCCGGCGGGCCGGGACGTGCCGGTCGGAGGACAGCAGCAGCCCGATCCGGCGGTGCCCGAGTTCGGCCAGGTGCGCCACCGCCAACTCCCCGGCGGCCCGGTCGTCGCAGGAGATGAACGGCGCCTCCAGGTTCGGGATGAACCCGTTGACGAACACCAACGGCAGCCGCTGCGCCACCAGATCGCGGTAGCGGGAGTGGTCCTGGCCGGTGTCGGCGTGCATCCCGGAGACGAAGATGACGCCGGAGACCCCGCGGTCCAGCAGCATGCCGACGTACTCGTCCTCCCCGGCGCCCTCCGGCGTCTGGGAACACAGCACCGGGGTGAACCCCTGACGCGAAAGGTTGGTCTCGATCACCTGGGCACACAACGGATAGATCGGGCTCTCCAGCTCCGGCAGCAGCAGGCCGACCAGGCCGGCGCTGCGGGGCCGCAGCCGGGACGGACGTTCGTAGCCCAGGACGTCCAGCGCCGTGAGCACCGCTTTGCGCAGTTGCGGGCTGACGCCGGGGCGTTCGTTGAGCACGCGGGAGACCGTGGCCTTGCTGACCCCGGCCTGGCGGGCTATGTCGTCGAGTCGAGAAGACATGCGCCGCACTATAGGTGTTTCGTTGCGAAACATGGAAGCAGAAGAGTGAAACACAGCGGCAAACATCGGCAACCCCTTACGGATCACGATCCGTTTGCCTAGCGTCTGCCGGGTCGTGCCAATGCCGTGTCCACTGGAGAGCCGTGCCCATGCCCGTGAATCCCCCCGTCCTCGGCCCCTCGGCCCACCACGACGGATCGCCTTTGTACGTGAGCGATCCCGCGCCCCGGGTCGGACAGAAGGTCGATGTGTTCGTGCGGACGTCGAAGGCGATGGCGGCGCGCGGTGTGCACGTGCGCAGCACGCCGGACGGCGAGCCCGCCTACACCGAGGCGCTGGTGGACCGGGAAGCCGGCGACGAGCTCTGGTGGCGCGCGAGCGTGCCGGTGGTGAACGCCGAGCTCGGGTACCGGTTCCTGATCGAGACCGGGACGCCGGGGCGGCGGCGCTGGCTGAACGGCACCGGGCTGCACGACGTCGACGTCACGGACACGGCCGACTTCAAGCTGCCCACCTACGACCCGCCACCGGCGTGGGCCGAGGGCGCGGTGGTCTACGAGATCTTCCCCGACCGGTTCGCGCGGTCGGCGGCGCATCCGGTGGGCGCCTTGCCGGATTGGGCTGTTCCGGCTGAATGGGATGATCCTGTTGCATACGGGACGCCGGCCGGGACGAAGCAGGTCTATCGCGGAACTTTGTGGGGTGTCGCGGAGAAGCTGGACTATCTTCGCAGGCTTGGGATCGACGCGTTGTATCTGACGCCGTTCTTCCCTTCGCGCTCCAACCACCGATACGACGCCTCGTCGTTCGACTTCGTCGACCCCCTGCTCGGCGGCGATGAAGCGCTCAAGGAGCTGACCGCACAGGCGCACCTGCGCGGAATCAAGGTCATCGGCGACATCACGTTGAACCACACCGGGGACATGCATCCCTGGTTCCGGCGCGGGCAGGCCGACCCGGCGAGCGCCGAAGCAGGGTTCTACTACTTCGGGGCGGATCGCGATCAGTACGCGTCGTTCTTCGGCGTGCCGTCGCTGCCCAAGCTGGACCACCGGTCCGAGGAACTGCGGCGGCGGCTGTATGAGGGCCCGGATTCGGTGATCGCGCGGTATCCCGCCGAGTTCGGGTTGGACGGCTGGCGCGTGGATGTCGCGCAGTCGGCGGGGCGGTACGGGGCGATCGATCTCAATGCCCGGATGGCGCGGTCGGTGCGGGAGACGTTGCGGGCGGTGGCGCCGGAGACGTTGTTGCTGGCGGAGCACCAGTTCGACGCCTCGGCGACGCTGCGGGGCGACGGCTGGCACGGGACGATGGCCTACGCCGGGTTCACGCGGCCGGTGCTGGGCTGGCTCGGGGGTTCGGGCACGCCGGAGTTGTGGGGCGTGCCGGGGCGGCCGCCGGTCCACGGCGGCGGCGAGATGGCCGCGGTGATGCGCCAGTTCGCGGCGCTGATCCCGTGGCGCGCGGTCACGCACAACATGACCCTGCTGGATTCGCATGACATGCCGCGTTTCCGGTCCGTGGTCGGCGCGGAACGGCAGGCGCTCGGGGTGGCATTGTTGATGACGTTGCCGGGGCTGCCGATGGTGTTCGCCGGGGACGAGGTCGGGGTGGCCGGGGCGCTGCACACGGAGGACGGGCGCCGGCCGTTCCCGTGGGATGAGGGCGCGTGGGATCAGGGTACGTACGAGGTGTACCGCTCGCTGATCGCGCTGCGGCGTTCGCATGGCGCGCTGCGATCCGGCGGGTTGCGGTGGCTGCACGCGGGTGAGGACTTCGTACTGTTCGAGCGCGCGCTGCCGGAGGAGACGGTGGTGGTTCAGGTGAGCCGGGCCGCGCACGAGCCGGTGGCCGCGCCGTTCGCCGCTTCGCACTTGCTCGGCGGGTCGGATCTGGTCCCCGGAGCCCCCTTGCCCTCGGACGGTCCGGCCTTCCACGTGTGGCGCGTCGAGCGCGGCTGAGCCATCTCCTCTATGCGGCTGAGCCATCTCCCCTATACGGCTTCTCCCCCTATATCAAGTCTCGGAGTGAAATACATGAGCAGCTGGTGGCGTGACGCCGTCATTTACCAGGTCTACATCCGCAGCTTCGCCGACGGGAACGGGGACGGGGTCGGCGACGTCGCCGGGCTGCGGTCGCGGCTGCCGTATCTGGCGGCGCTCGGGGTGGACGCGTTGTGGTTGAACCCCTGGTACGCCTCGCCGCAGGTGGATGCCGGGTACGACGTGAGCGACTACCGGCGGCTGGATCCGCTGTTCGGGACGCTGGAGGATGCCAAGGCGCTGATAGCCGACGCGCATGCGCACGGGTTGCGGTTGATCCTGGACATCGTGCCGAACCACACGTCGGATCAGCATCCTTGGTTCCAGGAGGCGCTGACCGCCGCGCCGGGTTCGCCCGCCCGGTCGCGGTACCACTTCCGGCCGGGGCGCGGCGTGGACGGTTCGGAGCCGCCGACGGACTGGCCGTCGATCTTCGGCGGGCCGGCCTGGACCCGCACCGTCGAGGCCGACGGGAAGCCCGGGGACTGGTTCCTGCACCTGTTCGCGCCGGAGCAGCCGGACTTGAACTGGACGAACCCCGAGGTGCGGGCCGAGTTCGAGAGCATCTTGCGGTTCTGGCTGGACCTGGGGGTCGACGGGTTCCGGATCGACGTCGCGCACGGGCTGACGAAGGACCCTGCGTTCCCTGATGTCGCGTCTACTTCCACGGGGATGCTGGACGGTGTGGCGGCGGACCACCCGTACTTCGACCGCGACGAGACGCTGGCGATCTACGAGGGCTGGCGGCGGGTCGCGGACTCCTACGAGGGCGAGCGGGTGTTCGTGGCCGAGGCCTGGGTGGCGGACGCCTCGCGGGTGGCGCGGTATCTGACCCCGACCCGGCTGCACACGGCGTTCAACTTCGGCTTGCTGAGCTGCCCGTGGGACGCGACGGCGCTGCGTACCGAGATCGAGGCGACGCTGGGGGTGCTGGCGGCGGTCGGGGCACCGGCCACGTGGGTGCTGTCGAACCACGACGTGCTCCGGCACGCGACCCGCTACGGCCGCGCACAGACCTCGCTGGCCGACGCACGCCGCCTGTACGGGACGCCGGTGGACCACGCCCTCGGCGAGCGCCGCGCGCGGGCGGCGATGCAGCTGATCAACGCCCTGCCCGGCGGGACGTACGTGTACCAGGGCGAGGAGCTGGGACTGCCGGAGGTGGAGGACCTGCCGCCGGAGGCGTGGCAGGACCCGAGCCGCCACCACGGCGGCCACGACGGCCCGGTCCGCGACGGCTGCCGCGTGCCACTGCCGTGGTCGGGGGACGCGGCGCCGTTCGGCTTCTCGCCGGCGGGGGCGACCGCCGCACCGTGGCTCCCGCAGCCCGCGGAGTGGAAGAACCGCACCGCCGCCGCGGAGGAGCAGGACCCGCACTCGACACTGTCGCACTACCGCGCACTGCTGCGCATCCGCCGCGAGTGGCTGCGGCGCGGGCTCGGAGACGGGACGCCGCTGGAGTGGCTCGCGGCGCCGAGCGGGGTGCTGGCGTTCCGGCGCGGGGAAGTGCTCTACTACGCGAACTTGTCGGAGGCGCCGGTGGCGCTGCCGGCGGGGTATCGGGTGCTGATCGGGTCGGAGGCGGTTGAAGGGGCGGTGTTGGGGGTGGATGTGGCGGTTTGGTTGGTGGCTGAGTAGGACGGCCGCCGGCGCTGGCAGTTGGGCTGACACTTGGGGATGCGGCGGCGTGATGCCACAGTGCCGCGCCGGCGCAGGATGCGGCGGCGCGCTGGAGTTATCCGGCACGGCCCTGCGGTGATGCTTGCGGTCATGCCGCGGTGCCCCGCTCTCCTCGCGCCGCACCCGCCATTGACGCCCGCGCGGCTTCTCAGGATGCTGACCTCGTGGAACCCTTCAAGCCGCTGGGATGGCTGTGGGACCGGCCGCTGGGCCGGTTCCTGCGATTCGGCGTGGTGTGGGTCGTCGGGTCCGGCGCACTGGGGATGGCGCTCGACGCGTTGCAAAAACAGCACCGGCCGCTGATCGTGGCCGGTGCGCTGTCGGTCGCGTGGTTCAGTGGGATCTTTCTGGTGTTCGACGCCGTTCGGTATCTGTTGTGGCGGCGGCGTCACTGATCGGTCCGGCCGCGTCGAGCAGGATCCGCGCGAGTTCGCGGGGTCGGGAGAACATCGGCCAGTGGCCGGTGGTCAGTTCGGCCAGGCGCCAGTGGTCGCTGGTCATCAGCTCGGCGAGGTCGGCGTCGAGTGCGGCTCCGTCCAGGGAGCAGCTGATGTAGGTCGCCGGGAGTTCGGCCAGGGGGCGCTTCAGAATGGCGGGTTCGGTGAGTGTGGCGCCGGGGTGGGGCGTCGAGACGGAGATGATGCGGGCGATCTGATCGTCCGTCAGGCCGTGGCCCGCGAAGTGGGACGCCGGGACGGGCGGCCAGAATCCCGCGTTCTCGGCGATCGACTCCTTCACCTTCGCGCCGCCGTCCGGCATGAGGGAGATGAACGCCTCGCCGTCGACCGGGAGCGCGGAGTCGACGAAGACCGCGCGGGTCAGCCGCTCGCCGATGCGCTCGGCGGCCTGGCCGACCGGGATGCCCGAGTAGCTGTGGCCGACCAGGATGACGTCGCGCAGGTCCCGGCCCTCGATCTCCTCGACGATGTCCTGGACGTGCGTCTGCTGTCCGGCCGGCACGCCCTGTTTCTCGGCCAGGCCGGACAGGCTCAGCGGGTACGCGCCGTGGCCCGCCGCGCGCAGCTCGGGCAGGACGTCGTCCCATGCCCACGCCCCGAGCCGCGCGCCCGCGACCAGTACGAAATTCGCCATGGCCGCACGGTATCGGAGGGACGCGGCGCTACGAGATGCCGGGCGCGTGGCCCCAGCCGCCGCCCCAACCCTCGCCGCCGCCCCGACCCTCGTGCCCGTGCACGAACAACAACCCCTTCGGGCTCCCCAACTTCACGTCCGTCACCACCGGCGTCGCGACCCCGGTCTTCTCGTTGATCAGCTTCAGCCCCGGCGTGTTCGCCAGATCGCCGTCGCCGGGCGCGGGCTGCGCGGCGAACAGCTCGCCGCCGGCGAAGCCCCGGGTGTCCAGCGTGTAGATCGACCCGCTCTGCTGGTCGACGATGAACAGCCGGCCCGCGGCGCCGGTCGGCGTGATGTCGTCGAGCTGCGGCGTGACGGAGGCCGGGCCGGTGGCGTTGGTGAGGTTCAGCTCGCGCAGCCTCGGGTGCGCGGCGTCCAGGTCGGAGGCGAATATCAGCTTGCTGTCGGCCTGCGAGTCCTGGATCAGCGTGCCGCCGTCGGGGCCGGGGACCCACTTGTTGGAGTCCGGGTCGGTCAGGCCCATCGGCGCGCTCTTCGGGGCGCCGGCGGCCGGATTGATGACCGTGGCCGGGTCGTCGACGCCGAACACCGGGGTCAGCTGTGCGGCGGTGCCGCTGAGCTTGATCGTGTAAACCGCCGGGGCGTTGTCGGCGCCGGACAGGGAGACGTCGGGGTTGGAGTGCGCGACATACATGGTGCCGTCGCGGCTGATCGCCACCGAGTCGGTGCCGCCGTTGGTGCCGTCCGAACCGGTCTGGGCCGGGTTCGGGAAGTAGGTGTAGTGCTTGAGGCCGCTGTCGCCCTGGCCCGGCGTGATCGTGTAAAGGGTCGAGTTCAGGTCCTCGTTGACAGTGGCGATCACCCGGTGGTGCCGCGGGTCGCCGGTGAGGCCGTCGACCCGGCCGGCGATGGTCCAGTGCCCCTCGACGCGGCCGGTACCCAGATCGAAGGCGATGACGTCGCTCTTACTGCCGGCCGGCGTGCCGGTCGGGCCTGCGTTGTTCTGGTAGGTGACGAAGACCAGATTGCCCAGGCGGGTGATGTCGTCGGGGTTGGTCAGACCGGCCGGGGCCGCGGCGAACAGCTTCAGATGCGCTACAGCGGAGGCGGCCGAGGCGGTCGAGGCGGCGGCAGGAACCGCGGCCGACGTCGCGGCCTGCGCCGAGACCGCGGGCACCAAAGCCGACACAGCGCCGGTCAGGGCCAGAACACTGAGTCGCGCACGGCGCGATGCGGAAGAGGACATGTGGGGGCTCCCGGAAAGAATTCAGTCAGCACAGCGGCTCGCTGCTACACCACGTAGCAGCATCGACAGCCTCGACCGCCACCGGCGAGATGATCAAGATCCATGTCCCATTCGGCCGCGATGTTCATTCAGGCTTCGGCCCGCCGTCCGCCCCGCGATGCCAAGCACGGGGCTGACGACACGCGGCTCACGACAGGCCACGGCTCACGACACGGGGCCCACTACAAACGGCGGTAGACAGCATCGCGCAGCTGCAACGTGTAGTCACTGAACATCCCCGCCGGCGTGGTGTTGCTCAGCGACACCACAGTGATCTCCCGAACGGGATCGATGAACCAGTTGTGTCCATAGGTGCCCGCCCAGTTGAGAGTGCCCTTCGATTGCGGGCTCCCGTTCCGCGCCGGGTCATCGAGCACCGCCCACCCGATGCCGAAGCCGACGCCGGGACCGGTGGGAATCTTGTCCATCCCCGCTTGCCCGGTCAGCATGCGGGTGCGGGATTCGGCGGTGAGCAGGCGGCCGGTCCGGACCGCTTCGAGGAAGGTCCACACCCCCGACGCGGTGCCGACCATGCCCGCGCCGCCGGAGTGGTACGACGCCGGGTCCAGGACGCGACCCGGCGTGACGGTGGTCCGGTTCGGGCCGGTGACGATCACGGATTGCTCGCCCACCGCCCGTGGTACCGGTGCGGCATCGGAGTAGCAGCTCACCAGCCGCGCCGCGTCGGACACGGTGAAACCCGTGTCGGCGATGCCGAGCGGACCCGTGATCCGTTCGGCGACGGACTCGCCCAGCCGGCGGCCGGTCACGGCTTCGATGACCCAGCCCACCACGTCCATTCCGGTCGAGTACTCCCAGTCGGTACCCGGAGCGAACAGCAGCGGCACCCCGGCCAGCCGGTGCGCCGCTTCGGCGGAGCTCAGCCCCGGTACGTCCATTCCATTGCTCGCTCCCGCGGCGTGGAAAGCCGTGTAGTCACCGGGAGACATCCCGTAGGGCAGCCCGGCTGTGTGCGTGAGCAGTTGCAGGACGCTGATATCGGGGCGGCTTCCGTCGGGCAGCGCCGGGCGGAAGTCCGGTAGGTATCGGCTGACGGGTGCCGCCAGATCGAGGTGTCCGGCCTCGGCGAGCTGCATGGCCAGCACCGACACGAACGGCTTGGTGACCGAGGCCAGCAGGAAGATCGCGTCATCGCGAAGCGGCCGTCCGGTGTTTCGATCCGCCGACCCGGCGCTGCGCCGGTAGACGACACGGCCGCCCACGCCGACCACAACGCTGACGCCGACAAGTCGGTGTTCGACAACGGCCCGCTCGACGATCGCGTCTACTTCGGCCGCTATGAGATGAGATTGCACGACTACCCCTACAGGTTCCCGTGTGCGACAGAACTCGTCTGTCTGCGAACCCAGGAACCGCCCGGCCGCTCGCGGGATATGCCCGCGAGAGGTAGTCGCTGCGGTGGTGACGTTATCAGGACTTGTGACTTGGCTGCCAACCCTGCCGATCAGCCCTGCCGCGTATCCGCCTGCCGCGCATCGGCCTGCCGCGCGTCCTCCTGCTCGCGATCCATCGTCGCGGCCCAACTGGCCAGCAGCGCCATGGCGTCCTCGGACGGCGAACCGGGCTCGGGGCTGTAGACGCTCATCGCCAAGCCGCTCCCGTCGGTCAGCTCCAGCGACTCGTACTCCATCCGCAGCTCCCCCACCACCGGGTGGTGGAAGACCTTGACGCCGGTGTTGTGGAACCGCACATTGTGCGCGGCCCACCGGGTCCGGAAGAACTCGCTGCGCGTGGACAGTTCGCCGATCAGGTCTGTCAGAGCCTTGTCATACGGGTTGCGCCCGGCTTCCGAGCGCAGCGCGGCCACTATGTCGTTGGCCGTCCGCTCCCAGTCGCCGTAGAACTCGTGCGCCCGTGGGTCCAGGAACGCGAACCGCGCGTGACTCACCGGCAACTCGCGTCCCTCGTACACCGGCGCCAGCAGCGCGCGCCCCAAGCGGTTGACCGCCAGTGACTCGAACCGACCGTTGCGCACGTGCGCCGGGACGCCTTCCATCCCGTCCAGGATCCGCTGCACGATCGGCCGCACCTGCTGCTTGGCCGGCCGACGGGTCCGGGAGCCGCTGCTGCTGGCGGCCCGCGCCAGGTCGAACAGGTGCGCGCGCTCGGCTTCGTCCAACTGCAAGGCCCGGGCCAGGTTGTCGAGCACGCTCTCCGAGACCCCGCGCGCGTTCCCGCGTTCCAGCCGCGTGTAGTACTCCACGCTCACCCCGGCCAGCAGCGCCACTTCCTCGCGCCGCAGTCCCGGGACCCGCCGGTTGCTGCCGCCGTACGCGGGCAGCCCGGCCTGGTCCGGAGTGATCCGGGCCCGCCGGGAGGTGAGGAAGTCGCGGAACTCGTCTCGGCCGTCCATGATCTCCAGGCTAGGCCTGAGAGGTGCGGTGTGACAGGTCCTGGCAGTACCTGTCACGCCGGGATCTCCCCCGGCGGTGACAGTCGGGGTTGCATGGAAGCGTCAAAGCGAGAAGCCACCACAGCCATCACAACAGCCATCACAGCCATCACATCGGAGAGACCGACCATGGAGATCTTGAAGCCGTCCGGGACGGTGAAGCTGCCGGCCGAGTGGTTCACCGGCGACGTGTGGACCGACGTGCTGTACCGGGGCGAGAACGAGTCGCGGGCGCGATTGAACGCGGTGCGGTTCTCCCCGGGCGCGCGTACGGCGTGGCACACGCACAGCCTGGGTCAGACCCTCTACATCGTCGAGGGCGTCGCGCTGATCCAGGCCCGGGGCGGGGACATCGTGCAAGCCCATCCGGGTGATGTGGTGTACACGCCGCCGGGTGAGCAGCACTGGCACGGGGCCGCGCCGGACCGGTTCATGGTGCACCTGGCGTTGTGGGAGGGCGACGAGACCGCGTGGGCCGAGCACGTCACTGATGCGGAGTACGGCGCTCAGCAGTAAGGGGCCTGATTAGTCAGCGAGGAGGCGACCCTCATCCACACGCCGAACTGGCGGAAGAGATCCGGGGGCGTGCTGACCGCCTTGACCGTTCGGGGATCGACCGCCGTCACGTTCGGGATGCCGAGCAGGGTGTGGGCGACGGTCGAGGACTGCCAGCGGACGGCCAGGGTCGCGGTTTCCTCGCTGGGCGCGCTGGCGGTTCGCGGTGCGGCAAGGGAAGTAGTGACGGTCTCCTCGATGGCCGCGTGCGCTTCGTTCTCCGGGCGCAGTTCGGCGGCGAAGCGTCCGCGCACGTACTTCACCGGGACGGTCGCGACGCCGGGTGCCCAGTCCGCGGCCTCCTGGCACGCGGCGTCGTCGCCGGTGAGCGCGACCAGCGGCACGCCGAGCGCCGCGGCGCTGGCCTGGACCAGCCCGATCTCGCCGGTCGGCCGGTCATCGAGCCACATGTCCTCGATCTCGTGGCCCATGAAGCTGTGGCTCAGGACGCCGTGGGCGCCGGCGCGGGAGTGGTAGCCGACGCAGATGAGGGCGTCGAAGTCGGCGGTGAGGCCCTCGATCATGCCCATCGCCTTGGGCTTGCCGCGGATGAGGCGGGCGGCCGGGTCCAGGATCTCGGTGCGCAGGTTGCGCATCGGGCCGTGGGCGTCGTTCACCACGATCTCGGTGGCGCCGGCCCGGACCGCGCCGCGGACGGCGGCGTTGACGTCCTCGGTCATCGCCAGCCGTCCGCGCTCGTAGTCCCGGCCACCGGGCTGGACGTCTTCGGCGTCCACGAGCCCGGTGATCCCCTCCATGTCCGCGCTGATGAAGATCCGCATAAGGACCGTTGTAGCAGCGGTACTACTTTTGCGCGAGCTTGTCGGCGAGGAGCTGGCCGGCGGCGGCGTAGTCCTCGGTGGTGACCTCCTGGAACCAGACGTGGACGGTCTCGGCCGGGGCCTTGTAGACGTCGACCATCGCGTCGGTGATGCGGGCGGCCATCTCGCGCTTCTGCTCGACGGTCTTGGGCATCTGGTGGATGGTGATGTTCGGCATGGTGAGCTCCTTCGGTTCGCTGTGCTTTCCCCTTGCGAGATCAAGTTCATCGCAGGTCGGGGCCGCGAACCAGACGCGACCGGGACTGGCTGCGATCACGATTCCTGATCGTCGGCGGATCCCGGGCCTTCGACGGGCACCGGGCCGTCATCGGCTGCCGGGCGGTCTTCGGCTGCCGGGCCGTCATCGACCACCGGATCGCAGGCCTGCATCAGGATGCTGAAATGCGGCGTGGGCCGGGCCCGGCTGACCACCAGGTGCGTCATCAGCCCCAGGCCCGGAGGCTCGAACGGCAGGAAGGCGACGCGGCGGTTGCGGATCTGCTCGGCGTGCGCGGCGTACATGACGGTGTAGCTGGCGCCGTCGGTCCCGATCGCCGCGAGGGTGTCGGCCAGGCGGGTGTAAGGGCTCGATGACGCTGGTTCGCGGCCGGCCGCGTGGAAGGCGCCGACGATCAGGTCGACCAGGGCCGGGTTGTTGCGGCGGGCGGTCAGGCGCAGGCCCAGCGGGGCCAGGGCGGCGAAGGTGGCGTACCGCTCCTGGGCGATCGGGTGCCGGGCCGGCACGGCGGCCACGAGCTCGTCCCGCCACAGCTGCACCGTGCGCAGGCCCCGGCCCTGGTCGGCTATGGGGCCACGGACGAAGGCGGCGTCCAGGGCGCCGTCGGCGACCCGGTCCAGCCGCTCGTGGGTGGGGCCGGTCATCACCAGCTCCACGGGCAGCTCCGGGGCCAGCCGCAGCAACTCGTCCAGGACCAGCTCCAGCCGCTCCCCCAGCCCGGAACTGGTGCCGATGCGCAGCGGCGCCGGCCGCGCACCCGCCGCGTCGGCCACCGCCGCCCGGGCCCGCGCCACCGCCGCCAGCACGTCGCGCGCCTGCGGCAGCAGCGCCTCGCCGGCCGGGGTGAGCCGCACGTGGCGCGGCGAGCGGTCGAACAGCTCCGCCGCCAGCTCCCGCTCCAGCCGCCGCAGCTGCTGGCTGACCGCCGGCTGGCCGATGTGCAGGCGGTCGGCGGCGCGGCCGAAGTGCAGCTCCTCGGCCACGGCGACGAAGTACTCGAGCTGGCGTAGTTCCATTGGTAGTTAGAGGCGCGGTGCTCGTGAGAGCCCGTTTCCTCTGTCCCCTTTCAATCCGTGCGTGCGGTTCTCCCGCACACGGCTTACCGATGATCTTCTTGACATGGTTACGCAGTCTCCGGA
>NZ_JAAFZA010000460.1 GCF_015356865.1 Catenulispora pinisilvae
CCCGCCCACCGATCAAGATTCGATAAACAGTGAGTCTCACTAGCAGCCGCGCCCAGGCATCGCCATAGACCAGTTTCGAACAGCCCTGTCATGCTGACAAAATGTCTTCACTGACCTCGGGCTCGTCAGTGTCGCGACGTGTCTCCGGCACGCGGCGGTTTCTGGCGGTGATCGCTGTTGATTCGGTGTGTTTCGTCGCGCTGCTGTGGGGAGCGTTCATCGACGGGATGCAGGGACTGGACCAAAGGCCGCACACGCCCACGCACTATTTCAGCTGGGCATTGCTCTCGGTCGGCGCCACCCTTGTGATCCACACGGTCTACGCTCTTCGGCGCGGTTGGTTCCCGGAAGCGGGAGTGCAGGCGATCGCGGCGGTGGTGATGACCGCTATCGGGTTCACTCTGCTGAGCTCGCCTGACGAGTCGTTCGGCCAACCGCAGCCGCAGCCCGCGCGCAACACGTACACGAACAGCGGGACGTTCTGTTACAGCGGCGGGAGCTGCTATATCAACGGGGTTCAGGTCAGCGGGCATCCCTAAGGCGTGTCATATCCGCTTAACGCCACACTCCCCAACGCCACACTCCCCAACGCCTGGATCACCCCTTCACAAGCGGCCCCGCCGCACTGATCGTGTAGTCGCTCGCCCCCTTCGACGTGACCACATGCAGCTTCGTATAGCGCCCGCCGCTGAGGCCGCTCAGAGTCACCGTCGCCTTAGTAGTGATCGGTGCGCCGGCCGCGCAGCTGGGCACGCAGCTGTTCTGAGTCTGCACGCCGGTCGCCGTGGCCTTCGGTTTCCCCCAGCCAGTCCACGTCAGCTTGTCCAACGCCACGCCGCCGTCGCCACACAGGAGCACGTACGACTTCGGCTTCGCCACTGCTTGCTGATCACAGCCGTAAACGAGGGCCGGGCCGCCTGGTGTGGCCGTGCCCGTGGGCGCGTGGGTGGCGGGCGCGAAGGAGGTACCGACCGCGGCTTGGTCGGGTGGCGTGGACGTGGCGGTGTCACCATCCGTGCCATCCGCGCCAGCCGCGCCCGAAGAGGCGCCGACACCGCCAACACCGCCGCCGCCACCGCCCGCCGCACCGCCACCGCCCGCCGCGCCGTTGCTGGTCGTCCCCGTGGAAGAGCACCCGGCGGCCAGCAGGGCCGTGGCCGCGCCCGCCATCAAGCTCTTGAGTAAAGGTCGCACGAGGCCCAGCGTACCCACGGAACCGCATGTCAAGCCACATCACCCCGACGAGCGAACAACGAGCGAATCAGGGCTTGGCGATGCCCGGGCTGGGAAGGGGGCGGGCGTCGGACACGGACGGCGGATGGCGGGTCCGTGCCGTGAGGTCGGGGAGGGCCGCGTTATGGGTGAGCAGGATCGGGCAGGATCGGTAGCACGCGATGCCGCACGCCTGCTAGCAGGCATCGCCGACCTCGGCCTGGAAACCGCCGAGGAAGCACTGCGCCGCGCCCGCGGCGTCCTGGGCCGCTCAGATTTGCCGGCGATGGCCGGTGATCTGCACCGCGAAGTGAAGGCACACGGCGACGTCGTCCTCGACCGAGTCGCGCCGCCGGCCCAGGCCCACATGGAGGCGTTGGCACAGCGGGCCGAGGCGGCCCACCCGAAGACCCACACGGCGGCCCGCCCGAAGGCCTACCCGAAAGGACCAGAGGCCGCCTACCCGAATACACAAGAGGCCGCCCACCCGAAAACACCAGAGACCCCCCACCCGAAAACACCAGAAACCCCAGAGGCCTAAGGGTGCTCTCCCAAGCCGACCTCAAAACCCGCATAGACACCGAACTCCGCGCCTTCGTAGCCACCGAGTCAGCCCTGCTCGAAGCCGTCGACCCGCTGCTAGCCCCGGTCGGCGCCCAGCTGCGGGCAGCGGTCGCCGACGGCAAGCGCATCCGCGCCGCCTTCTGCTACTGGGGCTGGCGTGCGGCCGGGCAGGGGGACAGTACGGCGATGGTGCGGGCCGCCGCCGCGATGGAGTTGGTGCACGCCGCGGCGCTGGTGCACGACGACCTGATCGATAACAGCCCGCTCAGGCGCGGCGTCCGGACTCCGCACGTCGCCCTGCGGGACGCCACCGCGAAGTCGCCCGATCCCGACGGCGCCGCCCGCTCGCTGGCCCTGTTGGTCGGTGATCTGTTGATGGCGTGGGCCGGACAGCTGTTCACCGGATGCGGACTGCCCGCCATCTATTTAGCCCGCGCCAGGCCGATGTGGTCGGTTCTGGCCCGGGAGCTGATCGCGGGGGAGTGTCTGGAGGTCCTGCGCACCGGAACCGAGACGGATCCTCAGGAATCCCTGGCGATCGTGCGCTACAAGACCGCGAAATACACAGTCGAGCACCCGCTGCACATCGGCGGCCGGCTCGGCGGCGCCTCCGCGCGCACCCTCGGTGCCTTCACCGACTACGGCCTGCCGCTCGGCGAGGCGTTCCAGCTGCGGGACGACCTGCTGGCGGTGTTCGGCGACCCGGCCGTCACCGGCAAGTCCAACCTCGACGACCTCGCCGCCGCCCGGCCCACCGCGCTGGTGGCCTTCGCGAGACAGGGTGCTGATCTGCGGGACCGTGCGGTGCTGGACGGGCTGCTGGGCCGGACCGATCTCGGTGCCCACGACCTGATCGAGGTCCGGGCGATCCTGCAACGCAGCGGTGCGCGCGGCCGGGTCGAGCAGCTGATCGCGCAGCGCGTGCGCCGGGCGAGGGCCGCGCTGGACCAACTTGGCCAGGCGCCGGTAGATCTGCGGCAGCTGCACCTGGTAGCCGATGTACTTCAGCCGGCCGTCCATCCACTGCCGCAGGTCGTAGCCGGAGAAGCGGGTC
>NZ_JAAFZA010000461.1 GCF_015356865.1 Catenulispora pinisilvae
CTGCAAGCTGCGGTTTTGATAGCGCGAACTTGACTCCCGGCCACCGGCACTGTAGGCAAAGCCCTGCCGACGCGACCGAGGGGAACGAACCGAAAACCGACCGGAGAAGTACAAAACTGGTGGTGCGCGACCGGCGGCTCGGCGAGTTCGGCTGCCGGTCCGGGTGCTGGCAGCGCGGCAGTCCCGAGGGTGCGCGGTCTGGGTTGGCGGGTGCCGGATCGGCCCGGTCCTGGAAGCCCGCTGTTGGCACAGCTGGTCCCTACCGCACCCGGGCATGTTCTCGAGCTGCCCACCGGCCCGCTGCCATGTCCTCACCGGCAGTGGCATCGCCCAGCCCGTGTCTACGGGCCCTTCGGTTGCTTTTCTTCCCGTCGGTTTTCGGTTCGTTCCCCTCGGTCGCGTCGGCAGGGCTTTGCCTACAGTGCCGGTTCTCGGGAGTCAAGTTCGCGCTGTACGCGGCCGCCACCTGCCCGCTTACCGTGAGGGCGCGGACTTTACTCCCGGGGTTCGGCGCTGTACCCCTTGGGGCTGACGACGCGACCGTGGGGAACGGACCGTAGCCACCTCACAAACCGCCAGCGCAGGGCCCTGAGGCGACCCCCCTATGGAACCGCGCCAGTTCCCCGAGGGAGCCAAGAGCCCCCGCCGGAGGCGCCTGCCATTGACTTCAGGCACCCACCACGCACGACCGCCGCCCGCCAACGCAACGCGTGCGGTAGTGACTCGGACCCGCGCGCACCACCCACACAACCGCCACCCGCCAACGCACATCGAGCGGCACAACGAACTGCGTCTCGATCCGTGATTAGTCAATACCAGGTAGTTCCGTAAAAATGCCTTTAACCAACACACCAACCGTGGGCGGGTCTCAGTGGCAGGTACGAGTGGCAGGGTTTTGGCTCGCGGCTTGCCGCCTACGGAACCCACCACACCGACAGCGCGAACGTAGCCTGATCCAGGCACGGCGCTAGCTGAAGCGCGCCGTCCGAGCATCCACCTCGTCCCCGTACCTCGTGCTCAGCGGCCGGTACAGCTCCGGCCGCCGGGCCCGGAGCCAGCGTCGGCCGGTCGAGGTCGGGACCAGGTCCAGATCGAGGTCGGCGGTGACCATGGCGTCGGCGGCGGCCTGGGACTCGGCCAGGATCCGGCCGTAGGGGTCGATGATCATCGCGTTGCCGGTGCGGACCTCGTCGTCGTCCCGGCCCACGCCGTTGCTGAAGAGCACGAACAGTCCGTTGTCGTGGGCCCGGGATGGCAGCCAGCGCAGTAGCCACTCCCGGCCGTTCGGGCCGCGGAAGGCGTCCTCGGCGGCGGCCGGGTCGGCGTGCCGGTTGTCCCAGACGCTCAGCGGGATCGGCTTCATGCCGTGTGGGCTGACCGAGTTCGTGCCGCCGGTCTGGTGCGGGGCCAGCAGGATCTCGGCGCCGAGCAGTGCGGTGGCCCGGACGTTCTCGATCAGGTTGTTGTCATAGCAGATCAGGACGCCGACCCGGACGTCCCACGGCGTGTCGAAGACGGTGTAGCGGGAGCCGGAGGAGATCGCCTCGTGCTCGAACGCGTGCAGCTTGCGGTGGACGTGCACGGTGCCGTCCGGCAGGCAGACGGCGTAGGCGTTGAACAGCCAGCCGTCGCGCTCGGTGAGTAAGCCCACGCCGATGCCCAGGTGCAGCTCGGCGGCCAGGGCGCTGACCCGGGCGATGCTCGGGCCGTCGTCCGGCTCGGCGGCCTCGTGCAGGTACGCCGCGTCGCGCTTGGTCAGATGCCAGTAGCCGAGCAGGCACATCTCCGGGAACGCGATGAGCTGGACCCCGTCGGCGGCGGCGGCGCGGGCGAAGTGCTCGACCCGGGCCAGGTTGTCCTCCTTGGCCCCGGGACGCGGTTCGAACTGGACGGTCGCGGCTCGAAGCATCATGCGGTCCATCGAAGCGCCGCCGTGATCGATGAGTCCAATGAATGTCGCCGGGGGATCGATAAACTGGGGGAATGGAAGACCGGCTGGTGAGGGCCTTCGTCGCGGTCGCGGACCACGGCACGTTCGGCGCGGCCGCACAGTCCCTGGCGGTGACGCAGCCGGCGCTGACCAAGCAGATCCAAGCCTTGGAAGCACGGATCGGCGGCGCGTTGTTCCGGCGCGGACGACTCGGCGCGCAGCTGACCCCGCTGGGCCGCACCCTGCTGCCCGACGCCCGGGACGCGGTCGACAGGCTCGACGCGTTCGAGCTGCGGGCCAAGCGGCTGACCGCCGGCGGCGCGGGCCGGCTGGCGCTCGGTTTCGGGCTGTCGACGATCGACATCGCGCCGCGCGCGGTCGCCGAGTTCCGGCGCCGGAACCCGGACGTCGGGGTGACGCTGGACGACATGGCCACGGCGATCCAACTGGAGCGGCTGCGGCGCGGGCAGTTGGACGCCGGATTCGCCCGGCTGCCGGTGGATCCGGACTTGTCCGTGCTCGAACTCGGCACCGACCAGCTGATGCTGGCGGTCCCGGGGAACGTGGACACCGAACCGGGAGTGCGGGAGCTGATCGCCCGACACGGCCTGGTGACGTTGGTGCAGACCAGGGGGCCGGGATTCGCGAGCCAGGTGCGGCACTATCTGGCGGCCGAGGGGATCAAGCCGCGGGTGGTGCAGCGGGCGAACGACCTACAGACGGTGATGGCGCTGGTCGCGGCCGGCGTCGGGGTGGCGCTGGTGTCGGCCCGGGCGCCGGTAGTAGTGGCGCCGGAGCGGATCCGGTGGCTGTCGATCGAGCACGAGGCGGCGCGGTGGGGTGTCGGGGTGGCTGGCTCTTATACACATCCCC
>NZ_JAAFZA010000462.1 GCF_015356865.1 Catenulispora pinisilvae
GCCGTACCGCCTGCCAAAACCGCCCCCGCCAAGGGCCCGATCCGCCGCCCCAACGGACAGCTCTACTACCCCCGCGCCCTGGCACCCGGAGTCTCCGACGTAGACGCCTTGCGCAAACTACGTACCGCCGGAATACCGGCCCTGCTCTACGGACCCCCGGGCACCGGGAAGACCTCGATGGCCGAGGCCGCCTTCGACGACCTGATCACGATTGCAGGCGACGGGGACACCACGGTCGGGGACCTGATCGGCGATTGGACCCAGAAGGACGACGGCGGATACGAGTTCATTGACGGGCCCGTGATCACCGCCATGCTCGAAGGCCGGGCCCTGCTGATCGACGACGCCACCCTGATCAGCCCCAAGGTCCTCGCGGCGATGTATCCCGCGATGGACGGCCGCAAGCAGATCATCGTCAAGGCGCACAAAGGCGAGACGGTCACCGCCGCCGAGGGGTTCTACGTGATCGCCGGACACAACCCGGGCGTACACGGCGCGATCCTCACCGAGGCCCTGTCCTCGCGATTCAGCACCCAGATTCATGTCGAGACCGACTACGACCTGTGCCGACAGCTCAAGATCGACGCCAAGGCCGTGACCATCGCCAAGAACCTGGCCAAACTCGCCGCCAACGGCGAGGTCGGATGGGCCCCGCAGCTCCGGGAACTGATCGCCTTCCAGAAGATCGCCGACACCATCAGCGTCGAGGTCGCCTTCGCCAACCTGATCGGCATCGCCCCGATCGAGGACCGCGACCAGGTCGCCGAACTGGTCGCCAAAACCGCCGGAACCCGAGTCACCGCCCTGGCCCTGGGCAAGCAGATCTGACCAGCGCACCTCGCGCCGCGCCCCGGCCGACTGCCCGCCGGATTCTCCGAACCATCCCCGCCGCAAGGAGCCCGTGATCCGCCATGCCCGCGCACCGCCACGTACACCCCGCCCCGCCCGCCGTCACCGAGGCCGAACTCGCCTCCGCCATCTGGGCGGACGACGGGGGACCTGCCGCCGAGCCCGGCCCGACCGCCGAGCAGGTCGAGGCCGAATGGCTGCGGATCTCCGCCGAGCTGACCGGACGCCTCCCGGCGATCGCCGATCGCGATGACTGCATCGTCACGGTCGAGCAGCCCACCCGCTCCGGTGCCCCGGCCGCCTTCTACCCGACCCTGGCCAAGGTCGAGGTCGGCAAGCAAGTGTTCACCGGGCACGCCCCGGCCACGATCCGCCCTGCGATGTTCGGCGACGAGGACCGCTACCCGGCCGCTTGGGGGGCGTTCTGCCACGAGGCAGCGCACGCCGCCCACACCCGCTGGAATGTTGCCACCACCCCGGCCCAGCGCTTCACCGCCGCCTACGCCGCCGCCGAGATGCTGGAGGAGTCCCGCGCCGAGTCCCGCCACCTGACCCGCCGCCCGAGCGATGTCAGATACCTACGGGCCTGCGCAACCGACCTGGTGCTGGAAGGCATGGGCAGCAACATCCCGGACAACAAGTGGTCCGCCGCCTATGCCGCCGGACTGATTCTGGCCCGCCGTGACGCCGGAATCCTGGAAGACCACGAGGTAGCGGACCTGGAGGACACGGTCACGGACATCCTCGGCGAGGAGACCCTGGAGTACCTGGCCGAGATCTGGGCCGCCGCCCACGCCACCGCCGACGACGACGTGGAGGCGATGCTGGAGCACGGACGGGCCTGGTGCGAACTGGTCGCCACCGATCCCGCCGACGCCGAACCGGACGAGGAGGCGGACCCGGGAATCCCTGGCGGCGGCGCGATCGCCGGAGCGATCGGCAGGACCGGGGCGAGGATCCAGGGCACCGAGGCCGCGCGGCAAGCCCGCGAGCAGGCCGACCAGGACGCGATCGCCAGGGCCGCCGCCGCGAAGATCCGGGCGAAGAAGGCCAAGGCGTCACGGGCTCGGCGCGCAGAGGACACCGCCAAGGCAGTGTTCGCACCCGACGCCGGAACTTTCACCCCCGGCGGCGCGTCCGGAGGGGTCGCACCGACGCCGGTGATCGGCACGAGGATGCCGACGAGTACGGAGAAGGCCGCCGCCGGCAAACTCGCCCGGGGCCTTCGAGCAGCCGCCTACCGGGAACGCGTCGAGACCGTCACCGCCTCGGCCGCCCCGCCCGGACGCCTCAACATGCGCGGAGCCTTGTCCCGCGACGCTCAGAAGGCGGCAGGCGGGACTCCGACCGCCCTGCCCTGGGTCTCCACTTCTCGCCGCGCCACCCCCGCCCCGCCGTTGCGCGTAGGGATCGCGGTCGATGTCTCCGGCTCGATGTCCGCCCTCGCCGGACCGATCGCCTCGGCCGCCTGGATCCTGGCCAAGGCCACCGCCATGACCGACCCCGACTCCCGCACCGCCACCGTTGCCTACGACGAGTCGCTCACCGCGATCACCCGCCCCGGGCGCGCCCCGGAACGCGCGACCGTGTTCGAGGCGGCCGGAGGCGGCCACGCCCTGGGAGATGCGATCGACGCCCTGGACGCCTCCCTGCAGCTGACCCGCCCCGGTGCGGGCCGCCTGCTGGTCATCGCCTCCGACGGCCATTACCAGCGGCACGAGACCGCTGCCGCCGCATGGCGCATCAAGGAGCTGACCGAGTCTGGGTGCGCCGTGATCCAGATCGCCTTCAAGCACGGCTGGTTCGCCAACGCCATCCCCGGCGCGACGTTCCTGCTCCTCGACGACCCCGCCACCGCCCCCGAGGAG
>NZ_JAAFZA010000463.1 GCF_015356865.1 Catenulispora pinisilvae
GCGGTCACTGTCGGCAGCCAGGTGGAGACTGGCGCTCCGCTGATGCGGCTGGAGCAGATCGTCGAGGACGAGGACTCCGAAGGCGACACGTCTGGCACGTCTGGCACCGCGCAGCCGTCGTCCGAGGTTGTCGAGCTGGATCTGCCCGCCGCCCCGGTCGAGGTCCCGATCCGGGCTCGCGTGGCGCAGGGCCGGGAGGACCTTCGCAGTCTGCTGCTGGGTTTCGATGTGGACCCGCATGACGAGGGCCGGATCCTTCAGGACTACCTGGCGGCCCGCACCACCGCCGTGGAGCAGGGCCAGCGGCCGCTGACCGGCGAGCTGGGCCTGATCGAGGTCTTCGCCGACCTGGCCGACCTGGGCCGCAACCGCCCGGCCGGCACCGCCGAAGAAGGCGAGGGCGAAAGCCGGCTGCACAGCGCCCACGAATACTTCCACACCTACCTCCAAAGCCTCGACGTCGAGCGCGCCGGACTGCCGGACACGTTCCGGACCATGCTGGCCAAGGTCCTCGCCCGGTACGGGGTCGGTGATCTGGAACGCACCCCGGAGCTGGAAGCGGGGGTGTTCCGCGTCTTCCTGGCGATGCGCCGGTCGGCCCAGCACGCGGCCGTGGTCGCGGCCCTGTTGCGCGGCTGGCTGAACGATCCGCTGCCGCCCGAGGCCGAGCGCGAGCCGGCCGGGCCGATGCTGGAGCGGCTGATCGCCGCTACCCAGAACCGTTTTCCCCCGGTCGCGGACTTGGCGCGCGGGGTGGTGTACGCGTGGTTCGGCCAGCCGCTGCTGCGCCGCAACCGGGCCCGGGTCTACGCCGGGGTCCGCAAGAACCTGCGATACCTCGACGAGAACCCGCAGGCCGAAGACCGCGGCGAGCGGATCGCCGAGATAGTGCGTAGCACCGAGCCGCTGGTCCGGCTGCTGGCACAGCGTCTGGTCCACCCGGACCTGGACAACGCAGCGATGCTGGAGGTCCTGACCCGGCGCTACTACGGCAACAAGGGCCTGACCGGCGTCCAGACCACTCAAGCCGCCGGCACCTCGTTCGTGGTCGCCGAACGCGACGGCTCGCGCCTGGTCTCGGCAGCGGTGCCCTTCGACCGGCTCGGCGACGCCCTGGACGGACTGGCTGGACTGGCTGGACTGGCCGAGCTGGAGACGTCCGGCGGCGCCCTGGACGCCGACATCTACCTGCTGTGGGAGAACCAGCCCGACACCGACGAAGCCGCCACCCAGTTGCAGGAGGTCATCAGCGCGCACCCGCTGCCGGACCGCGTGCGCCGGGTAACCACGACGGTGGCCGGTCGTCGCAACGAGCCGATGCACCACCACTTCACGTTCCACCACGGCGCCACCGGTCTCGCGGGTCTCGCCGGTCTCACCGAGAACAGGCTGATCCGGGGCCTGCACCCGCACATAGCGCAACGGATGCAGCTGGAGCGGCTGAACAAGTTCGACCTCACACGCCTGCCGTCGACGGACGAAGAGGTGTACCTCTACCGCTGCGTGGCCCGCGAGAACCCGGCCGACGACCGGCTGGTCGCCTTCGCCCAGATCCGCGACCTGACCGAGCTGCGCGACCCCGACGGCCGACTGGCCGCGCTGCCCACCGCCGAATACACGATCGCCGCGTGCCTGGACTCGATCCGGCGCGCGCGGTCGCTGACGCCCTCCGGCAAGCGGTTCACGACCAACCGGGTCGTGGTCTACGTCTGGCCGCCGGTCACCGTCGCGTACAAGGAACTGTTGGGCATCGCGAACAGAGTGCTGGCGACATCCGTCAACCTCGGGCTCGACGAAGTCACGGTCATCGCCCGCTATCGGGACGAGCGGACCGGCGATCTGGTGAAGACGGCCGCGGCGGTCACGTTCGGCGGAGCCGGCGGCGCCGAGATCACCGTCGGCGAGCCGACGACGGATCCGGTGGAGCCGCTGGACGACTACCGGCTGAAGGTGATGCGCGCGGCCAGCCGGGGCACGGTGTATCCCTATGAGGTGACCAGGTCACTCGGTGACTTCGTCGAGCACGACCTCGACGAAGACGGCTTCCTGGTCCCTGTGGATCGGCCCAAGGGCACCAACACTGCGGCGGTGGTGGCTGGCGTGGTCAGCACCGTGACCGGACAGCACCCGCAGGGCGTGACCCGCGTGTTGTTGCTCGGCGACCCGACGAAATCCCTCGGTGCGCTGTCGGAGCCGGAGTGTCGTCGGGTGATCGCTGCTCTGGATCTGGCCGAGCGGATGCAGGTCCCGCTGGAGTGGTACGCACTGTCCTCCGGGGCACGGGTCTCGATGCAGTCCGGGACCGAGAACATGGACTGGGTAGCCGCGGCACTGAAGCGGATCGTGGAGTTCACCCAGGCCGGCGGCGAGATCAACGTCGTGGTCAACGGCATCAACGTCGGCGCCCAGCCCTACTGGAACGCCGAAGCCACCATGCTCATGCACACCCGCGGCGTACTAGTCATGACCCCAGACTCGGCGATGGTACTCACCGGCAAACACGCCCTGGACTTCTCCGGCGGCGTCTCCGCCGAAGACAACTTCGGCATCGGCGGCTACGACCGCGTCATGGGACCCAACGGCCAAGCCCAATACTGGGCCCCCACACTCACCGCGGCCCGCGACGTGCTGATGTCCCACTACGACCACACCTACATCGCCCCCGGCGAAACCACACCCCGCCGCGCCACCACCGACGACC
>NZ_JAAFZA010000464.1 GCF_015356865.1 Catenulispora pinisilvae
CGCGGTCATCTCCCAACCCGCCCCCGTGGTCGTCTCTCAGCCCGCGCTCCTGGCCCTGGCCGCCATCTCCGGTGCCGTCGTCCTCACCGTCCGCGCCGAGGGCCCGTTCTGGTTCGCCCTGGCCCTGGGCGGCTCGCTGGCGGCCGCCGAGCCCGGCCGTGTCAGGGAGCTGTTTCGTTGGCGCACCGCGCGCCTGGTGGCCGTGGCCTGGGCCGTGATCGGCCTGCTGGCGGTGGCCTGGGACGTGGTCTCGGGCAACAACAAGGTCACCCAGACCCTCATCGCCACCCACCCCGCCGACCACCGGGTCCTCACCCTGCTCCGGATCATCGCCGTGAACCGGGTCGGCGGCTGGTTCACCGAGGCCTTCGCGCTCGACGTGCAGGCGTCGTGGGCGCCGATGCTGTGGGCGGTGCTGGCCGCCGTGGTGCTGATCCCGCTGGCGATGGTGCGCAGCCGCCGGGTGGTGGCCGTCGCGCTGGCGGTCGCGGCCGCCTCGCTGGGCATCACCGTGGTGCTGGAGATCAAGTACCTCGGCACCCTCGGCTGGTCCCAGTACGGCCGCTACTTCCTGCCCGGCCTGGCCGGCACCGCGGTGCTGCTGGCCTCCGGGCCGGTCGCGGAGCTGCCGCCGGTGCTGCGCCGCCGGATCCCGCGGCTGTTCGCCGTCGGGGCCGCGTTCTGCCAGCTCTGGGTGCTCGTGGTGGAGATGACCCGGGTCCAGGCCGGTCCCTACGCCCCGGTGAACCCGTTCGCCGGCTCCTGGCACCCGGCGGTCGGCTCGGTCACGGTGCTGGCCGTCGCGGCGCTCGGGGCGGCCGCGCTGATCGCGTTGGTGTGGACCGCCACGGCCGTCGAACCGGCCGCCGAGCCGGCCGCTCCGGTCGTTCCGGCCCCGGCCGAACCCCAGGTGGTACCCGAACCGGCAAACTCCTGATTCCATCACCTAATGGCGTAAAACGCGTTACTCCGGGCCCAGGGGATCGTTGGTGCGTCGTGTCAACAATCTCTTCACAAGCGCCAGAATCCGGACAGGACGCGCCCGAAGCGCCCGCCGTCGTCATCATCGGAGCCGGGCCGGCCGGGCTGACCGCCGCCTACGAGCTCGTCAAGTCCGGGGTGCGGCCTTCCGTCTTCGAGGCCGACGACGTGGTCGGCGGCATCAGCCGGACCGTGGAGCGCGGCGGTTGGCGCTTCGACATCGGCGGCCACCGCTTCTTCACCAAGGCCGGGCCGGTGGAGGCGTTGTGGCACGAGATCCTGCCGGACGAGGACTTCCTGATGCGGCCGCGGATGAGCCGCATCCACTACCGCGGCAAGCTGTTCGACTACCCGCTCAAGGCCGGCAACGCGCTGTCCGGTCTGGGTCTGGTCGAGGCCGCGCGCTGCGTCGGCTCCTATGTGTGGGCGCAGATCAAGCCGCCGAAGGACCAGACCAAGTTCGAGGGCTGGGTGGCCGCGCGCTTCGGCTTCCGGCTCTACTCGATCTTCTTCAAGACCTACACCGAGAAGGTGTGGGGCATGCCGGCCAACGAGATCGAGGCCGACTGGGCCGCGCAGCGGATCAAGAACCTGTCGCTGTTCAAGGCGGTGGTCAACGCGATCACCCCGAGGCGCAACCAGAAGCAGATCACCAGCCTGATCGAGCAGTTCCAATACCCGAAGTACGGCCCCGGCATGATGTGGGAGCGCTGCCGGGACCTGGTCACCGACGGCGGCGGCTCGGTCGTGATGAACACCTGGGTCCAGACCGTGCACCGGACCGAGGGCGGCGCCGTAGCGGTGACGGTGAAGAACGCCGCCGGCGAGCGCACCGCCCCGGCCGACCACGTGATCTCCTCGATGCCGATCTCGGCCCTGGTCCGCGCCATGGACCCCCCGGCCCCGGCCGAAGTCCTGGCCGCCGCCGACGACCTGCGCTACCGCGACTTCCTCACCGTGGCCCTAGTGGTCCCGGAGTCCGCCGGCTTCCCGGACAACTGGATCTACATCCACACCCCCGGCGTCCGCGTCGGCCGAATCCAGAACTTCGGCTCCTGGTCCCCCTACCTGGTCAAGGAAGGACGCACCTGCCTGGGCCTGGAGTACTTCGTCTCCGAGGGCGACGACCTGTGGGAGGCCGCCGACGACGTCCTGATCAAGCAGGGCGCGCAGGAACTGGAAGCCCTAGGCCTGGTCTCCGCGGACGCCGTCGAGGAGGGCTACGTGGTCCGCATGCCGAAGGCCTACCCGGTCTACGACGAGTACTACCGGGGCAACGTCGAGGTGATCCGCGAGTGGCTGGCCCGCGAAGTCCCGAACGTGCACCCCGTCGGCCGCAACGGCATGCACCGCTACAACAACCAGGACCACTCGATGATGACGGCGATGCTCACCGCCGAGAACATTGCCACCGGCACCACGCACGACGTGTGGTCGGTGAACGTCGAGGAGGAGTACCACGAGGAGGGGGCGGAGCAGAAGGCCTCGGGCGGCTCGGGTGGCTCGCGCGGCTCGGGCACCGGCCGTGACGCGCCGATCCTGCCGAGGCGGCGGGTCGAGCAGACGCAGAGCGGTCAGAAGGTTTGATGGGCTAGCTAGCCCAGTACGCGGGAGTGCCGTGGGATCCGGGAGGATTCCGCGGCACTCTTGTTTTCGCTGCTGGCGCGAGGCGGGTCGGGGCTGTTTGGG
>NZ_JAAFZA010000465.1 GCF_015356865.1 Catenulispora pinisilvae
CGGCGGGGCCGGGGACGTGCGGGCCACCGTGCCGCCGGCGCTGCCGGAGCCGGAGGCCTCGCGCTGGCGCAAGACGCTCACCTCGGTCTGTTCCTCCGCCGCCGTCTACGCCGCGGCCCAGGACGAGGCCTACCGGGCCGGGGCGGCGCCGGCCGGCGTGCAGCGGCACGAGCACTTCCACCCGACCAACGTCGTGCACACCTCGGACCTGCCACCCCCGCTGGCCGCCCGGCTGGGGCCGCAGGACCACGCCGGAGTCGTGCCGCTGGACGGCGCGGCCGGCGTGCTGGTCGTGGCGGCGGCCGAGGAGGACCTGGCGGTGCTCGGCGGGGCGCTGGAGATCCTGGCCCGGCAGGCCTCGGCGGCGCTGGAGCGGATCGCGCTGAGCCAGGAGATCACCCGGCGCGACAGCGAGGCGTACTTCCGGGCGCTGGTGCAGAACACGTCGGACACGATCCTGATCGTCGACCCGGAACTGCGGGTGCGGTACGTCTCGCCGTCGGCGGCCGACCTGTTCGGCGACCGGCCGCTGCACGACCGGCCGCTGACCGAGGTGGTCGGCAAGGTCTACGCCGCCGAGGTCGCGGTGCGGGCCGCGGAGTCCACGCCGCAGCCGCCGGTGCGACGGGACTGGGAGATCTTCGCCGACGGCGGCCAGCCGCACGAGGTCGAGGCCACGATCGCCGACCTGCGCGCCGAGCCGACGGTCGGCGGGTTCGTGCTGTCGCTGCACGATGTGACCACCGCGCGCGGCCTGGAGCGCACGCTGCAACGGCACGCCTACCGGGACCCGCTCACCGACCTGCCGAACCGGCTGGCGTTCATCCGCGGGCTGGAGGACGCCGTGGAGCTGGCCTCGCCGACGGTCGCGGTCACGGTGATGCTGCTGGACCTGGACCGGTTCCGGGAGATCAACGACTTCCACGGCCGGGAGGCCGGGGACGAGGTGCTGCGGGACGTCGCCGAGCGGATCCGGTCCCGGCTCGGGCCCGGGGACGTGCTGGCCCGCACCGGCGGCGACGAGTTCGCGGTACTGGCCGTGCGGCGGGCCACCGAGGCCCCGCGGCTGCCGACCGGGATGCCGGGCGAGGACAAGCCGTTCTACGTCGGGCCGATCGCCGTCACCACCTCCGGCGCGCTCGCCACCTGCACCACCGGCGCGACCGGCGCCTCGCTGCTGGCCGACGCCGAGATGACGCTGCACGCGGCCAAGGGCTCGGGCCCCAACAGCTGGCGCGGCTACGACCCCCGGCTGCGCGCGGAACTGGCGCGCGCCGCCGCCCGCCGCTCCGGTCTGGACCGGGCGCTGGCCGAGGGCTCGTTCGAGCTCTACTACCAGCCGATCGTCTGGCTCGACGACGGCGACATCGGCGGCTTCGAGGCCCTGGTGCGCTGGCCGCAGCCGGACGGCACGATCATCATGCCGGACGACTTCATCCCGCTGGCCGAGGCCACCGGCCAGATCCTGCCGCTGGGCCGCTGGATCCTGCGCACGGCGACCGAGCAGGCGGCGCGCTGGAACGAGGCCCGGCTGGCGGCGGGGGTGGCGCCGGTGAAGATCTCGGTGAACGTCTCAGCCCACCAACTGCGCGACCCGGGCTTCCCCGACGAGGTCGGCAAGGCCCTGACCGACGCCGGTCTGGACCCGGCGTTCCTGATGGTGGAGGCGACCGAGAGCGCGCTGATCGACCGGGCCGGCCAGGCGCTGGCCAACCTCAGGACCCTGACACAGCACGGCGTGGGCGTCTCGCTGGACGACTTCGGCACCGGCTACTCCTCGCTGTCCTACCTCCGGGACCTGCCGGTCAGCGCACTGAAGATCGACAAGGCCTTCGTGGACGGCGTCCCGGCCGAACCACGCCAGACCGCCCTGGTGAAGGGCATCATCGGCATCGCGAAGTCGCTGACGCTGATGGTGGTCGCCGAGGGTGTGGAGACCCGCGAGCAACGGCGGGCGCTGCAAAACATGGGGGCGGACCTGGGACAGGGGTATCTGTACGCGCGGCCGATGCCGGTGCGGGAGGCCTCGGCGCTGATGCGCGCGGGGCGGGTGAAGCTGCCGCGGGAGGCTGGGGAGGCGCGCGAGGCGAGGGCTGAGGATGAGGATGGGGCTGAGGCGGCGGGGGTCGGGGACGGCGATGCCTGGGGCGACGATGCCAAGTACGACGGTGCCGAGTACGACGATTCCGGGTACAGCGATTCCGGGTACGACGATTCCGGGCCGGAGGCGGGCAAGTGAGCGCCGAGCGGCCGCCGGAAGATGGTCCGCCGGTGCGGAACCGGCGGCGGGTGGCGCCGGAGCAGCCGACTTCGCCGGAGGATGGTGCCGGACCGGGCTCGGAGCGGCGAGCGCGCGGCACCGGCGAGCCCGCATCGCAGCACCCGGGTACCGGCGCCAACCGCCCGGCCGAGCAGCCGCCTCGCCACGAACCCGCCGCACAGCACCCGAACTCCGGCCCCGATCACCCAGCCGAGCAGCCGCCTCGCCACGAACCCGCCGCACAGCACCCGAACTCCGGCCCCGATCACCCAGCCGAGCAGCCATCCCGCCGCCCCGCGACCGAACAACAACAACAACAATCATCACCACCGCGCGCCACCGCCCGCACCCGTCAACGCCCAGCCGCCGGTCTCTTCCCC
>NZ_JAAFZA010000466.1 GCF_015356865.1 Catenulispora pinisilvae
GGTGGCGGTGGCGGGGGTTGGTGAAGGCGCCGCCTTTCGGCTAGTTGCCTGCCTGGCCCTTCGAGGTGGTGGGGCCACAGTCGGGCAGCCCCAGGATCCCTGGGGAGCAGGTAGACGATGGTGTCGTAGAAGGGCTACTGGTCGACGTCGTGGACGAGCTCGATGGGCTGCTCGGCGTATCGCTGGAGGACGAGCTGCGCGTCGGCGTGTCGTCACTCGACGAGTGCGACGACGTGCTGGGGGTGGACGACTTGCTCCGGCTGTGCGTCGAGCTGTGGTGGGAGCTCGGCGAACTGGAAGACGTCGTGCTGTCCTGGCTGCTGGTCCCGACCGGGGTCGTCGGCATGCCGGTCGGCGACGGCGCGATCGATGAGGACGACGTCTCGGTGGGCGTCGTCCCCGTCCCCTGCGGAGTCTTCCCCGGCCCGCTCAACACCACCGCCGTGGCCCCGGCCACCAACAACACGGCCGTGGTCACCGCCCCGATGAGCGTCTTGCGCCGCGGGCCGCCGGGACCGGCCGGAGCGTCGTCGGCGGGGACGGGATCGTCACCATCCCCGTCGTCGCCCTCCTCAGCCGCCGCGGCGACCTCCGCGGCGGCCTCGTCGGACACCTGATCGAAGGTCCGCGTCGCCTCCCGTTCGAGCGTGTTGTCCCGATCGGGGTTGAGCACCTGCGTGTGCTGGGCGTCCTCACCCTCCGCGGGCTCGGCCACCCCCGGCCGGAACCAGTCGTCCGGCGCGCTGGTCTGCACCGGAGCCTTCGGCTCGTCGGCATCCGTCTGCGGCCGCGGCAGGCTCGGGAGGCTCACCGCGAACGCGGACAGGGAGCGCGGGACCCTCGGGCTCGGCTTGGTCGGGAAGATCCAGTCGTCTTCGAAGTCGGCGGGGGAGCCGGACTCGGGTTCGGTGTCCGCAGAGGTGTCCGCTGCGGTGTCGGTTTCGGGGGAATCGGTGTCCGACGAGTCGGCATCCGGGGAACTCGTGTCCGAGGAGTCCTTGGCTTCCGGCTCGGAGGCCTCCTCGGCCAACGAGGACGCCGCAAGCGTCTCAATCCTGAGCCCCGCGAACGGATCGCGTTTCGGCAGCGGTTCGGGTTCGGGTTCGGGCTCGGGCTCCGGGGCGGCCGGCGGGACGGAGAACGCGTCGAAGGCGGCAAGCAGTTCGCTGCTGTCTTCGATCAGGGGCTCGAACTCGGCGTCGTCGTCGGCTGCGGCATCGGTTTCGTCGTCGTCGGCATCAGCCTGCTCGGCCGAGCCCTCAACCGCCTCAACCGCCTCGGCCTGCTCGACCGGCGAGTCGGCATCAAGGTCGGCAGCCTGCTCGGCCGAGCCTTCAGCCGCCTCGGCCTGCTCGTCTGGCGAGTCGGCATCGAAGTCGGCAGCCTGCTCGACCGAGCCCTCGGCTGCCTCGGCCTGCCAGCCGAACGCATCGGCGTCGTCTTCCGGCTTGTCGAAGGCATCGGACCCGGCAGCCTGCTCAGCCGAGTCCGCGATGTCCTCCGCCTCCACCTCTGCCTTTGTCTCCGCCTCTGCCTCCGCTTTTGTCTCCGCCTCGACATCCTGCTCAGCGAAGGCCTCGAACCCACCGGCCACCGGCTCCGTGCCCGGCACCGGCTCCCCGTGATCCTCGTGCACCTCGTCCGTCTCCGGCACGTCCCAGTGTCCGGTCACCGGCTCGGAACCGGCCTCGGAGTCGGCCTCGGCCTCCGCCGGCGTCGTGCCGCCGGAACGGCCCGCGAACACGTCGAACCCGCTGGGCGTGTAAGGCTCCGGGGTCCCGGCCGGCCGGGGCGTGCGCGCGCCGCCGAACGCCGACAGCACGTCCGCTTCGGCCCCCAGCGCGTCGTCGCCCGCCGCACTCGCCTTGCTGGATCCGGTGAACCAGTCGTAGTCCTTGGTGTCTTCGGCCGGGGTCTCGGCCGCCCGCTCGGGAGCGGCCATGTCGGCGGGCTTGTCTACTTTCGGCTCCTCATCGAACGCGTCTTCGCCGAACGAGTCCTCGTCCGACGCATCCTCGACGCCCAGCCCCAGTAGCGTCTCATCAATCGGCTCACCGACCGGCGGTGGCATCTCCTCCTCGCCCGCCGACTCGGCTACCGAATCGGCTACCGACCCCGCTACCGGCCCGGCTGCCGACTCGGTCTCCACCCTCGGCAGGCCGCCCACATCATCCAGCCCGAGCAGCGCCGCATCGATCGGCTCCCCGACCGGCGGCGCCTCGACCACCTCGACCACCTCGGCGCCTTCGACAGCCGCGGCCGCCCTGTCCGCCACCTCGCCCGCTTCGACCGCTTCGCCAGCCGCAACCGCCTCGCGCGCCGTCTCGCCCGCCGCGCCGGCCTCCGCCTCGCCGCCTGCCCCCTCAGCGATGCCCGCAGCACCGCCCGCAGCAGCGCCCGTAGCCGCCCCGGCACCTCCGCCCCCAACAG
>NZ_JAAFZA010000467.1 GCF_015356865.1 Catenulispora pinisilvae
GACCAGCACCACGAGCACCCCGGCGCCGTTCAACGCCGCGGCCGCGGTCTCGGCGGCGCTCGGCGAGATCGGCGCCGCCCGGAACCAGGAGGGCGTCAGCGCGCCGAGCGTCGACCGGCTGCTGACCAAGGCGGCCGCGCTGCACTCCACCGACATGGCCCGCACCGGCGACTTCAGCCACATCGGCTCCGACGGCTCGGACCCGTTCAGCCGGGCGGCCGGCGTCGGCTGCCTCACGCTGTCCCAGGAGCTGATCGCGCACGGCAAGCCCGGTGACGACGTGGTCGGCGCGCTGCTGCTAGACCCGGCCTCGCGGCGGGCGCTGGTGTCGTTCTGGAACACGGGGATCGGGGTCTCGGCGCAGCTGGACCCGACGACCGGCGACGTGTACTGGACGATCGAGCTGGGCTGGTTGTAGCGCTGGCTCGGCTGGTTGCAGGACTGGCGCGGCTGGTTGCAGCGCTGGTCGGGAGGCCGTGGTTCACCCGCAGAGCGGAGATAACGTGATGCGGCCCCGCCTCGGTCGTTGAACCAAGGCGTGCGAACACCAAGGATCGAAGACCTCCGTCCGACCCGGCTCCCGGCGACCGTCCTCGCGGCGGCGGTCGGCGCGGGCTCGGCGGTGCTGCTCATACTCCGCTTGTTCGTGCCGCGGCCGGTGGGGGTGGCCGACAACTACGACGGCGTCCGGCTGATGTGCCACCTCGGCGTCGACGTGCGGCTGCCGCGGAACACCCCCCGGCTGCGCGACTACGTGTACTACCGCTATGACCACCTGGCGCACTTCGGCTGCCAGCGGCACGCCCTGGGCTCGATCCGGCTGCCGGACGTGCCCTACCAGAGCAGCCAGCTGCTGGTGCTGTACGCGGGCCGGGCGCTGACCCGGGTGCTCGGGCTGCCCGGCTACCTGGACCTGCGGGCCGTCGGGATCGTGTGCTGCCTGCTGATCGGCACGGCCGTCGGACTCCTGTACCGGATCGCGACACTGCGGCACCGCTACCGGCTGCTGCTGTGCGCGGCCGTGGTCGCGGTGGTCGGGGACACGGTGTTCATCGACTACGCGGTCTCGCCCTTCAGCGAGATCGCGTCCGTCATCGGGCTGCTCTACGTCGCGGTCGGGGTGCTGATGCTGGCCGGGCCGGGCCGCCGGCGGCGACTGGCGGGAATCGCCGTCACCGGGGTCTCCGGGCTGTTCCTGGCCACCGCCAAGACCCAGAACGTGTCGGCGGTGCTGCCGCTGGCCCTGCTGCTCCTGCTCCCGGCCGTCCCGATGCCGGTGCCGTCGCGGCCCGCGCGGCTGGCGGGACTGGCGCGGCTGGCCGGGATGAGGGGGCTGGCGCGGCTCGCCGGGCGGGTCCGGCTGCCAGCCCTGGACCGGCGGCTACGGCACCGGCTGACCGGCCTGGTGGCCGTGGTGGTGATGGCAGTCGGCGCCTTCGCGGTGTCCGGCAACGAGGACAAGCGAACCGCGCAGCTGACCGAGGCCAACTTCGTGGTCGTCACACTGCTGTCGACCTCGGCGCACCCGGAACGGGACGTCGCCGAGTTCGGCGCGCCGTCCTGGCTCGCCGACTACGCCGGGGCACCGCCGTGGTGCGCGCCGACAACGCTGCAGGACAGCGCCGCGTATCAGAAATTCACCAAGGGCCTGTCGCACCAGCGCATCCTCGGCTTCTTCCTGGACCACCGCACCCGGCTGCTCCCGGTCCTGAACCGGGTCGCAGGGTACTTCTACGAGCCCCGGCCCACCGCGACACTGTGCGGCCCCGGGCCACACGGCACACAGGTCATAGTCCTGCCACGGCTAGGGAACTACACCCACCTCGCCCACACCCCGCGCGGCTTGCAAGACCACCGCTGGTCGCCGGTGACCGACGCACTCGGCTTACTACGCGGCTCCGGCCTGGCGACGCTGCTCCTACTGTGGCTGCTCCCGGCAGCCGCCGTCACCGCGACCCGGCGGCGCCGCGCACTGCGGGGCGTGGGAGCCGTCCTGGCGCTGCTACTGGTCGTGGCGCTGACCCAGTTCGGCGAATCCGCCTTCGCCGACGGCATCGACACCGCCAAGCACCTCGACCTCGCGGTACTGGCGACAGCGCTGGCCTGGGTGTTCGCGGCGGTGGAGGTGCTGGCGGCGCTCACGCGGCGGGTTCGGCGGGACACGGCGGCGGTCGCCGGGATTCCGCGCCCGGCCTCGGTCTCGGCGCCGGAGTCCGAGCCGGTCGCCTGAGCGGGCTTCGGCGCCGGTTGGGGGCGATGATGCCGCGGGATCCTTTGGGGCCCGCGGCATTGTTGTGGGTTGGGT
>NZ_JAAFZA010000468.1 GCF_015356865.1 Catenulispora pinisilvae
ATCCTGCCCGCGCTGACCACTCTGCCCGCCCTGCCGTGCCAAGGCGTCCGCGGCATGCGCCAGCTCATCCAGCGCCAGCTGCGCGTCGAGCAGCCGCCGCCGAAGGGCGTTGGCCTCGTCGTCCCCGACCGTGCTGCCCGGCTCGGCGAGCCAGCCCTCGATCACCAGCGCGGTCTCCGCGAGCCGCAGGCCGCGCGAGTGCAGACGCCGCGCGGCTCGCGCCGTACGCCGCGCGTCGCCCTGCGCCTCCAGCAGGTCCGCGCACGCCCGCGCCACAGCGCCGGCCCGTGCGGCGAAGGCGCCGCGCAGGCGGGTGAGGGTCCGGCCGGAGTGCTGACGCAGCACGGTCAGCGCCAGGAGCAATGAGACGCCGGTCCCGATCGCGAGGTCGGCCATCAGGGTCGGGAGGGTCGAGACCTTCGCGCCGAGGAAGGCCGCGAAGAAGTAGCCCATGAACAGCATGAAGCCGTAGAAGAAGAACACCGGCCCGAATCTGCGCACCCAGACCGCCGCGAACATCACCACGACGAACATGCTCAGCATCGTGTCCGTGCGGCCCGCGACCAGCGCGCCGGGGAGCATCCCGGCTCCGAAGGCGACCGGGAAGAAGAGCGCGGTGCGCACCTTCGGCCAGCTCGCGGTGCCGGTCAGGGCCATCGCCCCCATGATCGCGACCATGCCGCCGAGCATCATCGCGACCAGGATCGCGCGGGCCGCGTCGTGCTGGGCCTTGGCGTAGCCGAACTCGATGCCGAGCGTGACGGACATCGCGACCGCCGCCGAGAACGCCATCCGGGCCCGCACCAGGCCGGGGTCGGAGGCCACGACCCGGTCCCACAGTTCGCGCAGCGCGCCCGCCCGTATGCCGCCGCCACCCGACGTGACCGTTGCCGTAGCCGTTGCCGTGCCCACCCGCAGCCTCCCATCGCCCCACCGCGGCCAGTCGCTCCGGCGCCGGTCAGGTCGCGAACCAGGCGGCCGGACGGCCTATCCTGCGGGGAAGGCCGCGGCCCGGAAGAATTACCTGCATCATACCGATAATTGGGAGGCAGCTGTGGAGGCAGCACGCGAGAGCCGGGTCACAGCGGCGGCGTCCGCGCCGGCCGGCACCGGCGCGCCGGATCGGAGCAGTGCGGCGGGCGGCGCTGGCACGGGCACAGGCATGGGCACGTCGGGCACGGGCACAGGCACAGCGCACCGAAGCAAGGCGGCCGACCCGCCGCACCGAGACGAGGCCCTGGACCGCGTCGAGCGGCAGACAGCCGTCCTGGTCCGCCACATCGAGCTCCTGTACCGGCGCACCGACGTCCACGACACCCTCGACCGCGCCGAATACCTCCTCCTGCGCACGCTCGACGACTCCGGCCCGATGAACATCAACGCCCTGGCCGCCGTCCTGGGCCTGGACCCGTCGACCGCCGGCCGCCAGGTGTCCGTGCTCCAGAAGGCGGGGTTCGTCGCGCGCAGCCCAGACCCGGCCGACCGGCGCTGTTCGGTCGTGACGCCGACCGCGGAAGGCCTGGCCCGGATGCGCGAAGTGCAGACCAAGCGCACCGAGAACCACGAATACCTACTCCGCGACTGGACAGATGAGGACGTGCAGACCCTCGGCGCGATACTCGCCAAGTACAACACCTCGGTCGCGGAGAAGTACCTGACCGGTTCGGCGCTGATCGAGGAGACGGCTGCCGGGAAGTAGTCGCGGCGGCCTGTAGCCGCGGCAGCCTTAAGACGAGACGATCGGCTAGAGCTAAAGACAGCGCCGAATCAGCTGAGCCCGCCTCGGATCCGCCAGAAGCAGAGCCCGGCCGAGACCGCGGTGAAGAGCGCGTAGATACCCACGGCCCAACCGTGTCGCCCGCGCGGCATGCCCGGCACCGACCGAAAGCACGGTTCGGGCGGTGCGCGACAGTACTTTCGGCCGGTGCAGCGGCGGAGGCGGCGTCACCTACGCTGATCTGCATGGAGGCGACGGACTCGGTGGCGGCGGGGCGCAGTGGCACCAAAACCACAGTCCAGCCCGGGGCCGTGGCCAACGCGCTCTTCGCCATACTCTGCGCAACGCTGCTGGTCTTCATCGCCGACCGCCTGGCGCGCGAGGGCCGGGTCTGGGCGCTCGACTTGGCCACCGGGGTGGTGGTGTGCGGGGTGGCGTTGGTCCGGCGGCGGCGTCCCTTGGCCGCGCCGATCGTGGCGCTCGGGGTCAGTGGCGTCGCGGCAGTGGTCGCCATGGTCGCCGGGTTGCCCGGTGAGCCGGGGCCGGGCGCGATGCTCGGGCTGATGGCTGTCTCTTAT
>NZ_JAAFZA010000469.1 GCF_015356865.1 Catenulispora pinisilvae
GATCAGCGTCGCACAGGCGAGCGGCCAGGCGGTAGAGCGGGGTGCGGCGGGTGGGGATCGGTGCCGTCGGCGCGGCGGCCGCGCATCGGTGGCACATCGCCGGCCGGCGGTGATCGGGCCGGTCTGGAGATCGGGTTACGCACGCAGCGGCAACCCGGCTACTGTTCTGTGGTTTCTGAGGTTCGAGTCACGATTTCGCTAGGAGTCCTGGGGGGACGCGGAGCGGCATGCCTAAGCGCTACTGGATGGGCGCGGTGTTGAGCGTCGCGCTCGGCGCCGCGATCGCGGCCACCGCCGTTGTGACCACCTCCGGCTCCTCCCAGGCCGCCAAGCCGGTGCCGGTTGCGCCGTCCCAGCTCGCGGACGAGTCGATCCTGGCTTTGTGGCGCACCAAGCCGGTCGAGCAGGTCTTCCCGCCGACCGTGACGCTGGGCAGCCAGTATGTGCGGCTGGGCATCGCCCCCGCCGCGGGCTGCGACGTGCTCCCCAAGGCCTTCGGCGAGGAGCTCGCCACGGACGCCCCCGGCGCCGGCTGTGTCAAGGTCCTGCGTGCCACCTACACCGACATCACCCAGACGGTCTTCGCGACCGTCGGCGTGGTGGTGGTCGGGGGCGAGGCCTCGGCGCGCGACAAGGTGTGGCGGCAGTGGACGCCCGACGCCGACTCCCGGCGGCCGGAGCTGATGCCGGATGTGTTCCCCGTTCCGGCCACCGTGGCCGCCGGGTTCGCCGACAATCAGCGCGTGACGTGGAACTCCCAGGCGTCCAACGACGGTTCCTATCTCGTGTACGTCGTGTCAGGGTTCGCAGACGGCCGCGCCGGTTCGACGGCCGCGCAGTCGCGGACCGGATCGGGGAAGGCGCTGGTCGCCGACTCGCCGCCGGTGCAGGCAGCGTCGGGGTTGTCCGATCTGTTCGCCGGCGAGTTCACCAATGCGGGGAAGGGCCAGTGACGACCGTTACGCGGATGCACCGCCTATCAGCCCTCGCACTCGCCGCGGCGCTCCCGGTGCTGATCGCCGCCCCCGCCGCCCGAGCCGCCGACGCGGTCCGCACGGCGCAGTGGCCGATCTCCTTCCTGAACCTCCCGCAGGCGTGGAAGACCACGAAGGGGGCGGGCGTCACGGTCGCGGTCCTGGACACCGGCGTCGTCGGCACCCGCGCGGACCTGACCGGCCAGGTGACCGCGGGTCCGGACTTCGTCGGCGGCACCGAGAAGCCCGGGGACCCGGACTGGGGCGTGCACGGGACCGGCATGGCGTCGGTCATCGCCGGCCACGGGCACGGCCCCGGCGGCTCGCAGGGCGTCATGGGGGTGGCCCCGGCCGCGAAGATCCTTTCGGTGCGGGTGATCCGGGACGACGAGAGCCCGGACAACGGCCTGCTCCAGGCCTCGCACACGCCGATCTCCGAGGGCATCAAGTACGCGGTCGACCACGGCGCGCAGGTCATCAGCATGTCGCTGGGCGGCACGGTGCCCGGCGCGGACAGCGACAGCACGAACGAGGCCGACGCGGTGCGCTACGCGATCGCGCACGGGGTCTCGGTGGTCGTCTCGGCGGGGAACTCCGGCGACAAGCCGGACAAGGACGTGACCGAGTACCCGGCCGGCGAGCGCGGGGTGATCGGGGTGGCGGCCGTGGACCAGACCGGCAAGCGCGCGTTCTTCTCCTCGACCGGCTGGGACGTGGCGGTCGCCGCGCCCGGCGTGAACATCCCGATGGCCCTGCCGATCAACGATCTGGCCGGGGACACCTACGCCGACTTCGGCCCGGAGATCGGCGACGACATCCTGGTCGGCGCCGGGACCAGCCCGGCGTGCGCGTACGTCGCCGGGGTCGTGGCGCTGATCCGCTCGGCGAACCCGGCGCTGAGCCCGGAGCAGGTGGCGCAGATTCTGAAGAGCACGGCCTCGCACCGGCCGGCCGGCGGGCGCGACGACCAGATCGGCAGCGGGATCGTGGACCCGGTCGCGGCACTGAAGGCGGCCGCCGGGGTGGCCGGGCAGCCGCCGACACCCCATGCGCAGGCGTATCAGGGGGCGAAGTACTTCGGGTTCGGCCCGGAGGAGGTCGCGGACCAGAGCATCGGGGGACTGAGCAAGGGCCGGCGCGGGATGGTCGACGCCGCGGTCGCGATGACCGGTTCGCTGGTGCTCGGCGGGTGGCTGCTGGTGCGTGGGCGGCGGCGGGCCCGGATGGACGGTGTGATGGG